>UQOT01000081.1 GCA_900542675.1 uncultured Eubacteriales bacterium | reverse complement strand
CAATCATCTGCAAGGAAGGAATTGATGCTATCAGGGTGTCTATCGTTGAACTTGAGAAGCAGGGATATATTGAGCGCCGCAGAAATCGAAACACCAAAGGTCAGCTCACGAATACCGAGTATATCATTCACGAGTACCCTAAACCATTACACCAAAGTCGGAAAAGCCTACATTCTTTATCTGCGGTGTTGGAGATGAGAATTTTACTTCACTGCCGCCGGAGCATAGAAAAAGTTTGAAAAGATGTTCAATAAGCCCGAAGCCTTTTTGAAGATGGGAAAAGGCATATTGTCGATACGTTGGCTTTAATTTCATACAATTGTTCTGAAAGTTTTAAATGTTGTGCTGCAAATACAATCATTTTTAAAGCCCGCGTTTTCTAGTACGCAGGTATAAATGATTGTACTTGCGTACTTTTTATAGGGAGGAATTTTCCAATGAAAAGAAAACTTATATCCATTATAACGGCGGTCAGTATAATACTGTCACTAGGCGGTGCGTGGCGTTCGAGAAAATCATCGACTATGACGATAACGGCAATCCGATAACCGATTCGACCAAAACGGTAACGGAATATCAGGACGGCTATCTGCTGCTTATGCTTGCGGACACGTCGATTTGCCAAAAGGCGTTTGACGCGTATGGCGGTGTCACGACCGGCTCGCACGGCCGCATCAGCAGCCGTCAAACATACGGCACAAACTATTGGGACGACAGCAATATCCGTGACTGGCTCAATTCCTCCGCGAGCGCGGGAAATGTGAAATGGACTTGCGGAAACCCGCCGATAGCAATAATTATAAGTGGTCGGACAGCGTGGGCGCGGCAAAGACACTGAAATTTAATATTACACAGGCGACAAATGAATGGACTACTACCCCGTCAATAACGGACGTAACCTACGGAGCAACGATAAATCCGCAGTATGCGGCTAAATTCGGTACGGTGAGCGTTAAATATGTCGGTGCGGGCGGCACAAGCTACGCGGAAAGCGCAACCGCGCCCACAACGGCGGGAAGCTATACGGCAAAATTCAGTGTTGATGGTACAGATAATTATACGGAACTTAGTACAAATGTCGGCTTTACTATCGCAAAGGCAGGCTCACAGACGGAGGTTAAGGATAATCAGACCGTCACCTACGGCGAAACGCTGACATTGACGGCAAAAGTATCAAAGAGCGCGACAAACAGCTTGTCGCTGTTCAGCGTTGACGCTGACAAGGTAGAATTTTATGTTGGCGATACCTCGCTCGGAATGGCAGAGGTAACCTATGACGATGATACCGCAAAGGACAGCGGAACGGCAACGCTTACAATAAATACGGTTAATAAACAGCTCGCAATCGGCGATAACAATTACAGCGGTTTACTGCGGCGCGGAAACCAACGCGGGAACGTATACGGCACAGTTACGATTGACAAGGACGGCGACGGCATCGCGGATGTTACAATTACCGTCCCCGACGATACGGAAAGCGTTACGGTGGACGAAAACGGAAGCGTGATTGTCCCGGAAAACAGCGCAGTGCAAGTCGGCGAAAATGAGGAAATCACGTTAACGGGCGGCGGTACGGTTGACAAGGACGGTAATGTGAGCGGCGATGAGGAAATCACAGCACATAGAATCGTTCTTGATGAGGACGGCAATGCAACAGTGGTATCACCTACAGACGGCACATATACCGTAATTTTTGCGGCATATGACAAAAACGGTGTGCTTACAAGCATTAAGCTGGTTATACAGGAATTTGCGGTAGGTTTTACACCTGTTTCTTCACCGGAAGATTTTAAACCAAATGAGAATGGTACAGTAAAATACATTATAACACAGATTTAAAATTCTGCACTATATTTTCTAAATTTTTGCCCCTTTTTTGCTATAAAAATATGCACCTCCAAAAGTGTCCAACTTTTGGGGTGCATATCAGTCCGGGACGCCTTTAATATTATTATTTACTGATTTGCTTTTTTTCAACCGTTGCGATATCATACCGATAAAGGCGAGTTTCGTCGCTGTCTTTTACGGCTTCAGTGAAATACAGTATTTCGCCAAACTTTAGAAAGTCACCCGCGCCTGCACTGTCTTGTTCGAGAGACACGACTTTACGCTCGTCGCTGCCGCTCAGTTCACAGGAGTATATCGAAGCGTCTGCTTGGTAGTACAGCCTGCCGTCTATTATATCAAACATTCCCGAAAAGCACTCAAAGGCGTATGCATCAATATTTCCGCGGCCGTCTTTCGGGGAGCGGTATATCTTGTAGCTGTGGCTTATATCGTCATACGCCGAAAAGAATATGTAGTTTCCGTCTACAACTATATTATCGGCGCGTGTGTTATAATTCAATACTTCAGTCAGGTTTTCGCCGCTGAGCGTCATTCTGTAAAGAACTGTGCCTGTGCTGCCGTCGTTTGTGGTGCAGTATAAATACTCGTCATCATAGCCGTATATATAATACTCACCGTCGGCAATTTTTTTGTATCCCATTTCGTCATCATCGTATACGGCATTTATTCTGTAAATTCCAATGTTTTCGTCATCATCGGAAGCACCGTAATATGCGGAGTATATAAAACCTCCGATAAGCGCAGGTGAGCCGTACGGCGACACAAACTCGCATACTGATTTGTCACTCTCTGCGCTGTTTTTATCCAAAATATTATGAACTCTCAGTTCAGGCGCATATTCTTCATCTCCGGCTGTGACGTAGTATACATACTCGCCGTCGATTACAAGGCGTTCAGCCTCAAAGGGCAGAACAGCCGCATCATCAATATTCGCGCTGTTTGCCATAGTTTTGCTGATATAAAGTTGTCCGTCATATTCCGCAATAGTCTTAAACGGATTTACTGATAAACCATCTTCGGGAGCAGGAGAAGAGGTGGATAAGTTATCACCGCTATCTTCGCCGCCCGGAGCTGTTAAGGTGTAAATTCCGAGACCGCCGAGTGCAATAATCAGAACAATCCCAAGAGACAGTATAATCTTATAAGAATTCTTCATAATATCACCGTTTTAATCCTTTTTCCTAAATATCCAAAGCTTGCTGAACACATAGTTTAAAACCACAATAACAAATTGCGCGATAATATTCATAATAAGGTCGTTAAACCCGAGAATGTTAACCGTAACCAGCATAAACATAATTTCGAAAATTAAAGTTGAAAGGCGTGCCAAAAAGAAATTTATCATTTCTTTAACAATGGGCAGAAAACCGCTGACCTTGCTTTCAAAAACAAACTTTCTGTTTGTGACATATGCAAAGAGGATAGCTATGATGTTCTTGAAAATTACACACGAGGTATTTATAATCTTGCTGTTTTGTATAGTAAGCGCGTCTCCGTATCCGAGACGGGGGCTTAAAAAGTCAAAAAATACGCTTAGAGCCGCGAAAAGCCCGACTGAAATCACCGTAGTCAGCACACCGAAAACCAGATACAATATTATTTCTTTATATTTTATGTACAGCTCTTTAATTTTTTCCATCATATCACCGCCGAAAGGTTTTATTATATGACAATATGATAATATAAAGAGATGTTTTTGTCAACAGTGCTTAAATGAGAAAAAAAGATTGATTATTTATAAATATTATGATATAATAATTGAATATCAGCAACAGAGACGGGGGAATGTAATGCGCATTGCCGTGTTATATAACTTCCTGTTTTCTAATCCCTATTGTTTAGGAGGATATTCTATGCTATGTTGCAGATGTAATAAAAACTTGGCAGTTGTATATATTTCAAAGCTTGAACCGGACGGTTTGCAAAAGAATGAGGGCTATTGTCTTTCGTGCGCGAAGGAGCTTAATTTGGGACCTGTTGATACGATACTCAACAAAATGGGCATTGAACCGGAGGAGATGGATAAACTTAATTCCGAAATGCGGGATATGCTTGAGGAAATGGGTGACGATTTTGATATCGGTGACGGTATAAACATTCTTCGTGCAGAGCTTGCAGGTGAGGATTTCGATGAATATGACGATATTTCCGATGAAATAGATGATATAAATAACAGCCCGGCTGAAGATGATGAGACAGAGGAAAAAATGAGCCGCAGCAGACAGCGAAATCCGCTTGAGTTTATGCGCAGCTTTTTGGGCGGCGACAGCGATTCAGGACCCGAAAAGCCGGGACCGAGGCGAGCGAATACAAAAGAAGCTAAAAAATCACGAAAGAAAAAAATGCTCGATACCTACGGCGTAAATCTTACGACTAAGGCACGCGACGGCTTGATTGACGCAGTTATCGGACGCGACCGTGAAATTGCGCGGACAATCCAGATACTTAACAGGAGAACCAAGAACAATCCGTGTCTTATAGGCGAGCCGGGCGTCGGCAAGACCGCTATAGCCGAAGGTCTTGCGCTTAAAATAGTAAAAGGCGAGGTTCCGGGCAAGCTTTTAAATTCCGAGATTTATCTCCTTGATATGACTTCGGTTGTGGCAGGTACACAGTTTAGAGGTCAGTTTGAGTCAAGACTCAGAAACATTATCGAAGAGGTCAAGAAAGCCGGCAATATAATACTTGTTATTGACGAGATACACACCATTGCCTCGGCTGGCGATGCTGAGGGCGGTTTGAGCGCGGGTAATATCTTAAAACCTGCCCTTTCCAAAGGTGAAATTCAGGTTATTGGTGCAACGACTATCGACGAGTACCGAAAGTATATCGAAAAGGACTCGGCTCTGGAACGCAGATTTCAAACTGTTATGATTGACGAGCCGACCGTTGATGAAACGATAGAAATTTTAAAGGGCATAAAAGGATATTATGAGGCGTACCACAGCGTCAAGATTTCCGATGATATAATTAGAACTGCCGCAGTGCTTGCCGAGAGGTATATTCAGGACAGATTTTTGCCCGACAAGGCGATTGATGTAATTGATGAAGCTTCGTCTAAGGCAAATCTTGAGAATGAAGATTTAATTGAGCTTACAAAGACTGAGCAGGAGCTTCAGAAAATCCGAGAGGATAAAGAGACCGCAGCAGCCGCAGATGATTACCAAAAGGCAGCAGACCTTAAAACGACGGAAATTAAGCTCAGCGAAAGGCTTGATGAACTTAAAAAGTCCAGTGTTAAATTTTTAACCCCTGATGACGTTGCGGCAGTTATCGAGAATTGGACAAAGATACCGGTCAAGCACATTTCCGAGTATGAGAGCGAAAAGCTTACCGACCTTGAAAAGCGTTTGCACAAGGGAATAATCGGTCAGAATGAGGCGGTTGATGCGGTTTGTTCAGCGATACGCAGAAAACGCGCGGGCATCAGCTTAAAACGCAGACCGGTATCGTTTATTTTTGTCGGTCCCACCGGCGTTGGCAAGACAGAGCTTGCAAAGCAGATTGCACGTGAGGTATTTGACGGCGAAGATGCGCTTATACGTCTTGATATGTCGGAGTATATGGAAAAGCATTCGGTGTCAAAGCTTATCGGTTCGCCTCCCGGATATGTCGGATACGATGAGGCGGGTCAGCTGACCGAAAAAATCCGCAGAAAGCCGTACAGCGTAATTTTGCTTGATGAGATTGAAAAGGCGCATCAAGACGTATTTAATATGCTGCTTCAAATTTTAGACGACGGCAGAATTACAGACAGCCACGGCAGAGTGGTTTCGTTTGAAAATACGATAATTATTATGACCTCAAACGCGGGAAGCGACAAAAAGTCAAACGTTGTCGGATTTAACGAAGAGGAAGAAGCAGTTAACCTTAAGATAGACAGAGCACTTAAGGAACTGTTCAGACCTGAGTTTTTAAATCGTGTAGATGAGACTGTAATTTTCAAGGAGCTTAAATGTGAAGAGCTTATTAAAATAATAGATCTTATGCTGGGTGATTTATATGGCGGTCTTAAGGAAAAGGATATATATCTATCCGTCACTGACTCAGCCAAGGAATATGTGCTCAAAAATTCTTATAATAAAGCATACGGAGCAAGACCGATGCGGCGTTATATCGAAAAGCACATAGAGGATATTTTGGCGCAGATGCTGATAAAAGGCGAATTAAAACCGGGATGCAGCGTTAAAATTGACTCGGACGGCAGCGAAATTACAGCGGCTGTACAGTAATTAAAACAACAAATTTTTAGATATTAGATAAAGGAGCAGAAAACACACAATGGATACTAACATCAACATTTATAAGCTGTCCGAGATGACGGCGCAGCAGAGAGAGTTTATTATGCAACGTTCGGAAACCGATATTTCGGAGCAGATGAAGATTGCACGCGAGGTTTCGGACGATATCAGAAAGCGCGGTGACGAAGCCGTACTTGAGTATACCGCAAAATTCGACCACGTTACACTCACAGCCAATCAAATGAAGGTAAAGCCCGAGGAAATCGAAGCGGGATATCGAAACCTTGACAGCGAGACACGTGAAGCTATTGAGTATGCAGTTAAGAACATCAGAAACTTCCACGCGAAGCAGATGCCCGAGGAAATGTGGTTTACTGAGGTTGACAAGGGCTTGCTTGTCGGCGAAAAAACAACGCCTATAGTTGACGTATGTCTCTATGTGCCGCGCGGCAAGGGCAGTTTCCCGTCTGTGCTTTGTATGCTCGCAACACCTGCCGTTGTAGCGGGTGTTCCTAAAATTGTCGTTGTTACGCCTCCGAACGAGCAGGGAAATGTTGATGATGCAATCCTTGCCGCAGCTAAGATTATCGGTGTTACCGAGATATACAAGGTTGGCGGCATACAGGCGGTTGCGTCTGTCGCGTACGGAACCGAAACCATTCCGAAGTGTCACAAAATAATAGGACCCGGAAATACATACGCAACTGCGGCAAAGAGAGTTCTTGCGAATTATATCGACTCCGGTTTGCCCGCAGGACCCAGCGAGTGTATAATACTTGCTGATGAAAACGCAGACCCCGAAAAAGTCGCACTTGATTGGATGATTGAGGCTGAGCACGGACCCGATTCGGCGTCGCTTTTGGTCACGAACAGCGCGGAGCTTGTCAATAAAGCTATTGAGATAGTTAAAAAGCAGCTCGACAAGATTTCCGACAAACGCCGTGAGTTCGTCACAACGGTTTATAATACCTACGGCGGTGCGATTATTACAGACAGCCTTGAGGAGAGTATTGAATTCGTTAACGATTATGCTCCCGAACATATGGAGGTTATGACAAACGACCCATTTACGGTTCTGCCAAAGATTAAGAACGCGGGCGAGATACTGCTCGGCGAGTACACACCGGTTACGCTCTGTAACTTCGTGCTTGGTCCGAACGCGATTCTTCCTACAGGTCAGTTTGCAAAGACATACTCAAGCGTTTCAGTTATGGACTTTTTAAAGCGCTCATCTGTCGGGTATGCAAGCAAGGACGGGTTTAATATGGTTCGCGATTATGCGTACAAATTCGCGGCAGTCGAGGGCTTCAATACTCACGGTCTCGCGGTTAAAGAAAGAAAATAGGCAAACGTCTGATAAGAATTTGGTGAATATAATGAATAACAAAATTACAGTTACACGCAAAACAACTGAGACAAAAATAGTTGTAAAAATCGAAAAGGGTAAGCTTGCGCCCGATTATCGAAGCAAAATACGTACGCCGCTGCCGTTTTTAAATCATATGATTGAGCATATTGCGTGGCGTGCGGCTCTTAATATAGATATTGTTATGAATTTTGACAACTTTGAGCTTGCTCATCTTGTATGCGAGGACGTCGGTATGACGCTTGGCAAAGCAGTAGGCGAATATGTTCGGCTGAACAGTCCTTCGGGATACGGCTTTGCGACAGGAATTATAGATGAAGCTGCGGCTGATGCCGTTGTATCTTTCGAGGATAGGTCACTCTTTGTGTTTGATAAAGATACCGAATACGCGGAAGCAGTAGAGGGGATGCCGTCAGAGGAGCTCCTTACATTCCTTGACGGTTTTGCTCAGGGTGCAAGATGCACGATGCAAGTACACTTAAAGCGCGGTGAAAACGGGCACCACATCTGGGAAGCAGTTTACCGTGCCGTGGGTATTGCGCTCGGGCAGGCTCTAGGTATAGATGCCTCAAGAGATGGGCTTACATCGGGTGTTGCCGGAAAGGTAGAATATGAAATTTCAGCCGAGTAAGTTTGATAAGATAATCTTTGATATGGACGGCGTAATCACGAGCGAGTATATCTATTGGGATACAGCTGCGCTCACGGTGTATGAGCTGTTATTCAGTCACCTTGAGTTCGGACACACTGATATAGACCGTGAGTGGTGCCGAGAGAATTATAAAGAGCTGCACCGTATAATATTCTCGGGCGATAAGACGATAAGAGCGGTTAAAAATTTAGGCGTTAATACAAACTGGGATTTGACATACATAGTATTCTGCGTATCCCGTTATATTGAGCCGGAGCTCAGCTCGCTTGACGAGTGGCATTTTGAGTCGGTCAGAATGTTTATAGAGAATATCGAGGCGAAGGCGCCCGAGGTATACGATTTGGTAGGCGGTCTTGCAGCGGTTGCGACAGGTCGTGACAGCGCATATTTCGCCCGTGGCGGCAGTGAGGTCTGGAGCCGTATGCACAATTGCTTTCAAAGGTGGTTCTGTGGTGACGGTGAGCTTAAAGGACTGAACGCACTTGAAGAACCGATTATTGAATTAAGCCGCATTGAGTCGGTGCTGACATCGCTTAAAGAAAGCGGAATTAAGCTTGGAATAGGCACCGGCAGGCCGAGAGATGAAATTATGTTTCCGATTAACGAATGGGGGCTAAGCAAGTATTTTGAGCCCGATATGATTGTTACATATGATGAGGTTCAGGCGGCGGAGGATATGCTTAAACCCTCAGAGCCGCTCGCCAAACCGAACCCGTTCGTGTTCCTAAAGGCTGCTCTCGGCAGCGAATATGACGACGTCGCGCTTATAAATAAAGAGTATGACAAATCAGCGCTCAGACATACGGCGGTTGTGGGTGA
>UQOT01000080.1 GCA_900542675.1 uncultured Eubacteriales bacterium | reverse complement strand
AAAATCCCCACCAAATCATAACAAATATCAATCTCCTGTGTCCGTTTTCCGTCAATCATTTGCGGCGCATGAACATACGCTCGTTTTACCAAATCATTTAAGATTGCCGGCGTCAACTCCTGCAAATTCAAATACTTATGTATTTGGGTAATAAAGCGTTCCAAAATGTAGAATATAGAGTCGCCGTTCCAGTTATAAATCTTTTCGGATTTATGTACCTTGCCGTCCCGCTGTTCCCAATACGCGCTTGGCTTTAAAATGCATAACAGGCACAAGCTTAAAGCTTCTGCCTGTTACTCATTAAACTCAATCTGCAAACATAGGTGTTGACAAATATCTCTCACCAGTGTCGGGAAGAAGCGCAACGATTGTCTTCCCCTTGTTTTCAGGACGCTTCGCAAGCTCCGTTGCCGCCCATACTGCCGCGCCCGATGAAATTCCAACAAGTACTCCCTCTAAGCGCGCGATTTCTTTACCCGTCTTAAATGCGTCGTCATTTTCAACCTTGATAACTTCATCATAAATCTCGGTATTCAATGTATCGGGAACAAATCCTGCGCCAATTCCCTGAATTTTATGAGAACCGGCTTTGCCCTCTGAAAGAACAGGGGAAGCGGCAGGCTCTACCGCAACTATTTTTACATCGGGATTTTTTGATTTTAAATATTCACCCACACCCGAAACCGTGCCTCCCGTGCCTACTCCTGCAACAAATATATCTACATTACCGTCCGTGTCGTTCCAGATTTCAGGACCTGTTGTTGCTCTGTGATAAGCAGGATTTGCAGGATTGGTAAACTGACTCGGAATAAAGCTGTCGAGGATTTCCTTTGCAAGTTCATCCGCTTTTGCGATGGCTCCTTTCATTCCCTTTGCGCCGTCAGTAAGTACAAGCTCCGCACCGTATGCTTTTAACAGATTGCGTCTTTCAACGCTCATTGTTTCGGGCATTGTAATAATTATTCTGTATCCGCGCGCCGCCGCGACAGACGCAAGACCTATACCCGTATTACCGGAAGTCGGTTCAATTATAACCGAGCCTTTTTTCAGCTTACCCTGCTGCTCCGCTTCATCAATCATAGCTTTTGCAATTCTGTCTTTGACAGAACCTGCAGGATTGAAATACTCCAGCTTTGCAATAACTGTTGCCTGTAAATTGTTTTTATTGCCATAGTTTTTCAGTTCCAACAGCGGAGTTTTACCTATAAGGTCTGTGATAGTGGTGTTGATTTTTGACATATTAATCATATCCTTTCTTGATTTTAAATAACATACTCAATATTTTTGTCATGCTTCATATTGAATATTTCAAATACTTTATCTCTCAAAGCGATAAAATCATCGCTTGTTCTGTCTCTGCCGTACCTCGACAGGGGAACGTTTATAATACTTTTTATTTTCCCCGGATTAGGCGTCATAATGATAATCCTATCCGCAAGGAATACAGCCTCCTCAATATCGTGCGTTACAAAAATAATTGTCTTATGTTCTTCCTTTGATATTTTAAGAATATCATCCTGAAGCTTCATTCTTGTTATAGCGTCAAGTGCGCCGAACGGCTCATCCATGAAAATTATTTCAGGCGATACCGCCAATGCTCTCGCTATTGCAACTCTCTGCTTCATACCGCCCGAAAGCTGATTTGGATGTGAGTTTTTAAATTCGGAAAGATTGACAAGCTCTATGTATTTCTGAGCGGTTTCTCTGCGTTCCGACTTTGAAATGCTTTTATTTTCAAGCCCAAGCTCAACATTTTTCTGAACAGTTCTCCAAGGCAGAAGCCCATAGTTTTGAAATATAGTTACATATTCCGTTGAGGGCTTCTTTACCTCAGCACCGTCTATGGTTATGCTTCCATCGGTTACGGTGTCAAACCCTGCAATAGCATTGAGCAGTGTACTTTTTCCGCAGCCTGACGGACCGAGCAGACATATAAATTCACCCTTAGCTATCGAGAGCGACACATTATCAAAGGCAGTAAATCTTTCGCCTTTCTGGACAAAGCTCTTACTTGCGTTCTTTATCTCAATATACATCAGAGCGAACCTCCCCACGATTTAAGTATCTTTCTTTCCAAAACCTTTAATACGGAATCGAGCAGCAGGCCGATTACTCCTATTACAAGAATTGCCGCCAAAAGCGTTGACGCGTCAATGTTATTTCTTGAGTCGATGATAAGATAACCAAGCCCTGATTGACAGCCTATCATTTCACCCGCTACAAGAAATATCCACGCCGTTCCGAGCGCGAGATGAATACCGTTTGCAATCTGCGGAAAAGCCGCCGGAAAAATAACTTTCCACATAATCTGCGGCTGTTTAATTCCGAAATTGTCCGACACCTTCAAATATATCGGGTCTATTCCTCCGACTGCCGCAACGGTTGACAAGAGAACAGGGAAAAATGATGCAATTATTATTATAACAATTGCCGGAACATCTCCTATTCCAAACCAAAGTGCTATAAACGGCATCCAAGCCGTAGGGGAAATAGGACGGAGGAGCTGAACAACAGGGTTTATATATTTGAAAGCGTTGCTAAACCAACCAAGTATTAACCCTAAAAGAACAGCCGCTAAAACTCCGCTTATGTAACCTACCGCAAAACGGTACATACTTGTTCCTATACTTTTAATCAGCACGCCGTTTCTGGCTATTTTCAAAAGAGCCTCCCATGCTCCCAAAGGCGACGGAAACAGCGCGTCTCCAAAATCACCAATGCTGTACACCAACTGCCATACAATCAGTAATCCTAATATTGAAATAACAACATTCTTTATTGATAATAGTTTTTTCATACGAAACCATCACTCCTTACAAAGTGTTATCTACAAATCCCTCATATGAAGGCGGATTATCTGACAAACCATAATTCTTTACCTTATCAAGGAGTACATCATAAATATCCTCTGTTATTTCAAGATTGTTGTATGAAATCCACTGAAGTGAAATATCAAGAACCTCATCGTCCTGATTGAGATATTGCGCTCCGACTGCTTTTTCTGCATTTATATCAAGATTATTGCCTGCTTCTTTATACGCATCTACAAATTTAACCGCAAGCTCATGATTATTTTTTATAAAGTCATCTGTCAGCACAAGTCCGCAGCAAAGTGAATCCTCCCAAAGCTCCTCCGAGGAATAAAGCACCTTACCAATTCCAAGCTGTATAGCCTTTGCGCCAAACGGTTCTGCAACGCAATATCCATCAATCTGACCGCTTGAAAGCGCAGACGGCATTTCGGTCGGAGCAAGTTCTATAACATTTAAGTCATCAGTGGTAAGTCCCGCTTTTACCAATGTATCGTTTAAAAGAATATTATGAGACGACTGTCTGTGAGGAATTGCGAAGGTCTTTCCTTTTAAATCCTCAGCGGAATTGATGTCATTTGAAACAATTACAACATTGCCGTCCCTGTGTCCGAGCGCGACCGCTTTCAGACCAATTCCTTGTTCCTTTGATTTCATTGCAAGCTCAATAAGCACGGATGCACCGTCAACATTACCTGTATTTACCGCGTCGAGAAGCTCAGTCCATGAACCGTATTTTATAAGCTCCACATTAAGTCCTGTTTGTTCCTTAACTTCCTCCGCTGTTTCAAACAGCGCCAAAGCATGCGTTATCGGCAGATACGCTATTTTTATTGTATTGCTGCCGTTTTCGGCCGTTTTATTGCCGCACGAGGCAAGCGAGAGGGCAGTAATTGCCGCAAGTATAATTGATAATATTTTCTTTTTCATAGTAATCTACCTTCTTCCTTTAATCCCAACCGAGAGCCTTTCGTTTTTCCCGAATACTTTGCACGATTCTATTTCCCAATTCAACAGGGTTTGCGTCCACTGTCATTGTTGAGCCCAGAAGCTCTCTTGTTCCGTCCTTTAGGAATTCAATAACATTTTTTGAGCCGTGTATCTGCGCTTCAACGCAGTGAAAGGAGTTAATTCCCATTAAACGAAATCCCAGTGCGGCGTCAAGACCTTTTTCATTTCCCCATTCGGGCGAGGTGAACGCAAACGGCATTTCATATATATTTTTTCCGCACTCTGCTGCGACGCCTGCAAATATTCCCGATGAGCGCGTATTGTCAATGCATTCTCCGACATGCCATACGGGCGGGAGGTCATCGCCGAGAAATTCTCTGAGAGTATCGCCCGCTTTTGGCGCTCCGTCAACACTACAGTAACCGAGTTTCATAAGCGGAAATGACGCGCAGCCGTTCGTAAGAATAAGCACATTGTTTTTAAGCAATACGTCTGCAACGTCAACCGTTGATTTTTCATACAGCGTTTTTGGGTTTGAACAGCCGACCATATTTACTATGCCGAGAATTTTTCCGCTTTTTAAGGCGTCTGCAAGCGGTTTCATGCTTCCGAAACGTTTATGTACGTATTCAACCGAAAATCCAACTTCCGCCTCAACCTCATACGGTGGTATATATACGGAAATACCTTTTCTCGCCTCAAAGCTTTCAATCGCTCGCAGAACAATTTTTTCGGCAAGCTCCTTTGTTTCTCCGATATTTGAATGATGATGGTCATATTCAAAGCGTTCTGCGCCCGGAAGTCTTGCTGATTCGCTCGTTGTTACAACTGTTGTTTTAAAGCAGCGCGCCACCTCCATAATGGACGGGAACACGTCCTGAACATCCGCAACCCATAAATCAAGCGCTCCCGTACCCAAAACAAGCTCCGCCGAAACAGCGTTTGAAAGAGGAATAACACCGCCGTAGCGATACATTGCCGCAAGTCCCGAACAGCATATTCCGTAAAAACGAATACCCTTGGCTCCTTTGGATTTTGCAAGCTCAATAAATTTTTTCTCCTGACCTGTCTGCACAATCTGACTTACAAGAGTGGGCAGATGTCCGTGAACGGCAATATTTACATAGCCTTTTTGCAAAGCGCCGATATTTACCTTTGATGTTACTCTGTCTCCGACGCCGAACAGACTGTCTGTTGCTATCGAAGTACCGACAACACCTGAAAAGGTAAACGCAAGACCGCAGCGTAAAAACTGCTGCATAATACTTTTCCAATCGCCGTCCGTTGCACAGCCTGATTTATGATACGCTTCAAAAACCTCGTGATAAGCGCTTATCGGAAGAATATCAAGTTCTTCCCATCGCTTCTGACGTTCGGGCGGTGCGCAGGCTTTTATTGTCTTATATTCGCCCGGAACTGTGCGCGACATATCCTCTAAAAGTGTGTCTGCCAAATCTCTCGCAATATTTTTTAATGCTCTGTGTTCTGTTTTTATTCCAAAGCTTTTAGCTGTGTCAATTATTTTCTGTTTACCCATAATCGGCACGTCAAGCTTACCCTCTGCCGCCCATTTGAGTGAAAGCATAACCTCTCTTGCGTGCATTCCGTGCTGTGCCGCGCCCGCTGCCGCGCTTCTTAAAAGATTTCTCGCGACGATTAAATCTGCGTCCGCACCGCAGACACCTTTCGGAGATTTTTCCGTAATTCTGCACGGTCCCATATTACAGATTTTACAGCATATTCCCGCTAAGCCAAAACTACACTGTGGCTTTTGCTTGTCAAATCTGTCAAATGCCGTATCAATGCCAAGCTGCTCTGAACGAATCAGTAGTTCACGGACAGCAGGGTCGGGTGTATTGTCTATAACTTTCTGCTTAGAGGGAAACGTTTTCTTATACTCGGCAACCGCGTTCATGTAGTCGCGTATAAAAGCTTTATCATCGCCATCATCCTGATGGTCTGATTTCGCCACAACGGTTGGAATACCGTTTTTATCAAAGCCGATAAGCGCCCTGTGATTATGTATATGATTTACACCGCTGCTGTTTCCGGAATGTGAATATTTATGTTCAGACTTTTTCATAGTAATAACCCCACTTATTAATTCAGTGAACATGTAAATTCCAATCAAACGCAGATATATAATGCGTTTGATTGGAATAACAGTAACAATATTATTTTACAGCTTTAAACGCATCATCAAGTGCGGCAATTAGGTCATCTATGTTTTCCGTGCCGATTGAAAGACGAATTGTATTCGGCTTTATTCCTTGTTCCGCAAGTTCCTGCTCGTTGCACTGTGAATGTGTCGTTGTCGCAGGATGAATTACAAGCGATTTTGAGTCAGCGACATTTGCAAGAAGCGAGAATATTTCAAGATTATCAATAAACTTATGAGCTTCCTCAACTCCGCCCTTAATCTCAAATGTGAAGATACTTCCGCCGCCATTTGGCAGATACTTTTTATAAAGCACATGGCTCGGCTCTGTCGGTAATGACGGGTGATGCACCGCCTCAACCTTTGGATGATTATTGAGATAATCCACAATCTTCAATGCGTTTTCAACATGACGCTCAACTCTCAATGAAAGCGTTTCAAGTCCCTGTAAGAATATGAACGCATGGAACGGCGACAAAGTCGCACCTGTATCACGAAGCAAAATCGCTCTTATATATGTCACAAATGCCGCCGCGCCTACCGCCTTAGTAAAGCTTACACCGTGATATGACGGGTTCGGGTCAACGAACTGCGGGAATTTGCCTGACTTTTCCCAATCAAATTTCCCGCTGTCTATAATAACTCCGCCTACTGCTGTGCCGTGACCGCCGATAAACTTTGTCGCACTGTGAACAACAATGTCCGCGCCGTATTCAATGGGTCTTACAAGATACGGAGTAGCAAATGTCGAGTCAATCACCAACGGGATATTATGTGCGTGAGCAATCTTTGCGACAGCCTCAATGTCAATAATGTTTGAGTTCGGGTTTCCGAACGTTTCGATGAATATAGCCTTTGTGTTATCCTGTATTGCATTTTCAAACGCTCCGTCAACCTCAGGGTCAACAAATGTTGTTGAAATTCCGTATGCGGGAAGCGTATGTTCGAGCAGATTGTATGTTCCTCCGTAAATTGTCTTTGACGCTACAATGTGGTCGCCTGCCTGCGCGAGCGCCTGAACTGTGTATGTAATCGCCGCCGCGCCTGACGCTGTAGCAAGAGCTGCAACACCGCCCTCAAGAGCCGCTATTCTCTGTTCAAATATATCCTGTGTAGGATTGGTAAGTCTGCCGTAAATATTTCCCGCATCTCTTAAACCAAAGCGGTCCGCTGCGTGCTGCGAATTGTGAAATACATATGATGTAGTCGCGTAAATCGGAACAGCTCTTGCATCTGTAACCGCGTCAGACTGTTCCTGTCCTATATGTAACTGCTTTGTTTCAAATTTCCATTCTCTATTTGCCATTTTAATTACCTCTTTCTATATTTTAATGTTTATCGGTTCATATGTTACTTTACCTACAGCAGCACATTCGTTCACTGTATATATTCTCTAAAAAAGCTGTTTTCATACATTTTACTCCTTATTCTTACTTTTCCTATGGACTTAGTATGATTTGAAGTTTACCACAATCTTTCTAATTTGTCAATAACTTTTAACAAATTTTTTTCAAAAAAATCCTTTTATATAAAATTATAGAATTTGCTATTGACAATTTAGTGCAATAAGAGTATAATAATTCATATTAACTCTATAGGAATTATATGCGTAATGTATGGAAAAGGATTTGAATAAAATGAGTAACTTTTCAACACAATGTATACAAACAGCAGAATTATTATAGGAGAATTAAAATGGAACAAAGTACAATAAATCAGGCAATATATGAAAAATATATTGCTCCGACAAAATCAAAAAGCCGCCGCTTCATAGGAATTGAAATTGAAATGCCGGTTGTGAATTTGAATAAAGCGCCTGTTGAGGAAAAAGTAATTTTTGAGATGTCAAAAGCTTTTTGCTCTTATTTTGGATTTGACATAATCGGATATGACGCGGACGGAAATGCAAATTCTATGCAGGACAGCGTTACAGGCGATAATCTTTCCTTTGACTGCTGTTATTCAAATCTTGAATTGTCGCTTGGTAAAGGAGAAAATCTGCACCAAATAAAGAAACGCTTTGACGCATATTATACTTTTATCAATGAGTTTTTCTCAAGACATAATTATACGCTTACAGGAATGGGAATAAATCCTTACTATAACATAAACCACAATAAACCGATACAAAATGAACGGTACAGAATGTTATACCATCATCTTCATTCATATAAAAAGTATGAAAACAATGGCTTTGCGTTTCATAAATTCCCTGCTTTCGGTACATTCACAAGCGCGTCGCAGGTGCAAATTGATATTTTTTATGATGACTTAATCCCGGTAATCAACACCTTCGGAAAATTAGAGCCGTTTAAAGCTCTGTTGTTTTCAAACTCGCTTATGAGTGAAGAGCCCGACTTGCTATGTGTTCGCAATATGCTTTGGGAGAGAAGTATGCAGGGATATAATCCGCATAATATCGGTATGTTTGAATACGAGTTAAAAAATATTGATGATTTGATTGAATACATTAAATCAACAAGTATTTACTGCACAATGAGAGATGGAAAGTATATAAATTTTGAGCCTGTTCCTATAAACGAATATTTAAAGAGCAAGAAAATCAGCGGTGAATATTTTGACGGTAAGCAATACAAAGAAATCGAATTTGAACCTTGCCTTGAAGATTTAGAGCATTTGCGCACATTCAAATTTGAGGATCTTACTTACAGAGGAACAATAGAGTTTCGCAGTACCTGCTGTCAGCCCATATCCGAAAGTATGAGCGTTGCCGCTTTTCATATCGGACTTTTGGAGCGTGTACAGGAATTACATGGGCTTTTGAATGCCGACAATGTGATTTATTCTCACGGATACAGCGCGTCGGAATTGCAAAGAATGTTATCCAAAAACATGCTGCCCGATTTTGTAGACAAGGATAATCTTATAAAAGTGCTGTTCCGTATTCTTGAGCTTTCGGAGTCAGGCTTAAAGGAAAGAGAAATGAATGAGGAAATTTTTTTGCAGCCGCTTTATGAACGTGCTAAAAATTTTTCAAATCCCGCAAAGGATATGCTTAACGGTTTAAAACACGACATTCCGTTAGAGCATTATATCCATGAATATTCTCTATTACAGAGGTGATTTAACTTGTACTTGAATAATGAATATATATTTGACGGAAACTTTGGTATGGAACGCGAAACTCTGCGAGTTTCATCTGACGGAAGTCTGGCACAGACAGCGCACCCATTCATTGACAA
>UQOT01000079.1 GCA_900542675.1 uncultured Eubacteriales bacterium | reverse complement strand
GTCGTACACCGTCTTGCCGTCCTTGATTGAAGGCAGCCCGGCATTGGGCTGAACCATAACAGGCACGGTTGCGTACTCCAATATCTCACGCACTACCGGCATAAGCTCATTCGGACCGAGCGAACAATTTACACCGAGCGCGTCAACCTTTAGCCCCGACAGCGTAACTGCCGCGCTCACAGGGTCGCAGCCGACAAATGTCCTGCCGTCCTCCTGAAAGGTCATCGTCACAAACACGGGCAGGCTTGTATTCTCACGCACGGCAAGCACTGCCGCGCGAACTTCAAGCAAGTCCGACATAGTCTCGATAAGCGCAATGTCCGCACCTGCCTTTTCACCCGCAACCGCCTGACGGCGAAACATCTCATACGCCGCATCGAACGTAAGCGTTCCCATAGGCTCCATAAGCTGACCGAGCGGACCCATATCGAGAGATACATACTTCGCGCCGCTCTCTTTTGCAAGCTTAATACCCGCGGTAATAATCTCCTCGGGAGTATAACCGCTCCCGCTTAGCTTTAGCTCGCTCGCCTGAAACGTGTTTGCCGTGACTACGTCCGCGCCAGCTTCAACATATTCACGGTGGATTTTTTTCACAATCTCCGGGTGCTCAATATTATATACCTCCGGGAGTCCACCCGCCTCAAGACCCGCTTTTTGGAGCATTGTTCCCATTGCTCCGTCAAAATACAGTCTGTTATGCCTTATATACTCTGCCGCGTCCACAGGTAGTCCCTCCCTTTCTGAACATACAATTGCCCCTCATAGAGCATATGTCACATTTGGTCTTTTGCTTGTTAATTCTGTATTCTTTGGTAAAGCCGATTATCGCCGTGACCGACTTTCTCGGTATCATTATCGAATTCTCGGTTACGGTTATGCCGGTCTTTCGTGTTGCATCTATTGCCGCAATAACATCGCTCTGCGCCTCAATCGGCAGGTCACCGTAGCCCGGCGAAAACCTAAAGCTTGTGCCGCAGCCTTCGGCGTCGGCCTTTGACTTAATCTCATCCTCGACGGCGTCGCAGAGCTTCTCTATAAACTCTGTCGCGCACGCGTCAAGCACGAGCGCACGCAGCATTCCCTGCCGCTCGGCGTTGCGTATCGCGTTATCGACCTCAACCCCGAGCGTTGCCGCCATTACAGCACACTTTTTCGAGCTGCGCAGGTGCTCATATATATCATTACCTTCAAGACGTACGCTGCTTGAGAGCAGCTCAATACACGACATACCGCGTTGCATTCCGATTTTAACATCAAAAATTTTATAGGTATAGCGATATCTTGATATCTCCGCAAGCTCAGCAATACACTCATCAATCAGTTTATAAAGGCTCTCGCCGACCTCCTGACCGTTATGCCCGAGGTAGCGCAATATCTCATTTTTATTAATTTTTTGCTTTATATTCTGCATAAATTAAATACCGGTGCACAGACTTTTGCTCGCTGCACACTTCTTTTATCTCCAATCCTTAACTTACTGTATATACTTTACAAGTTCCGCAGCTACGGCGGGTTTGTTCATAGAGTATATATGTATGCCCTTTACGCCGTTTCTCACTAAGTCCGCAATCTGCCTGCCTGCATACTCAAGCGCCGCCTTCAGCAATGACTCGGAGTCGTTTTCATACTTATACAGTATTTTTATCATTTCGGACGGCAGCGATGCACCGCACATAAATATCATATTTGAAATCTGACTCTTGCTCATCATCGGCATAATTCCCGGCGTTATCGGCACGGTTATACCCGCTCTCGCCGCGCTCTCTAAAAGGTTATAGAAATACCTGTTATCAAAAAACAGCTGCGATACAAAAAATTCCGCGCCCGCGTCCTGCTTTACTTTAAGGTGTTCAATGCTCTTATTAAAGCTGTCGCACTCTATATGTCCCTCCGGATACGCCGCTGCAGCCGTGCACATTCCGCTGCCTGAGCGTATTGCCTTTATAAGGTCAAACGCGTGGTGGTATGTGACTTTATTTCCCCCCTCCTTGGGAATATCGCCGCGCAGTGCGAGTATGTTTTCTATCCCCGCCTGCTCCGCTGCGTTTATCTCGCGAACGACACTTTCTTTATCAAGCGTTATACAGGTCATATGTGCCATAGACTCGGTATTATATTCGTTCTTTATCTTTGAGGCAAGCTCAATCGTACGGTTGCGGTTGCTGCTGCCGCCCGCTCCGCAGGTGACACTGATAAAATCAGGCTTTAATTCACACATACCGCTTAAAATTTCTCCGACGTTTCTAAATGCCTCGTCCTTCTTCGGCGGGAACATTTCAAACGACACGACCTGCCGCCCCTCCGCCTCCGCATTTTTAAATACATCTATAATTTTCATAATTGATTTTTTCCTTTCAACATAGTGATTAGCGAATTGCCAATTATTATGTTATTATAACACAAAATTTGTGTTTTGCATAGGCTTAAATAAAAATTTATATTATTTTTTAGGTATGCTTGACAAAGGACACGAAAAACTATACAATATACTTTGTTAAAATTCAAATGTTAGGAGATTTTAAATATGAGTGAAAATTGTACGCATGACTGCTCATCGTGCGGTGAGGACTGTGCGGAAAGAGAAACCGATTTTAGGGCTCATCTCAATCAATACAGCAGCGTTAAAAAGGTTATCGGTATAGTAAGCGGCAAGGGCGGAGTCGGCAAATCTCTTGTAACCTCGCTTTTAGCTTCGGGTATGCAGAAAAAGGGTCACAAAACCGCTATACTCGACGCGGATATCACAGGACCGTCTATTCCCAAAGCGTTTGGCGTTACTACCAAAGCGCAGGGCAGCGACTTCGGTATTCTGCCCGAGACCAGCAAGGGCGGCGTTGATATTATGTCAATAAACCTTCTGCTTGAAAATGAGACCGAACCTGTTGTATGGCGCGGCCCGATTATCGCGGGCACTGTTAAGCAGTTCTGGACAGACGTATTTTGGGAAAATGAGGAATATATGTTCGTTGATATGCCGCCGGGCACAGGCGACGTACCGCTCACGGTATTTCAGTCGCTGCCGATTGATGGAATAATCATCGTCACCTCCCCGCAGGAGCTTGTTTCGATGATTGTCGCTAAGGCGGTCAAGATGGCTGAGCTTATGGATATCCCCATTCTCGGACTTGTAGGGAATATGAGCTATGTAAAATGTCCCGACTGCGGAAAGCAAATTAATATTTTCGGCGAAAGCCACGTTGAGGAAATTGCGAAATCGCACAACATCAAGGTGCTTGACAAAATCCCGATTGACCCCGAAATCGCTGAGAAGTGCGACGAAGGCAAAATTGAGGAGCTCACCGAAGAAATTGTTCCCGGTGCAATAGCGGCGGTACTCAATATATAAGTATATTAAAATGCACGGTTTGCCAAACAGGCAAACCGTGCATTTATTTATTCCATTACCCAATCATACAAATCTTCGGGTTTTGCGGCAATTTTTTTGCAGCCGGCGGATATCAGCTCTGCTTCACCGCGAAAGCCCCACTTAACCCCGATTGAGTCAATACCCGCATTCCTGCCGAGGATTATATCAACGTCGGAGTCGCCTATATTCACGGTATCCGTTCTGTCCGCTCCGAGCTTTTCCATAACATAAATAAGCGCACCCGGGTCGGGTTTTACCTTAAATGAAGCGGTCTGACCCAACACAAAATCAAAATAATCTTCGCCGAACAGAGTGTTTACGACGCTTAAAGTCTGTTCGTGCGGCTTGTTCGACAATACCGCCGTCTTTATTCCGGCGAACTTTATTTTATCGACCGCCGAAAAAATTCCTTCATAAGGCTTGGTTAATACGCAACAGTGCTCGACATAGTAGCTGCCGTACAACTGTGACAGCTCATCTGCGCGGCTCTTTGCGCCGTCAGGCAGCGCTCTCTCGCACAGCTTTTTCATTCCGTCACCGACGAATGTATAAAACTTTTCAAGCTGCTGCTCGGGCAGGTTCATTATCCTAAGCCCTCGATTTACCGCAAATGCAATGTCAGCAATCGAGTCAACAAGCGTGCCGTCCAAGTCAAATATACAAAGTTTCTTCATATGTATCTCCGTTTATTTAGATATCTCCGTTTTATCTTATATAATTAGTCTTTATCTTCGCTTCAGGCTCAGGCGAATTTATTCCCGCTTGCTTAGCCGCGTCAATCGCCTTTACTATCCACGCCATATTAGTACCTAAAACGCGCATTGTCTGAACGCCTTCTTCGTCGCGCATTACCTCTTCGGGCGTGTTGCCGTGAACCATATTCCAATAGTTTGAGCTGACAATAGGCATATTGCTGATACCGAAATACTTGTTCAGCTGGTCGAGTGTTGCAGAAGCTCCGCCGCGTCGGCAGCTCGCTATGGCAGCACCGGGCTTGTACTTAAGGTTCGCTCCGCCCGCATAGAAAAGTCTGTCCATAAACGACGTTATCGCACCCGAAGCCGAAGCATAATGAACTGGCGAGCCTACAATAATTCCGTCAGCGGTCTTGCACTTTTCAATCGCTGCGTTAACCGTGTCGTCATCAAATTGACAGAGACCCTTGCCCGACTTTGCACACATACCGCAGCCGATACAGCCGCGCACAGGCTTTGCTCCTACCTGAAAAATCTCTGTTTCAACGCCGTTTTTATTAAGCTCCTCAGCCACAATACTAAGCGCCGTATATGTACAGCCGCCCGGTTTCGGACTTCCGTTAACTAATAAAACCTTCATAATAATTACCTCCTGATATTATTATATGTCTTATAATAATTATAATATTAAAATAAAGTTTAGTCAACATAGAGATTAGGGAGTACGCGTAAGTATTCGCTATTTGCTAATCGCTAATCTCTACGTTTGTGCATTATATTCTTATTATTGGGGAAAAATACCGCGGGTGATTATTATGATTAATTCAAGTCTTTCGGTTAACGCCGAGCGCGTTAAACAACTGTTCTCTGCGGATAAAAATATTGACTTTAACCTGCGCGAGTTCAGCATAAATTTCAAAAACGAAACCCGCGGCGCATTTTTGATATACTATGACGGAATGTCGAGCCAGACCTTTTTAAACCGTGATGTAATGCGCTCGCTTTTGACTTGCCGCGAATATGACTGCTTAGAAAACCCTGCCGAAGATATTATCTTAAAACAAATTCTCTCCGTCGCGCCGGTCTCAAAGTCTGAGAGCCTTGAATATATCGGCGAGCGCGTATCGTACGGTGAGTGTGCAATCTTCGTTGACGGCTGCGAATGTGCTTTTATTGCGGATATCAAAGGCTGGGACTCACGCGGGGTTGATACCCCTATGCAGGAAATCAGCCTCTCGGGTCCGCAGGAGGCGTTTAACGAATCAATTATGACCAATCTTGCACTGGTGCGAAAAATACTAAAGGACCCGCACGTTACTGCAACAAATATTCCGGTCGGAAGAACAAGCAAAACGCCGTGCGCAGTCTTATCAATAGACGGTATAACCAATACCGAAATAGTCGATGAGGTCACCCGCCGCCTAAACGGGATTGAGACCGAATACATCTACTCATCAAGCGACGTCGAAATGATGATTGAGGACAGCACCTATTTTCCGCTAACGCGTACACTTAAAACCGAACGCCCGGACAGAGTCGCATCAATGCTCGCCGACGGCAAGGTTGCGATTATCGTACAGGGAAGTCCATTTGCAATAATCCTGCCGACCACTACCGCCGACCTTATCGAAGCGACGGAGGACAACTACGTCCGTGTACCTGAAGCAAATCTGATGCGGTTTGTTAGAATTATCGGTATGTCACTATCTGTGCTGCTGCCCGGACTGTTTCTTGCCATTATGCTGTATCATCCCGAAATCCTGCCGACAGATCTTTTGGTCACCATTGCCGCAAGCCGAGAAAACGTACCGTTTACTCTCGCACTTGAGCTTTTGCTTATGGAAATTTCATTCGAGCTTATAAAAGAAGCGTCTATCCGTGTGCCCAACCCAATAGGCAGCACGCTCGGCATCATAGGAGGACTGATACTCGGCTCGGCGGCTGTAGAAGCCGGAATTGCAAGCCCTATACTGATTATAATTGTCTCAATCGGCGGTATAGGCGCGTTTGCCACACCGACTCTGCCCCTGTCACGCTCGCTGAGCGTTATTAAGTTTATATATATTGCCGCCGCATATCTGTTGGGTATGCTGGGGCTTACAGCGGCTGTAACCATAACCCTTGCCGCACTCGCCTCGACAAAGACGTTCGGCGTGCCGTTCCTGACCAATCCGTTCGCTGATACGCGCGCGTCAAATTCACTGTACGTCAAACCTATATGGAAGAAAGAGGACCGCCCCCTCGACCTCCACCCTGAAAACACTAAAAAACAACCGCACTACAGCAGAAGATGGAAAATTGACAAATAGGATGAAAGGAAAATATTTATGAACGATAACAAAATCTCAACATTTGCCCTCGCGTGCATAACGATTAACTGCGTCCTGATTAAACTGTTCGGCAGTGCCTCGGCAGCACTTATCAAAACTGCGGGAGACGGCGCAATTACGGCCGTCTGGCTGAGCACGGCAGCAGCCGCGATAATTTTCTGTTCCGTATACCGTTTCAGGCGCGCAATATACAGTTTTATAAAAAAACGCAAAATATACAGGGTTTTTCTGTGCGCCGCATTCGCATATTTCGTGTGCAGCGCTGTTTACACTCTCTATCAATCAGTTAGCGCAGTACACACATCTATATATCAGAATATGCCGATTATCCTGATACTTGCGGTAATCGCAGTGTCAGCGTTTTATATCGGCACGCGCGATGGATATTCAATCGCACGGCTGCAAGGAATATGTGTTCCCATAGTCGTCTACGGAATTACAGCGGTTACACTGAGCGGAATAAAATATATTGATGTATTTAACGCCGCTCCGATTTTCGGCGCCGGACTTTGGAGCGCGGTATATTCTTCACTCAAACACCTTACTTCATTTTCCGGCATAATACTTCCCGCAGTTTTTATCATCCTATCCGCCGACAAGCCCACACGTTCGGGCAAAAGCCCGGCGATTGTAATACTTATCTCGGCAATAATCGGCATACTGCTTTATTCAACTGTAATGACGGTATTCTTCCTGACCCTGCCTTCATCGGCGTTTTCGGAAGCGTCACTTCCACTCGGATACCTCTCGGAATTCTCAACCGGCGGCAGGCTCGGTATCAGAACCGACGCCGTATACACCCTCGCATTAATTGAGTCAACTATATTATACGTTAGCTCCGCCCTGCATATTGCTGTAACCACACTTAAAAAACTCGGTTTTAAAAAGCGCAAAATCGTCTCCTCCTCCGCTGCTGCCGCACTTATATTGCTTACGGTATTCACTCTCACCGGCTGCTATGACTCGCGCGAAGTCGAGGACACCGCGTTTGTGATTGCGATAGGCGTAGACCCGGGCGGAACCGAAGCAGACAAGGATACCACGAACGAAGACGACGCACCCACTAAGGCGCTGAGCTATACCTTTCAATTTTCAAACCCGCTCGCCACGGGTGAAAACACAAATACCGACACAGCCGGCAGCGCGTCGTCCGATGACAAAAATTCAGAAGAAGGCAACGAAACAGTCGATAACGTAAAAGTTGAAGCCGACAATATTTTTGAGGCGCTGAACCGTGTTACGAACTATATGGGAAAAACGCCGTCAATTGCACATCTTAAGCTGCTCGTAATATCGGATAAGCTCACAGACAGCGGCAAGGCTCACGAAATTTGCACCGACCTTCTAAAGGTCGAGGACGTCCGCCCCGAAGCGTCGGTCTGCGCCGTACGGGAAATAAGCGCACTTAGCTATCTCACCTCGGTAAAGCCGTCACTTGAGGACAGCACGGCGCGGCACTACGAGCTGATGTTCGACAAAGATTCAACGTTCGACTCCGTACAGACCGATCTTAGAACCTTCACGTTCGATATGAGCGACGAATTTAAAGATGCGCACCTGCCGATAGTCAACGACACAGGCTTTAACGGCACAATGCTGTTTTCGGGCAAAAGCTCCGCCGCAGACATAAGTTCCGAAGACAGCCGTCTTATAAATATTTTGCTCGGTAACGTGAAGAAACCGACGCTGTTCTATACTGACGAAAGCGGCACGACGTACCGCCTAAAACAATCAAAACGCCCCAAAATCCAAACGGAAATTGCCGAAAATGGAAACATCAACTCCTCAGCAAAACTCACAATATCCGCAGAGCCGGTAAACAATATGACTTCAAACGGCGCAAAGGACAGCCTAAACCGCGAAATAAACGACAAATTAAACGAACTTGCAGATTATATCTACTCAAATGGATGCGATATACTCGAAATCGGCAAAACCGCAAAGGCTTCAATCACTTCCGAAACTGAGGCAAATATTGTAAAAATTAGCAAATTTAGTGTCGATATTACCACAAAAATCCTCACTGTGACAAATTTTTAAAAAATTTCCCATAAATTTGCAAAGTTCTCTTGACATTATTTTACACATATGCTATGATACAACTATAATAATTCAGAAAGGAAGTAATATATATGAAAACAGGTATTGTACGAGATCTTGATAAGCAGAGCAGAGTTGTTTTGCCCAAGGAAATGTGTAGACTTCTCGATATGGACAATGAGAAAGGAAAGAAAAAGATTGCGGTCGAGATTTACACGGACGGTGATAAGTTTGTTATCAAAAAGTTCACCAAGTCGTGCGTATTTTGCGGCAGCGAAAAAGACTTAACAGAATTCGGCGAAAAGCATATATGCGCAAAGTGCAAAAAAGAATTATCAAAATAGCAAAAACTCTTATATGAGGCAACCCTAACCCTCAAATCGTGCAAACAAATTCAAAAGGCGGAGCTTTGTAGCTCCGCCTTGAATATTATTTCCAGTACACACCCGCACGGTCGTTTATGACAAGCATACGCATTAAGTCTTCTGTCAAGCCGAGTCTGCCGTCTTCGCCGCCTTTAAGATAGCCTTTGTTTACGAGCTTCTGAATTGTCGGTCTCGCCCAGTCTGGCATATTATCGTCTATGTAGTCGTAAATCATTGGATTTTCAATCGCGGCTATTCGGATTTCAAGTTCCTTTATTCTCTCTTTCATTTCTTCATCTTCCTCGCTTTCTGAAATTATTTCGTCTGTTCCTGC
>UQOT01000078.1 GCA_900542675.1 uncultured Eubacteriales bacterium | reverse complement strand
CCCGCATCAGCGGCGACAGCGTCTGCGAAAGCAGCGTTGTGAACGCAACAAGCGCGCCTATTGTAAACGTTCCCTTAAAGCACATATAGCCACCGACAAGCAAACAAGTCAGTGCAGGAATATTACGTGCCAAGTTAAACATAGCCGCACCCTTATAATGGTATTTATCATTGTGCAGCGCCATATCCGTCGCGCGCTTAATACCCGCATCATACTTATCCGAGATTGTCTCCTCAAGATTATACGACTTTACAACGGAAATACCGCCGACCATATCCGCAACAGTGTTGCTCACCTTGCCGAGATACTCCATATATTTTTTTGAACCGCTCTTAAACGGCACAGAAAATCTTACACCGAGCGGAACGAGAACCGGAACTGTCATAAAACATATCAGAAACAGAAACGGACTGAGTGAAATCAAATATGTAACATAAAATATAAACGAAAACGGCAGCTGTATAAGCTTTATAAAATCATCCTCCATAAAGCTCTGCACAGTGTCCGCATCAGTACTCATCTTTGAGAGAATTTCACCGCTTCGATTTGAAGTCATATATCCGATAGGCAGATTTTCAACACGCGCCGCGCTGTCAGCCTTTATATCGCGCATTATTCCGGTAGAGAAACGACCGGCACCGTAACGGCTAAAGAACACGCAGACCATTATGCAGGCAATGATTAGAAGCGCACGCAAAAAGACGGCGAGAACCCCGTTCATATCGCCGCCCTGCGCAACATCGACTATCTCTTTAAGCGCGTCGGTCTTTAAGACCTCCAAAAGCGATAAAAACACCGCCGACGCTATGGCAACTATAGCCCAGCCAAAATATCTGCGGGCGTACTTTACCATATTTCTATAATTCTTAAATTTTTCGTACTTTGTTTGAATTTTTACTGCTTCTTCACTCATAATACAGGTATTTTATCACCTATAAAATTCCCTGTCAATGTGCAATATAGCTAAAGAGTTATCTAACATTACAGGTTTTTTATACTACTAAATTTCAGTCCCGTATTACGCTTTATCATAAACCCCAAACGCGGCGAAAATGATACGCAAACCATCCCCGCGTACTCCCTAATCCCTAATTCCTACGTTAAGCCACCTTTGCCACTCGGCAGTTTTTTGCTTATCCATATTTTTTGTGCCTGAAAGCCGATAAGGAATACCGAGCTCCTTATACTTATTAACGCCAAGAGTGTGGTAGGGCAGAAGCTCGTACTTTTTTATATTCGGTATTGTCCTTGTATATTCCTTTATTGACTTTATATATTCAAAATTATCGTTTATGCCCGGCACTATCACCGCTCTAATCCATACATCGGGCTTTATTTCGCGCAGTACTTCCAAAAACTCATTAAAATATTTCATACTTAGTCCGGCGATTTGCTTGTACATATCTATATTTGTATGCT
Organism: uncultured Eubacteriales bacterium; assembly: GCA_900542675.1. GTDB lineage: Bacteria > Bacillota > Clostridia > Monoglobales > Monoglobaceae > Monoglobus. The sequence continues at coordinate 7,794 of UQOT01000078.1, read as the reverse complement.
TGATATCAAGCAGTACAAGGTCAGTATAGCTTAAAATTCCACTATAATCGGGGCGAAAGCGTTTTTCGCCCCTGTGCCCCACGCCCGAGGTATCAAGCGCGGTGTGTATACCGTTTGCCTTGCAGCGTCTGAGCATATCGAGCAGAAATTCAGGCTGGAGCAAAGGCTCGCCGCCCGAAAATGTGACACCGCCGCCCGTCGCATCGAAATACGGCTTAAAGCGCAGAATTTTCTCCATAAGGTCACAGCTTCGCACGGCGTGGTTTTCACCGAGCGACCAAGTATCCGGGTTATGGCAAAATGCACAGCGCAGGCGACAGCCCTGCATAAAGACGACCGAGCGCACGCCCGGTCCGTCTACGCTTCCCATACTCTCAAACGAATGAATATTGCCTATGGTAAAGTCATCTTTATTATTTTGCATCATCGTAAAAAGTTACATACTGTCGTGGAAGGTGCGGGCAATGACTTCCTGCTGCTGCTCACGTGTCAGGCGGTTGAAGTTAACGGCATAACCCGAAACGCGTACGGTAAGTGTCGGATATTTCTCAGGATGGTCCATTGCATCTTCAAGTGTCGCTCGATTTAAAACGTTGACATTTAAATGGAACCCGCCCTTTTCAAAATATCCGTCCAGCATACCGGTCAGATTGTCTATGCGCGACTGCTCGTCCTTGCCGAGCGCGTCGGGTACGATTGAGAATGTGTTTGATATACCGTCACGGCAGCACTCGGCGAATTTCAGCTTGGCTACAGAATTAAGCGACGCGAGCGCACCGTTAACATCTCTGCCGTGCATAGGATTTGCCCCCGGGGCGAGAGCTTCTCCCTGCTTTCTGCCGTCCGGAGTTGTTCCTGTCTTTTTACCGTATACCACATTTGAGGTTATGGTAAGAACAGAGAGCGTCGGCTCGGCATTGCGATACATAGGATGCTTTTTAAGCTCGCCGAAAAATTTATCCAAAACCTCGACGGCGAGACTGTCAACTCTGTCATCATCATTGCCGAAGCGCGGAAAGTCACTGTCGCGCACAAAATCAACGGTCAGACCGTTTTCGTTTCTTATCGGCTTTACGTGGGCATACTTTATCGCCGACAACGAGTCGGCAACAACCGAGAGACCCGCGACGCCAAACGCCATAAAACGCTTTACGTCGGTGTCGTGCAGCGCCATCTGTCCCGCCTCATAGGCGTACTTATCGTGCATATAGTGAATTGTATTCATTGTGTTGGCGTACAGCTCGGCAACCTCCTCAAGACAGCTAAAATATGACTTCTTGACTTTATCAAAATCAAGATATTCATCGTCCGACATTGGCTCTGCCGAGGTCAGCACCTGCTTGCCCTTAAGTGCATCCACTCCGCCGTTTATCGACATAAGCAAGGTCTTTGCAAGATTGACGCGCGCACCGAAAAACTGCATACGCTTTCCGATTTCCATTGACGAAACGCAGCAGGCTATGCCATAGTCGTCACCGTATAAAGGACGCATCAAATCATCGTTTTCATACTGAATTGCGTCTGTTTCAACACTCATTTTTGAGCAGTATTCCTTAAAGCCGCGCGGCATATTTTTACTCCACAGCACTGTCATATTCGGCTCAGGCGCAGGGTCTAAATTAGTCAGTGTATGCAGCATACGAAATGCCGTCTTTGTCACCATCGTCCTGCCGTCGGCGCCCATACCGCCAATCGACTCGGTAACCCACGTTGGGTCTCCCGAAAATAGCTCATTATATTCGGGAGTTCTTAAATGACGAACAAGACGAAGCTTTATCACAAGCTGGTCGATAAGCTCCTGTGCGCCCTTTTCGTCGAGAATTCCCCTTTCAATATCACGTGTTAAATAGATATCAAAAAACGCGCTGTTGCGTCCGAACGACATTGCCGCTCCGTTATTTTCCTTAACCGCAGCAAGGTATGCAAAATAGGTTGACTGAATTGCCTCTCTCGCGGTTTCTGCCGGCTTTGAAATATCATATCCGTACTTTGACGCCATACTTTTAATTTCGCCGAGTGCACGTATCTGCATACGGATTTCCTCACGCATACGTATTACGTCCTCGGTTGCGGTCAGGTTCTCACGCGCATCGAAATCGCGCTGTTTTGCCTCGATTAGCGCATCAATGCCGTAAAGCGCAGCACGACGGTAGTCGCCGATTATTCTGCCTCTGCCGTATGCGTCAGGCAGACCGGTCATAAGTCCGACAGAACGGGCCGCACGCATTTTTGAGGTATACGCGTCAAAAACGCCGTCGTTGTGAGTCTTGCGATATGCCTTAAAGTGCTTTTCTATCTCGGGGTTCAGTTTATAGCCGTACGCGCTGAGTGACTGTTGCACCATACGCATTCCGCCGTAGGGATTGACTATACGCTTGAGCGGCGCGTCGGTCTGGAGTCCGACTATAACCTCGTTATCCTTATCTATATATCCGGGTGCAAAGTTATCTATACCCGATACTACATCGGTTTCGACGTCAATTATACCGTCTTTAATTTCTTTTATAATTAAATCTCTTACGATTTTATATACCTTATCAGTCTTTACGCTCCTATCTGCAAGGAACGAGTCATCGCCCTCGTACGGCGTATAATTCTTGCGGATGAAATCCTCCACGTCTATCTCACTTTGCCATTTTCCCTCTTTAAAACCTTCCCAAGCCTTTTGCATAATAATTCTCCTTTATGATATTTTGCGAACTCACTATCCGCACATATTGAAGCTATATATTTCACAGATCAAATTTCTATGTTGACTATATTTAGAATTTGGTGTAAAATAAACATAATATTATGTAGAGGGAATTTGATATGAAGAGAAAAATCACGGAAGTCTCGGTATTTGAGTTCTTCCTTTGTATGTTTGTTATTTTGATACACGTCCTGTCGGAGGGAGTTAATTACTTTCCGAAAGGCAGCGTGCTGTCTATTATATTCTTCGCGGTGACAAAGCTCACCACTTTTGCTGTACCTGCTTTTATATTTACAAGCGGACTTAAACTGTTCTATAAATACGGTGAGAGAAAATTCTCGTATCCCGCGTTTCTGCTCGGCAGAATACGCAAGGTTTATCTGCCGTACATTATTATGGTTATTATATACTACATCGTTTTCGTTTATGCGTTTCACATTTACGAATTTAATCCGGTGTCGCTGATTAAGTATATTTTAAACGGTGACTTGTCAGCGCAGTTCTACTTTGTTGTGCTTATTATGCAGTTCTATTTGCTGATGCCGATGTGGATACTTATAAGCAAATATAAATCAAAAATATTTCACGGCATAATCGTGCTTATAGCGATTGTTTGCTCAGTCGCTTTCCGCGTGATTGTACCTGCCGAATACACAAACAAAATCTTTCCGTCATATATGATTTTCTGGGTGCTCGGTATGTACGCAGGTATGTATTATAATCAGTTTATGAAGTTCTTAAGCCGTATGCGCCTTGTAATATATGCAGGCTGGCTTGTGTTCGCGATATTACACTGCGTAACCTCATATATGGAATACGGCGGAGCGATTAATAATACGCTCTCGCCGCTTATAGTGATTATATTCTGCCTGTTTTCGACTTTCGGATTTTATCAGTACGCCTACGGGCTTACGCAGTCGCTTGAAAGCCGCGGCAAAGGATTTTTCATCAGTATTTCGGGTGCGTCTTATAACATCTATCTCGTACACTGCCTGATTATTACATCGTCGCTTGAAATACTGAACAGTATGCAGATAACAGATATATTAACACGCACAATCATTACAACAGTATTGACATATGTGCTTTCGATTATATTCTGCGTTGTTACGGCGACGCTGTATCGAAATTTCAAAGCAGGCTTCCAGCGCAGTTCAGCACGAAAGTCCCGCAAGAAAGCCGCTCGAAAACGCTATCTGTAAATTATATCCGCCGGTATAGGCGTCAACATCAATAATTTCACCCGCGAAGTATAGGCCGCTTACCAGTTTTGACTGCATTGTGGACGGATTTATTTCTTTTACATCAACTCCGCCCGAAGTAATTATCGCGCGCTCTATATCGCAAAAGTCTGTTACGTGAAAAGTAATGCACTTTAAAAGCTGTGTAAGACGGCGGCGTTCCTCTTTGGTAATTGAGTTAACTTTTTTGTACGGATCTATGCCCGACAACTCAATTATAATGCCGATAAGGCTCTTTGGCAAAAGTCTGCCCAAGCTGTTACGGAAGTCTCTGTTTAGCTCCGCCGAAAAGTCGCGCAAAAGACGCTCATCAAGCTGCTTTTCGCTCAGTGCGGGCTTTAAGTCAAGCTCAATTTTATAGCTTTCGGTTTTCATATCCCGCATATGCGCGCTCGCGCTTAATATTACCGGACCCGTAAGCCCGAAGTGTGCAAACATCATCTCGCCGAAATCCTTGTATATTACTTTATTCTTTGAATTTCTGACTTTTATTTCTATGTTTTTAAGCGTCAGCCCTGCAGCGTCCGCAATCCAATCCTCGCTAACCTTAAGCGGAACGAGAGACGGCCGCAAATCCTTAATCGTATGCCCAAGCTGTTCAGCCCAATAATATCCGTCACCCGTAGAGCCTGTTGCCTGATACGACATTCCGCCCGTTGCAATAATAACGCTGTCTGCGGTAAGCTCTCCTCTTTTATTGCATCTTACTCCGCTGATATGTTTTTCACCATCAGTTAAAACCTCATCAACTCTGTCACGAATAATTTCAACGTTGTTATCCTTAAGATATCTTAAAAGCGCGTCAGCTATATCGCGGCTTCTGTCGCTTTCGGGGAAAACGCGGTTTCCGCGCTCAACTTTGGTTTTAACGCCCATATCTTCCAAAAATTCAATTAGCTGATGATTGGTAAAGGTATAGAACGCGCTGTACATAAAGCTGCTGTTGGTCGGAACGTTTCGTATCAAATCCTCAACGTCCCCGCACGCATTGGTCACATTGCATCTGCCCTTGCCGGTTATTAAAAGTTTTTTGCCGAGAATTTTATTCTGTTCAATAAGCCGAACGTTATGTCCGCGCTTTGCCGCCGTTCCCGCAGCCATCATTCCGGCAGGACCGCCGCCTATTACGATAACGCGTTTTGGTTTTTCATTTGCATTTATATTCATTCTATTTCTCCGTATTAATTCAGCGCTGCTCTCAGCACATCTATATTATCCCGCATAAGGCTTAAATATGTCGCACCGTCCTTGAATTCATCACTCGACACATTGTGGCAGGAGTTAAACCTCATCGGCACAGCACCCGAAGACTCACAGATTGTGACCGCAACTTTTTTATTTGAAAGCTCGGGATAGAGCACGACTGGTATATTTTCGTCATTTACTTTGTCAATTAAAAACGAAATTGTCTTTGCGCTTGCTTCGGTCTCCGACGAACAGCCGGGAAACGCCGCATAATATTTAAGACCGTACTCGTCGGCAAAATACCTGCATGGGAACCTGTCGCCGAACACAATTATTCTGCGCTGCGCGTGGTTTACTATTTCCCGAAACTCCTTATCCAGCGCAGCAAGCTTGTTTAAATAATCGTATGTTCGCCCGCTGTAATACTGAGCATTAGCCAAATCCTTTTCGATTATCGCCTCGCTTACGCTCTCGGTTATCTTTTGTGCATTCACAGGCGACGTCCACACGTGCTCATCATATTCAGGCTCGTATGCGCCCTCTTCGGTATCGCGCTGCTCCTCTTCTTCATCGGCTTCACCGCGAACCTCCATTCCCTCTATGATATCTTCCTCCACGGCGTCAACGCATTCAATCATCGGCACAACACGAATTTCGGATGCGTCAATTGATGATAGAATTTCCTTAACCCATTCATCCGACTCGCCGCCCGTATATACAAACACGTCACAGTTTTGTATCGCTATTATGTCCTGCGGCGTCGGCTCGTACGAATGCGCTTCCGCTCCGGGCTTTAACAGCATTTTTATATCCGCCTTACCACCTGCGATTTCACGCGCAAAATCGTACGCCGGGAAAATCGTTGTAACAATGCTTATCTTACTGCTCGGAGTATCGGAAACGTCCGAACAAGACGCAAGCGGCAAAACAAACACCGCCGCGATTATAACCGTACACAGCAGCTTCTTAATTCTGTTTGGTGTAAATTTTTGCTTCATCATTTTCAGCCCCATTATTCTTACTATTCTGAATATTCTCAATTCTTTGCAGCAGCTTTTTAATTTCGCTTTCTCTTTCAAATATTTTAAGGTCGGGGAACGCCTTCCGGAGACGATGCGCCGTCCTCGGCTTGTTCTTTTTAATTTCTCCGATATCACGTATTAAATTATCGGCGTTTTTCTTAATCGAAAGAGTGCTGCCAGAGATATTCTCGCCCATAGATACAGAGATCTTGCTGAGCCGCTCCGACGTATCTCTGAGCAGCGTTAAATACTTGCCCATACGGTTAACGCCGATTACCGTTGAGATAAAGTCGGCTATGTATACCGCAATAATCACTATAAGAATGACCGCGCCAAGCTTAAACGGCACAAACGAAACAAGCTTTTCAAACGCAGGGTGCACTATATCAACGACAATAAGACACGCAAGCCCCCACATTATTGAGAACTTAAGGCAAACATAGCCGCGCAGGTTAAACTTTTCGGCGCTGTAATCCCACCAGCGCTCGTGAAACAACTTTTCAAGCACAAATCCTGTTATGTATTCAAGCACCGACGTCAGCACAACCGAGCCAATAAAGAGCATTAGAAAGTTATGCTTTATCGGATTTAAGCACAACAGCACGAAGCACACACCAAAACCGTATATCGGACAATACGGTCCATTTAAAAAGCCTCGGTTCACAAATTTGCCGTCAACCATTGCAGCAAATGCGACCTCACAACACCAGCCCAATACCGAGTATATCACAAAATATATGCCGAATTTGTAAATTTCTATCATATCCATTGGAATTCCTCCTAAATATAAACTGAATTATAGCATAATTCGGCAAATCTTGCAACGAAAATGAAAAAGAAAGTGTAAAAAGTTTGTAGAAACACTTGCCATTTTGTTATATTAATAGTATAATAAATTTATATGTGTATAAATCCACGATAATTATGAAAGTTAGGTAGAATTATATGAATGAAAACATATTAACACTTCCGCTTGTGCCTCTGAGAGGGCTCTCGGTATTCCCGGGAATGATTTTGCACTTCGACGTCGGCAGACCCAAATCGATAGATGCAGTCGAAGCGGCAATGAGGAAGAATAAACTGATATTTTTATGCTATCAGAAAGATATAATGACAGAAAACCCAACACTTAACGACCTTGCTCAAATCGGCACGATATGTGAGGTCAGACAAATTCTGCGTCTGCCCGACGGCGCTGTGCGCGTACTTGTCGAGGGTAAGGAACGCGGAAAAATTATGTCATACAACAAGCTCGGAGAATATGTAAGCGTTGAGGTTAAGCAGCTTGATGATATTGTTCCAATTGATGAAGGCGATGATATGTATCTCAGCGTATTAATGCGCAGAGTGGAGCATCTGACCGAGGAGTTTTTAGAGCTGTACGACAAGGTATCGCCCGATGCAATCAACGCACTGCTGTCTATTGAAAATCCGGGTGAGCTTGCGGACGTAATTGCATCAAACCTGCCCATTAAACCGGCTCTAAAGCAGACTATACTTGACACACTTGATGTCTCGAAAAGGCTTGAAGAGCTAATTAAGATTATGTCGGACGAGATTGACATACTTGATATAGAAAAGAAGGTTATGGAGCAAGTCAACGAAAACCTCGACCGCAACCAACGCGAATATGTCCTGCGCGAAAAGCTTAAGG
>UQOT01000077.1 GCA_900542675.1 uncultured Eubacteriales bacterium | reverse complement strand
CGCCTCCGCGCCAACGCTGCATATTCCCGCAGTAAGCGCCGCTTCAAGCACGTCACCTGAAATTCTCGTATCCTTGCCGACCAAAATCTTAGGTCTTTTACCCGACTCGCCGGTCAGTACGTACGCCCCCGCTCTGCCAACCTTAAAGGCAAGCTCAGGCGTCAGTTCATCATTTGCGATACCGCGAACTCCGTCGGTTCCGAATAATCTGCCCATTGTTTATGCTCCTTTTATTAATTCATATATTCGATACAGAAAAAAGAAAACAAGAGATCACCATATAACAGCAGTATATGCCTTTCCCTCAGGGAAAGGCTATGTATTCGCGGAGGAAATGATACTCCTGACGTTCCCGCGTAGTCCCTAGTCCCTAGTTCCTAATCTCTAGTCCCTATGTTGTTATTATACTCTACCGCCTATATTTTGTCAAACAATATTATATGTTTTTACTGTAATTCTGTGTTGCAAAGACTGCGGCTTTGAGACCGTCCAGAGCAGCACTCATTATTCCGCCGGCATAGCCTGCGCCTTCACCTATCGGATGCAGCCCCGCGGCGGACGGACACTCAAAATTTTCGTTTCTTATAATCCTAACCGGTGACGAGGTGCGCATCTCAACACCCGTCAGCACTGCTCCGCCCGATGTAAAGCCGCGCATCTTATGCTCAAAATTCAAAAGCCCGTCTTTAAGCGTGCCCGTTATAAACTCCGGCAGACACCGCCTGAGGTCACGAAGCGCCGTTTTGCCCGTATAGCTCGGCGTCACACTGCCGAGACTCACAGACTCACGCCCGTGCACAAAATCCTCCGCAAGCTGTATCGGCGCGGTATAATCCCCGCCTCCGAGCCTGAAAGCGAGCTCCTCATACCTTCTTTGAAACTCCGCTCCGCCAAGAGGCGAGTCCGACTCAAAATCCTCCGGCCGAACCGTCACAACAAGCGCACTGTTCGCGTTTTTACCATCACGCTTGTGATTGCTCATTCCGTTCACCACAAGTCCGCCGTCCTCCGAGGATGCATTAACAACCACTCCGCCCGGACACATACAGAATGAATAACAGCTCCTGTCACGTCCGTTATATACAAGTTTATAGTCCGCGGCGGGCAGTCGTTTATACTCATCGCCGTACTGAGCTCTGCCTATAAACTCCTGAGTATGCTCAATCCTCACTCCCGCGGCAAACGGCTTCTGCTCAAGCGGTATGCCGATTTTTTGCAGCATCTTAAACGTGTCTCTGCTGCTGTGACCTATTGCCAAAAACAGTTTTTCGCACGGCACCGCCTCTGAGCCGTCAAGCTCGGCTTCAATAACCTTGCCGTCTTTTATTCCTATTCCCGTAAGGCAGGTGTTAAACCTGATTTCACAGCCGTTATTAAGTAAGAACCTCCGCATATTTTTAAGCACGTTCTTAAGCTCATCCGTGCCTATATGCGGCTTCGCCCTGTACAATATATCCTCGGGCGCACCGAAGTGAACAAATGTTTCAAGTATAAACCTCTGCCGCGGGTCGCTCTTTCTTGTATTGAGCTTGCCGTCTGAGAACGTACCAGCTCCGCCCTCGCCGAACTGCACGTTTGAGTTTAAATTGAGCCCGCCGCCGTTCCAAAAATTTTGCACGGCACGAGTGCGCATATCAACGTCACCGCCGCGCTCTATAATAAGCGGCGGATTTCCGCTCTTTGTAAGCACATACGCGGCAAACAGCCCGCACGGCCCCATACCTGCAACAATCGGTCTTGAACTGAGCGCATTCTTCTTTATATTAAGCTTTGAGCCGTCCTTTAAAACCGATATATTCTCCCTGCCTCCGAAACTTTGCTCTGAAATTTCAGCCGATACCGAATAGACATAGTGAATGTTACTCTTCCTCCGCGCGTCAATCGACTGACGGTACACCGCAAAATTTTCGGCGGAAATTAAGTGTTGCCGCGCAATTTTCTGCGCGGCAAACAAAACATCGTCAATTTTATGTTCAATCGGAACGGCTATGTTATTGATTACTATTCTCACTGACTGCAACCTCCGATATATTATCCTGAGTTTTCATCCACGACGGGATATTGAGCTTAATATGTGCATCGCCGCCCGTAAGCTGCGACGCATAAATCGGCGCTGTTTCAATCTGAGTATACTCGTCAATCCTGTCGTTGTCGCCATAGACAACCACCTCGCTCGGACTGCATTTCAGCGTTGACGACAAAATATCCGCACCGCGCGGCACAACAACTGCTCTTACCGCCTTATAAATCGGGCACGAGAACGAAATCTCAGACGAATTGTTCCATATCCAGCGGCTTTCCTTCTCGGTCAGCGGCCTGTCGTTATTAAAGAGCTGAACTGTACACGTTTCGCTCAGCACTCCGCTATCGTAATCCTCAAACCTTGTATTAATCAAGTCAAAACTTATCTCAGCGTGCGAAACATCGTCGATGTTTTTCTGTGCGCCGAATATTCTGACCTTATCCTGCGAAAGCTTAACGTCTCCGAGCATAAATCCTTCCATAAGCTGCCCGCTGCTCTTAAATCTTATATCCACATCCTTATATTTCGTCGGCTCAACATACACATCAACGGCAGACGGCGTGAAGGATACAACCTCGCCAAACTCGGACTCAACCTTAAGATTAACGGTAATTACGCCCTCGCTTGCAAGCTTTGCCGCGTTGATATCGGAAAAGTCCAGTTTCGCACTTATATTATCGCTGTCAAACTTCGCGATTATCTTACGGCTGCCCTCAATCTTGACCGAAGCGGTCTGCACCGAAAGCTTTTCTATACTGTATCCGTTTTCGCTCAGTACCTGCTCGTTTACGGTATTTATGATAACATCTCTAAACGTACGCTCTGTCGGAGCATCGATTACAACAATGATATACACCCACAGCACCACAGCGATAATAACAGATACGATTTTAAGCAGAGTATTGCTGTACCAGATACGTCTCATACTGAATTTTCTTCTGCGCATATAATCTATCTCCCCCTGTCACCGAATACATTTTTAAACGGTATTTTAGATTTGGGGCTGCGTTTTTTGTCGCCCGTTTCGACAAGAAGCTCTTCAAGATACAGCGCGAGCGAGTCCTCATCATAATCCCTTGTAAGTCCTCCCTGATACGCGCACGAAATTATCCCCGTCTCCTCCGAGACTATAATAACCACAACGTTTGCTTCCTCCGAAATTCCGATACCCGCACGGTGGCGCGTACCAAGCTCGGAGCTCAAATACGGGTTTTGCGTAAGCGGAAGCACGCAGGTCGCAAACGCAATCCTGTTGTCGCGTATAATAACCGCTCCATCGTGCAGCGGAGTATTATGCACAAAAATCTGTGTCAAAAGCTCCGACGTGACCTCAGCGTCAATTTTTATACCCGAGCTTGTCATCGAGTCAATATCAATTCCGTTTTCGATTACCATAAGCGCACCCGTCTTGTCTTTTGACATTATCTGAGCCGCGCGCGAAATCTCCTTGATTGTGCTGAGTATTTTTGTGCCGCTGCCTTCATCGTTTGAAAACCACTTAACGAAGGACGCCTTTCCCACCTGGTCAAGCGCACGGCGAAGCTCCGGCTGAAATATTACAACCAGTGCAATAACGCTGATTTGCACGCACTTTGATATAATATATGACGTAACGTGAAGCCCCGACCAATACACAACCTGAACACAGATTAAAATAAGCAGAATGCCCTTAAGCAAACGGCTTGTATGACTGTCGCGGATAAATTTAAGTATAAAATAAACCATAACCACAACAATACAAATATCAAAAGCATCGGCAACCCTGAGCAGAGAAATCTGATCCATTGCCGAACTGAAGAAATCGCTGATTATCTCAAACATTAGGCTGTCGCTCCTTTTTTAAATTTACAAAATTGCGGGCGGATAATATCCTCCCATACGATAGAAAAACCTGCAAAATTGTCGTTTTCCTTCGGATAGCGTTGTAGGGAGCGCCGACTCGGCGCTCCGTGCCAAACAAATGATATGCGCTAAAACCGCATTATATGGCAAAAATTTTTAATATGCACGGAACGCCGGGGTGCGTATTCATATGAAAGGCATTTCATACTATGGTATTCTTTAGGCGCAAACGGCAACTCCCTAATTCCTAATCCCTACGTTAGTATGCCTTGCCCCAATATACCATATGCTTGGCGGGCTTGCCGCAGCACACGCACTTGTCGGAAATTTCCTCCTGCTCAAACGGTATGCAGCGCGAAGTTGCGGTGGTGTCCTCTTTTATCTTGAGCTCGCACTCCTCGTCTCCGCACCACATTGCCTTAACAAAACCGCCCTTCTCGGCGATTATATTCTTAAATTCCTCGTAATTATGAGCCACAGACGTTTTTTCCTCACGGTTTTTAAGCGCCGCATCGTACATCTGCTGCTGAATTTTGTCGAGCAGCTTTTGGAGCTCCTCCTCAATATTGTCAAGGCTGACAAATGTCTTTTCGCGGTCTGTGCGGCTGACGAGCACCGCCTGATTGTTCTCGATATCACGCGGTCCCATCTCAATTCTGACCGGAACGCCGCGCATCTCGTACTCACTGAACTTCCAGCCGGGCGACTTATCGCTGTCGTCAAGCTTAATTCTGAATTTTCCGCTGAGACGCTCTTTAAGCTCATTCGCCTTATCGAGCACTCCCTCCTTGTGCATAGCGACAGGTACGATTACCGCCTGTATCGGTGCAATTCTCGGCGGCAGCTTAAGTCCCGCATCATCGCCGTGAACCATAATAATAGCGCCGATTATACGAGTCGATAAACCCCACGAGGTCTGATGAACGTACTGCTGCTGATTATTCTCATCCAAATACTGTATGCCGAACGCGCGCGCAAAGCCGTCGCCGAAGTTATGGCTGGTACCCGACTGAAGCGCCTTACCATCGTGCATCATACTCTCTATCGTAAAAGTTTCGGTCGCGCCTGCAAACTTTTCACGGTCGGTCTTTTTACCCTTTACAACCGGAATTGCAAGCTCCTTCTCGCACACATCCGCGTAAACGTTAAGCATCTGTCTTGTGCGCTCCTCAGCTTCCTCCTGCGTTGCGTGGGCGGTGTGACCCTCCTGCCAGAAAAATTCCGTCGTGCGCAGGAAGGGACGTGTCGTCTTTTCCCATCTTACCACGCTGCACCACTGATTATATAATTTCGGCAGGTCGCGGTATGAACGTACCACATTTGCGTAGTGGTCACAGAACAGCGTCTCGGACGTCGGTCTCACGCACAGACGCTCAGTAAGCTTCTCGTTTCCGCCGTGAGTTACCCACGCCACCTCAGGCGCAAAACCCTCAACGTGGTCCTTCTCTTTCTGAAGCAAGCTTTCGGGTATGAACATCGGCATCGCAACATTCTGAACGCCCGTATCCTTAAAGCGCTTATCCAAAATATGCTGAATATTCTCCCATATCGCGTAGCCGTAAGGCTGAACTACCATACAGCCGCGCACACCGGAATAGCTGCAAAGCTCCGCCTTTTTAATTATATCGGTATACCACTGGGCGAAATCCTCACTCATAGGCGTAATTTCTTCAACCAGCTTCTTATTGTCCTTTGCCAAAGTAACCCTTCCTTCCAAAATTTATCTTATTCTGTATAGTTTAAAACATATTAAGCCATAATATCTTATAGTCTATTTTAGTATAAATGAAAACGGCGGCTGTGTCAAGGGCGACGCACGATTTTTAATATTACAATCGTGTAACGAACACCGAGCCGCAGCATATAATAGCATAGAGAGGAGGTTAATCCTATGTGCGGAATTACGGGATTTTTAAACTATAATAAAAAAATTGACGAGAGCGCTAAAAATGTTCTGCGTGATATGCGTGACACGCTTGCGCGGCGCGGACCTGACGACAGCGGCGAATACTTTTCGGACTTTGCGGCTCTCGGTCACAGGCGGCTGTCGGTCGTTGACCTAAAGCACGGACATCAGCCGATGATAAAGAACATATGCGGGAATACATATGTTCTTTGCTATAACGGTGAGCTTTATAATACCGACGAGCTGCGCGGCGAGCTGCTAAAGCTCGGCTACAGCTTTAACGGACATTCGGATACCGAAGTCCTGCTCACCTCGTACATCGAATGGGGAACCGTGTGTGTGAAAAAGCTGAACGGCATCTTTGCCTTCACAATTTACGATGAAACAAAGGACCGTCTGTTTTTCGCACGTGACGGAGGCGGCGTTAAGCCGTACTTCTATTCCGTAAAAGACAATATATTCATATTCGGCTCGGAAATCAAGGCTCTGCTTAAACACCCTGCCGTCAGCACCGACATCACACGCTCGGGCATTGCTGAAATCTTCTTAATCGGTCCCGGAAAAACGCCCGGAACCACTCCGTATAAGGACATCAAGGAAATTAAGCCCGGCTGGTGCGGTACGTTTGACAAGGACGGCGGACTTAAGCTGTGGCAATACTGGGGTCTTACGGCGCACGAACACACGGACAGTATGAGCGACACGATAGATACGGTCAAAACACTAATCTGCGATGCCATAAAGCGCCAGCTTGTGTCCGATGTACCGCTGTGTACATTCTTATCGGGCGGACTGGACTCAAGCATAATATCATCAGTCGCCGCCGCAGAATTTAAAAAGGACGGCCGAGGAAGACTCGATACATTCTCGGTAAACTATGAGGACAATGAAAAATACTTTGAAAAAACGTTCTATCAGCCGAACAGTGACGACCACTACATCAAGCTTATGACCGAGGATATAGGCTCGCGCCATCACACGATTGTGCTCGACAATGACTCGGTGGGCGACGCGCTTAAAAACTCGGTATTCGCCCGAGACCTTCCGGGGCTTGTAGATATCGAGTCGTCACTGCTGCTGTTCTGCCGTGAGGTCAAAAAGACCCACACGGTAGTGCTGTCGGGCGAGTGCGCGGATGAAATATTCGGCGGATATCCGTGGTACACAAGCAAAGAGCTTTTGATGCAAAACGATTTTCCGTGGAGCGGAAACACCAAGATTAAAGCGAGCCTTATACGCGATGAGTATTTGGACGTGAACCCCGAGGAGTACGTCTATACGCGCTACAAGGAAACAGTTGACGCCGCGCCCAAGACCGGGCTTGAGTCGTCCGAGGACGCGCGGATTAAAGAAATATCTATGCTCAATTTCAGTTGGTTTATGCAGACTCTTTTAAGCCGCAAAGACTTTTCTTCTATGTACAGCGGCCTTGAAGTTCGCGTGCCGTTCTGCGACCTCAGGATTTGGGAATACGCATATAACATTCCGTGGAGTATGAAGGGCTACGCCGGCCGAGAAAAGGGACTGCTGCGCAAAGCGTTCAGCGATATGCTGCCGTATGAAATCGTGTATAGAAAAAAGAGCCCTTATCCCAAAAGCCATAATCCGATTTACACGCGCAATGTCGAAAATAAGGTAAGAGCAATCTTAAATAACCCAAGCTCGCCGCTGCTCGAAATCGTAAAACGCGACAAGCTGAGCGAGCTTATCGAAACCAAAGCCGGTATGTTCTCAAAGCCGTGGTACGGTCAGCTTATGAACTACCCGCAGATACTTGCGTATATGTATATGATTGACGTATGGCTTAAGGAATATAATGTAAACATTGTGGATTAACAAGACGCCGCAGGCGCGGTGTCTTAAATTCCTCACATAATTCACTTTTTCGACGCATAACAAAAGACGCCGCAGATGCGGCGTCTTTAAACTATGCTGCTTCGTTTCTCAGCTCGTCGAGTGTTCTTACAACACTGTGCTTAATCGGCTTCCATTCAACCTTCTTAAACAGAGCAACTATGGCAATCGGCACATAGGTGAACTCAAACAGCGGGAATGTGAACAGATATATAATCTTCTTAATTCCCGAACAATGGATTTGGCTCCACTCGGTAATCATTGTAAGAATTCCGAGTATAAAGAACAGACCGTAGAAGTTTAAGAACGTCTGACACAGCGTATGTATAAGAGCGGGTGTCTCGGATGCTCCTGTTATAAGTCCGACGGGAATTGCAACCGCGTTAAGCAAAACGCTGATAAGCGTTAAAAGCATAGCGGGCGATACTGTCATCAGCATATCAAAGCACGAGAAGCTGCCCTTAAATGCTCCCTTTGCAAGCTTTAAGCCGTAATTCTTGAACACCTGGTAAAAGCCCTTTGCCCAGCGCAGACGCTGTGTATACGACTGACCGAACTTTGTCGGCTGCTCGTCATACAGCACCGCATTTGCGGCATATCCAATCTTGATACCCTTTGAAACACTGTCGCAGGTGAACTCTATATCCTCTGTCAGCAGGTGGTGAATCCATCCGCCGTTTTTATCAATAACCTTCGCGCTTACCAAAAATCCCGTACCCGAAATCGCACAGCTTGTTCCAAGCTGCATTCTCGCGTTGTTGAGGTACTTAGCCTCTCTCAAGAACCACAGCGAATATCCCGATGAAATCCAGTTGCTGTCAAAGTTCTTTGAGTTACGGTAGCTGGTAAGTACGTCATAGCCGTTGTCAAAGACCTTATTCATCTCTCTGACATAGTTCTTGTCGAGGATGTTGTCGGCGTCAAACACCATAAAGCCTTCGTAGCCTGCGTCTTTATAATCCTTCTTGATTATCTTAAAGAGCCAGTCGAGCGCGTAGCCCTTGCCGACCTGCTCCTTGTTAAATCTCTCAAACACTATAGCGCCGGCGTCTCTTGCAACCTGCGCGGTATTGTCGGTGCAGTTATCGGCTATAACAAATACATCAAGCTTATCTTGCGGGTAATTCTGCTGTTTTATACTGGCAATGAGCTGACCGATAACGCCGCTCTCGTTACGCGCCGAAATTACGGCAGCAAACTTGTGCTCCGTCTCTGCGGTAAACCTCTGTTCGCCTTTAAGCAATCCCACAAAGAGATAGAAAAACTGGTAAGCATAACACAGTGTAAACAATACTGAAATTACAGCATTAATAACAATTATAGCCTCCATACAGATTTCCTTTCACAACCGATGCCTATACTGCATCTTTATTATGTATTTCAGATTATTTATTACTAACAATCTTCATATAATTTATTCTTAAAATATTAACAATGTATAAACAAATTATAAACTTTTTATAAACATAGTGTTATTTTACCATTTCACTCTAATATTAAGAAAATCCGCGCTGTTTTTAGTTAAATTGCACAGCCCTGTTTTGTGATTTTTGTGTAAATTTCACTAACGTTAAGCTTCCTGCCGAGGTAAATCTCGTCCGCGAGTATCGCCTGACCGATAAGCATACCG
>UQOT01000076.1 GCA_900542675.1 uncultured Eubacteriales bacterium | reverse complement strand
CTCATTCACAAGCAAGTTAATATTAAATTTTGTCTAAACTTTGGGGTTCACTTCACTTTACGGCTCTGACCTTGTTTATTGAAAATACGCTTGACACAACGCAAGGCGCCCCGTTGGGGCGCCTTTTTCGACATTCGTTTATTATAATTCGAGTTCGTTTATTATGCTTTTTAGGGTTTCGGCGGAGTTCATTAGGCTTTTGATTTCGGCTTCGCTGAGGGATATGGGGACTTTGTTTTCGATGCCGTCTCTGCCGACTATTGCCGGCAGGCTTAAGACTACGTCGCTTATGCCGTATTCGCCGTGAAGCATACTTGATACGGGAAGTATTGAACGCTCGTTTCTGAGTATAGCCTCGCATATGCGCTTGATTGACATAGCTATGCCGTAGTAGGTCGCCTTCTTTTTGTTAATAATTTCATAGGCGCTGTTTTTGACGCGTTCGGTGATTTCGGCGGTTGCTTCCTCGTGGCGGTAGTGTCCGCGCATTTCGCAGAAGGTATTCATCAGTATACCCGAAACGTTTGCGCTGCTCCACGCGGCAATCTCGCTGTCGCCGTGCTCGCCTATGATAAAGGCGTGTACGCTGCGGCTGTCAACCGATAGGTGTTCGCCGAGCTGGTATCTGAGCCGCGCCGAGTCAAGTACGGTTCCCGAGCCGAGTATGCGGTTTTCGGGCAATCCGCTGAGCTTCATTGCGGTATAAGTCAGAATATCCACGGGATTGGAAACTATTAACAGAATACCGTTTATATTAGCCTCGCTGATATTTGACATAATCGATTTATAAATCTCCACATTTTTATGCACAAGGTCAAGCCGCGTTTCATCGGGCTTTTGATTGGCGCCTGCCGTGACAATTACAATCGCTGCATCGGCTATATCCGAATAGTCTCCCGCATAAATTTTCATAGGACTGCCGAACGGTATACCGTGGCTTATGTCCATCGCTTCGCCTTCCGCGCGGCTTGTGTCAGCGTCAATTAACACCATTTCCGAGAACATACCGCTCTGCATCAGACAAAACGCCGTTGCTGACCCTACAAATCCGCACCCGATTATAGCAGTTTTTCTAAGATTAACTCCTTCCATTGCGTTATCCTCCTTTTTAAAGTAGTATATCCGTTTTTAGATATGTAATTCGGATAGAGTGTGGATGTTTTTATATAGCCGCCATAGAATATGGGATAGGCGATTTCGGCAACTCCCTCAGAAGCCCTAACGGGCTCCAGTTCCCCGCCGGGGCGCCTTAAAACTTCAACCCGCGCGGCCGAAGCCGCGCAGATCAAAGTTTTCCTGCCTACTTCTTTTTCAAAAGAAGTGCGGTTAGCGGACGATTACCATTTCCTGAACCTCGTCCTGATAAAGCTTGACGAAGAGTCTTGCTTCGTTGTCTTTTTCGTAGATCTCGATATCAGCTGCGGATACAACCGAAATCGGGTTCTTCTTCTTTGACGAGTCGTAGAGGTATACGATTGCGTCGCCCGTTGCGAAGTTGAGCGTCTGGTCGCCTACCTGAACATTGACGCTGCCGCTGAACTTCTTGATAGCTCTGCCGTAGACCGTTGTGAGGTCGCTTGTAACGTCTGTTATAAACTCGCCTGTCTTGTTGCTTGAGTCGAACAGGAGCGTTATACCGTCAACTCTGCCCTTGGCGTCAGTTTTATACTGGATAATATCACCTGCTGTGAGCTTCGCGCCGCCCGGCTTTCTGTATACGCTCTTGTCTGCCGCCATAAGCTCGATTGTCTCGCCGCTGCTGTAACCGTAGAGCTTGTCGGTGTACTCGAAGTCCTCGTTCTGTACCTCGGCAATGCTGCTTACTACCGTTATCGGCGATTCTGCATTTGTGATACCCGTTGAGCTTGTGATAATTATCACGTTAGCCGTGTAGTTCTCCTGAAGGTCATAAATTATTGCGTCATACGATGTGTCGTTTGCGAGAGTTGACTTGTTGCGGATGGTGTATTTGTCCGTGTCACTGCCCGCGCTTGCAGGAATGTCAAAGATAATTGTGTCATCACTTACTCCGACATTCCCGAGCTTGCTCGACGCGCGCTTGTATACCATATCATCCTTGCGGATATTTAAGGTAAATTCGTTCGTGTTTGGTGCGCCTGTTGCAGTGTTATCCTTTGCCGTTTCAAGTCCTGTAATCTTACCGTCGCTGTTTAACTCGTAGATTATAAGTTGCGGTGAAATTGTTCCGCCGGGCTTAAGCTGTGATACTACGTCAGCGGGCTGCAGCGCGTAATTGTCATTTAAACGCATTTTAGCCGCGCTGTCAATAATCTCGGTTTCACCTTCCTTGGTGAACAGCTTAAACTGTGCCGTTGTGTCAAATCCGGTGTTCATACCCGCATCCACAAGATATGCGTAGTTTGTTGTGATTGCCGACTCGCTTACAGCCTTTGTGTTGACTGCCGCGATTTTATCCTCTATATCAAGATAGAAGGTTCCCTTATCGCGGAGCTTAATTTCGTTCGGATAGCTTGCTGCTTTTTCATAGAATACATCGCTTTCGCCTATTCTGTAGCCGTCATCCGAAATCTCGTTTACAGTACCTGT
The DNA here is from genome assembly GCA_900542675.1 of uncultured Eubacteriales bacterium. GTDB lineage: Bacteria > Bacillota > Clostridia > Monoglobales > Monoglobaceae > Monoglobus. The sequence goes on along the minus strand of UQOT01000076.1, from coordinate 6,790 downwards.
GACTGACGCGTCTGATACATAAGCCTTAATAAGGTTTTGGTCGTCACTGATTGTATAGGAGATTACATTCCACTCCTTGAGGTCGGTGAGTCCTATCTTAGCGCCGTCTTTGATAATCGAGTACTTAACGTCCGGGTTATCCTCGTCGAATACGACTGAGCCGTTCAAATACTTATCGGTTACCCTGCCTGTTATCTCGGATACCGTATCGACAACTAGGTTTGTAAAGTGGTTTACAAATACTATCTCGTAAACACTGTCCATATTCGCATCGAGCAGAACAAGGTTACCGCTTGTCGGCTTTAAGTCTGCGTTTGTTATACCTGTCTTGTATTTGCCGTTATAGATATAGGTTGCGTCCGCTTTGATTGACGCTGTCTTTGTTCGTCTGTCGTTTGCCTTGTCCGCCCAGTATTCGACCGACTTGTTTGAATTGTCCGTTGCTGCGTCGGTTACGTCAACTATATCTGTTGAGTTAAGAACAAGGCTGTTGTTTTTGTTCGATTGAGGTGTGACAAGAATTAAGGTCTTGTCGTCTGTTGTCTTGTCAATTCTTGCGTAATAGAGTACGTTGTAACCGAGCAGCTGTGTGGCGGTTGTATCGCCCTCTAAATACTGGTTGTCGCCTATCTGGATTTTGTTGTCGCCTGTTGTCGAACCGCCCGATAGTGAGGTCTCGTCTGTAGCGGTTATCTGTCCGTATGCCTTTTCTACGTTTAATCTGTCATAGAGCAGAGTCTTGTCAACTTCTTCATATGAAACGCTTGAGCCGTAGCCGACTTGTTCCATCATATTGACAGTAAGTGCGTTAAACACGAGCTGAGCGATATCTCCGCGCTTTGCGGGGTCTGCTGCAACCGCGTCAATGCCTTTAAGAAGCTGCTTCTGTGACGCTATTGACATATAACCTGTCGGGTAACCGCCCTTGTCCTGTGCTGCGGGTTCATAACCGAGCGCACGGACGATGATTGTTACCGCTTCTTCAAATGTTACGTTATCGTCGGGTCTGAAGGTTCCTTCGGTATCACCGATTACCAGCTTTTGCTGGTCAGCGACGTTAATTGCGCCTGTTGCCCAGTGGTCTGCGGGAACATCGGGAAATTTTGTGCTTCCGTTGGAACTTTTTACGATGTCTTCCAGTCCAATAGAATATACAGCTACTTTTGACATTTCGCTTCTGAGTATTGCGTCATCAGGTCTGAACGCGCCCGATTCGGCGTCGCCGACCATAATGCCGAGTGCTCCGAGGAGTTCCGCTGCCTCTGCGTATTTTGTGTCTGCTATATCCGGAGACAGCGCAACACGAGTAAGACTGTATCTTGACTGTGCAGCGTTGTTACCGAGAGGCACGGACGCCATACCATTGTATTTTGAGCCGTTTTCTATAAGGTTTGTGCTTATACCGTGCGAGGTATCAATCGTGCCGTCTGCGTTTGTACCGTCAAATGAACGCATAATAACGTCCTGCGGATTTCCGGTCGCGCTCGGCGCGTCTGTTGGGTTCGCGCTCATTCCGCCGGGCGTGTTTGTGCCGTACGGAGACGCGCTGTCCTTAATATTGGGCGTGGCATCTGCAAACACTGAAAATCCGCAAAGTGAATATACAGCTACGCTCAGTGCCACAATAAAGGAAATGAAAGTTTTTTTCATTTTTATTCCTCCTGAAAATCATTTATTTGATTTTTTTACAAAAGTAGTATTTGCGGAGGTAATAAAATTACACGGTCAAGTTTATGGTATTGCAGCCAGATACATTTAATTATGCAGTTTTATTGCAATTTTGTATTTTTGTTACATAATTGTAAAATAAAATTCACGGATTTAAATAATTCAAGGTTGAATTATTTTAATTCATATGGTATATTTATAGCAGACGATTAACAACATAGTGTGTTTATCATTTAAATAGGAGGTATAATAATGAAAATCAAAAGATTGATATCAGCACTGCTCTGTGGTACCGTTATGTCGGCAATGCTGAGCTTTTCGGCATTTGCGTTGACCTTCCCTGATGTTGAGGGTGATGCGACCGTATCCTGGGCTAAGGACGCGATTAACAATATGACAGATCTCGGTTACATAAAGGGATATGAGGACGGCACTTTCCGCCCGACCCGCGCCGTATCAAAGGTTGAAACTCTTATTCTTATGTCAAGAATACTGGGAGTTTTGGACGATGAGTACGCTCAGACGGTTGATTGGGCAAGAGATGCACATTCCGCAACGGTTAACGCGATTAATACAACGTATGTGGACGAGCTGAGCTATCTTATGTACTTTGACGTTTTAAGTATTGCGGATTTGAGAGACTATGCATCGGCTGCCAATGCAAATACATCTCTTTTAAGATGGCAGGCAGCATATCTTATGGACAAGCTCGCGGGCAAGGAGTCTGAGGCAAAGTCGGCTACTCTTGACGAAAATACATATTCGGACTATGACTCAATCCCGGCTGCTGCGCGTCCGTATGTTGCGTATGCAACAAAGCTTGGACTGATGAACGGTATGGGTAATGACGAAAACGGCAAAGCGTATTTCTCGCCTGAGACAACACTGACGCGTGCACAGATGGCAACTCTGCTCAATCGTATGATTGAAAAGATGGACAGAACATATTCGGCGGGAACGATTGAAAATATCGATTATGACACAGCTTCATTTACGGTTGACGAGGGCGGCGAAAAGACAGACTGCTCAATTAGCGAAAATACCATTATTAAATTAAACGGCGGTGACGCTGAGTTTGATGAGCTTGATAACGGCTATGAAGTAATGGTAACTTACACCTTCGGCGATACAAGAATTATCGAGGCAGTACCCGCTCAGACAAAGACAACGCTTTACGGCATAGTTGTTCAGACAAAGGACGGTGCAAACGGCAAGCAGATTACGATTAAGGATTCTGAAGATCAGGCTTCTCAGGCGACTTATACGTTTGCCGATAACTGCACATATTATGTTAAGGGCTCAAAGGGCGCGTTTGGCGATATAAAGAGCAATGACTTTGTTCGCCTCGACATATTGGGTGATAAGGTTATAACGTGCGCGACTGAGGATAAGACGATTGAAGTCAACGGTCTGTTTAAGGGTTATGATACTAAAGGCGATTATACATATGTAACGGTTGCCGACCAGTCTACAGGTGAAGAGACGACTTATTCGGTTTCGAGCAATACGTTAAACGTTACAAGAAATAATCTTACCGCAAATCTTCGCGACATTGCGAAGTATGACAGCGTTACGATGAAGCTGCAATACGGCAAGGTTGTGCAGATAACCGCGGTAAGCAAATCGTCGGATGTTACAGGCACAATTGTACAGATTGTTCTCAGCGATAAGCCTTCGATTACAATTAAAAACGGTAAGGACGAGTCCGAATACTCGCTCACGTCTAATACAAAGGTTAAAGTAAACGGCGTTGACGCAACGATTTATGATTTAAGACCGAATAACGCGGCAACACTCAAGCTTGACGGTACAAGCGTTGCAAGCATCGAGTCAAGCGCGACATCATCAACCGGCAAGACAAATGTCACCGGAAAGGTTGTAAGCATAAACTCGACCCTTAAGGTTATTACGGTGACAAACGAGATGGGCGGCACCGACACGGTATACTATGACAGCAAGACAACATTCTTAAAGGGCAGCACCGGTAAAGCAATCACAGCAAAAGACGTGGTTGCAGGCTCGAATATATCAGCTACCGGCAGTGACTCAACCGGCTACTTCGTAGCAACAATAATTATCGCGGATTAGGAAGTTTTATAAATCGAAACGAGGGCTTTTAGGGCAGTTCTCATAAAAAAGTAATGTTTTAGCTTTGCGGCAACGGCATATATGTGGGCGTGTGAGCCTTTTTCTGAAAAATCAATTTTTCTATGATATAATACCGTGATTTTGAGGGCAGGAACAGCCGATTTTCGGCATTCCTGCCTTAGCTATACTGTAGCAAAAATCGACGGCATATCAAGGACGCCCGATGGTTACCACGGGCGTTTATCTTGCCCTTGACAGCGGCGAAAAATTTATGCTATGCCAGTCTTCCGTCATACATAATTGATAGGTTCTCCTCTTCATATCAACTTAAAAAAGCTTTGCAGCTCTCTAAATACTCATTGTATTGTTCTTTTTGATTGTTAACCAATAAATGACGATTTATTTTTTCCTGCCATATCGTCTGTGGTAATCTCGCTTATTGCTTTAGCCAAAACAAAAATCCGAACCCATTCTCTGTGAAGAAAAAGTTCGGATTTAATTCCTGTGGTACACCTTCAGGGATTCGAACCCTGGACACCCTGATTAAGAGTCAGGTGCTCTAGCCAGCTGAGCTAAAGGTGCTTATTCTCTTTGTTGTCGGTTTGCTGCGACAACGTGATATATTATACTATGCTTGTCCTGATTTGTCAATACTTTTTTTAAAATTTTTTGATTTATTTTCTTCTGTTGCAGAGTTTCGGCGGCTGTGATATAATATTTATAATATTTAATCACCTAAATTTAAGGAATTGTATTTATGGAAATTATAGGTATAGAGAACTTATCCAAGACATATATTGTATCAAAAAATCCGGTAAAAAGACTCGACGGGGCGATTTTTCGGCGTGGCGGGGAACGGTTTTTTGCGCTTCGGGACGTTTCGCTTTCAATCAAAAAGGGCGAGGCGGTCGGGATTATTGGGCGCAACGGTTCGGGAAAATCGACTCTTCTTAAAATTCTTGCGGGGATAACAGAGCCGAATTCGGGGCGGGCTGACGTGCGCGGCAGCGTTTCCGCCATTCTTGAGTTGGGAGCCGGATTTAACCCGGAATATTCGGGAATTCGCAACATATACTTAAACGGCGCGGTTTTTGGGATTGACAAAAGCGTAATTGCTACCCGGATTGACGATATTTTGAAATTTGCGGAAATCGGTGCGGATTTTGCGCGGCTGCCTGTCAAGACATACTCGTCGGGAATGCTTGCACGGCTTGCGTTTGCGTCCGCCATTTTGCTCGATACCGATATAATTTTGGTTGACGAGGTGCTGGCGGTCGGCGACATACGGTTTCGTGCAAAGTGCTTTAAAAAGTTCGAGGAATTAAAAGCGGAGGGCAGGACAATTTTGTTTGTCTCACACGATGCGGACGCGGTTCGGAGGTTCTGTGGCAGAGCGGTATGGCTTAGCGGCGGCAGAATTGCGGCGGACGGCGGTGTTGACGTGGTTACGTCAAAGTATATCGAAAGCTGCGTGGCGCGCGGCGATGAGAACGCGGCGGCGGACGATGCGCTTAACCGCTACGGAAGTCATATCGGCTGTATCGGCTCAATCAGGTTGTCGGCGACGGAATTTGCGTTTGGCGAAAAGATTACCGCCGAGGTTCGGGCGGATATTCCTGACTGCGCAGACATTGAAGTCTGCGGGGTTTGTCTTTCCGTAAAGGATGTGTTCGGGCTTGACCTTTGCGTTTTCAGAACCGAGGGCGGGCTCAGGCGCGGCGTAAATATCGTAAAATTTGAGTTTGACAACCGCTTTAACTCAGGGGAATATATGATTTCGGTCGGCGTCGAAAACAGGGCGTATACGCCGATTTCGTATTATGAATATATTGAGGGAGCAGCACGTTTTGAGTCGTATCCGCCGAGCGAGTGCAGAATTGAGACCTTCGGTGTTACCGTGCTGCCGTGTAAAATTGATATAACACAGTAAGATGCGGAAATATCCGCATAGTGGGGTGATTGTTTGGATAATAAATTGATAAGCAAATCTGTGTCCGTGTCAAATCTGATTGGGTGCGGACAGGCGGGGTTTTGGCTTCGGATAAAAAAGTGCTTGTACGAGATTGTGCATTACAGACCGTGGCGTGCGCGCGGGAGACGTTTAAAAACAGGTGCGGATAAGGCGCAGTATCCGCTTGCGATGTCTGTAATTGTGTGTACGTATAACCGCACCGAGAAGCTCAAAACGGCGGTTGTGAGCCTTATCAATCAGACGCTTGACCTGCCGTATGAGATAATTATTGTAAACAATGGCGGGGAGATAAACGAAAAGGAGTATACGGGTATAAGCGGCGCAGACGTTAGGGTCGTGACCGAAAAGCGGCGCGGGCTGTCCTGTGCCCGGAATACGGGCGGACGCGCGGCGAAGGGAAAATTCCTTGTGTATGCAGACGACGATATTCGTGCTGACAAGCATTTGCTGGAGCGGATATATTCGGCGTTTTTGGGGCACAGAAACCTCGGAATTGTCGGCGGTCAGATTGTGCTTGAGACTCAGGAACCGCGGCCGGAGATTATCCTTGAAGGTCACGAGACGCTTTGGAGCGAGTATACGGTCGGGTATAAAAAATTTCGTGAGGTAAGCCGACAGTACGAGTTTCCGTTCGGCGCGAATTTTTCGGTTGAACACGGGCTGTTTGACGCGGTCGGAGGTTTTGACGAGCGTTACGGCCGCGTGGGAGACAATTATGCGGGCGGAGAGGAAACGGCGATGTGCTTTAAGGCGCTGCACGCGGGGTATAAGATTGGGATTGAGCCGAGTGCGGTTGTGTATCATTGTGTGGACGAAAACCGTTTTACGAAAGAACACGTAAGGCACACGATAAGAGCCGGTATTTTTACGACTCAGAAGCTTTACGAGGACGGTTACAGTCCGTCTATATGGGACGAAAAATACATACGAAAACGCGCGGAAATCGCCCGTGCGGAGCTTGAAAAGTTAAAGAAAAGCGGAGAAACCGAGAAACGGATATTTTATAAGGAATGTGAAAAGGATGCGTTTGAGGAACTTGGCGAGAAGCTCCGAAAAGAAGGC
>UQOT01000075.1 GCA_900542675.1 uncultured Eubacteriales bacterium | reverse complement strand
CGACAGGATTATTGACCTCGGTTGGATTTACATACCGTTTATTATTGTCGTAATGCTCGCCGCGGTCAACAGCGTTAATCTAACCGACGGGCTTGACGGGCTTGCGACATCGGTCACGCTTGTGGTCGCCGCGTTCTACCTCGTTACCTCGGTTTTGTTTAAAAACCCGGCTATGGTGTTGTTTGCGGCTGTGTTAATCGGCGCGCTTGCGGGATTTCTGTTCTATAACTGGAAGCCCGCCAAGGTGTTTATGGGCGATACCGGCTCGCTGTTTTTGGGCGGCGCGGTGTGCGGCCTTGCAATTATGCTCAAGCAGCCGATTACGCTTATAATCGTAGGTTTCGTCTATGTTATGGAGACGCTCTCGGTTATTATGCAGGTTACGTCATATAAGCTGACGAAAAAGCGTATATTTAAGATGTCGCCGATACATCACCACTTTGAGATGTGCGGCTGGAGCGAGGTTAAGATAGTTTGCGTATTTACTGCCGTTACGGCGGCGCTTTCGGTGCTTATGCTGTTTATGCAGTAAATACGGCTTTAACATAGTGAGAGGAGGAGACCCGGATGGCAGCTAAAGGCAGAGCCGGAAGACGCACAAGGCGAGTTGATGAAAATAAAAGCTCTAAGCGTCCGCCGCGCGTTAAACCGGAGTACCGAAGCATCACACACGAGAACAGGGCGGAGAATAACGCCTATTACGAAAACGAAATACCGGTTCGCAGACATATAAGGCACAGCGCGAGAAATGTTTTAAGCTGGGGCGGGGTTAAGATGAAGCGCGCCCCGTTTGATTATCAATTTTTGTTCGTAACGCTTATCCTTGTTGCGTTCGGGCTTGTTATGCTTTACAGCGCAAGCAGCTCGCGCGCGTATGCGACAACGGGCGACAGCCTGAGGTTTGTGAAAAGCCAGATAATGGGTATCATTATGGGCTTTATCGCTATGTTCTTTTGTACAAAAATTAATTACCATATCTTAGTTGGATTTTCTCCGTTTCTTTACGGATTGGGAATTATATTGCTCGTTTTGGTTTTGGTTCCGGGGCTCGGCACAACCACGAACGGCGCGACAAGATGGCTTTTCGGTTTTCAGCCGTCCGAGCTTATGAAGTTTACAATGATACTTTTTGTCGCGTTTTACTTAAACAGGAATAAGAAGTATCTCGACAAGTTCTTCCGCGGCTTTTGCCCGTGTCTCGGCATAGTCGCCGTAGTCGCGGTGCTGCTTATGCTGGAGCCGCACTTTAGCGCGACAATTCTGGTGCTGTTTACAACGCTTGCGATGATGTTCGCGGCGGGCGGAAAGATAAAGCATTTTGTGGGTATCGGCGGCGGCGTTGCGGCTTTGGGCGTATTGCTTATCGCGATAGAGCCGTACAGACTTAAGCGAATTTTCTCTTTCTTAGACCCGTTTGCCGACAAGCAGGGCGCGGGCTGGCAGATAGTTCAGTCATTGTATGCCATCGGCTCGGGCGGAATTTTCGGCGTAGGCTTTGGCAAGAGCAGACAAAAATATATGTCGCTCCCCGAGCCGCACAACGACTTTATATTTTCGGTTATTGCCGAGGAGCTCGGCTGGGTCGGCGCAATAATCGTAATTGCGCTCTTTGCGTATCTTGTATACCGCGGAATAAAAATTGCATATAAAGCGCCCGATATGATGGGCAGAGTTATAGTTATAGGCGTTATCGCGATTATCGGAATTCAGGCGATAATAAACATAGGCGTTGTAACTGCGACGCTCCCGGTAACCGGTATGCCGCTGCCGTTTTTCAGCTACGGCGGTACCGCAATGACATTCACCCTCGCCGAAATCGGACTCGTACTGAACGTCTCAAAACAGCGATTAGCAACGTAGGGATTACGCGGGGGATAATTTGCGCACATAACCTGCCCGCGAACGTGCGGACACAAACCGTATGGGCGGACATTATCCGCCCGCAAGGCTCCCCTGTTGGGATGCCTGCGGGCGCGGCGAAGATGATACGCAAATGCGGGCGCGTACGACCTACGGAACGTCACACAGGTCGTTCCCTACATTCGGAGGATATATTATGAGAATTTTATTTGCCGGCGGCGGGACGGCGGGGCATATTAATCCTGCTCTTGCCATCGCCAATTATATTTGCGAAAAAGAGGAAAGCGAAATTCGGTTCGTCGGCACTGCCGAAGGGCTCGAAGCTGAGCTTATACCGCGGCTCGGACACGAGCTGTCGCTGATTAAAATTCACGGCTTTGAGCGCAAACTGAATGCGCAGAATTTTAAAAACATATTTGAACTGCCAAAGAGCATTTCGGCGTCAAAAAAGATTATTCGCGATTTTAAACCCGATATAGTAATCGGCACGGGCGGTTATGTATCGGGTCCTGTTCTGTACGCGGCGTCAAAACTCGGTATACCGACGCTTATCCACGAGTCAAACGCGTATCCCGGGGTGACGACAAAAATTCTGTCGGGGCACGTTGATACGGTTGCGCTCGGCTCGCCCGCAGCGGAGAAATACCTTAAAAAATACAATAACTTACTCAAAACCGGAAACCCGGTGCGCCCGTCGATTTTATCAACAGGCGAGTTTGAGGCAAGACGCAGGCTGGGGCTTGACGAGCGGCCGTTTTTGGTGTTCTTCGGCGGAAGCCTCGGCGCGCGGGATTTTAACGCCGCAGTTGCCGACTTTATAATGACCGAGGCGGGAAAAAACAGGTATCAGATAATAATGGGAACGGGCAAGTTCCATCAGTATGATACCGTTATCGAGAAATTTAAGAGCGCGGGCTTTGACTTAGATAAGCATAAGGATATAAGCGTGTGCGAGTACATATACGATATGGACGTGGTTATGTCGGCGGCGGACCTTGTGATATCGCGTGCCGGCGCAAGCACACTCAGCGAGCTTACGGCTCTCGGCAAGCCTTCGATTTTGGTTCCGTCACCGTATGTAACCGCAAATCATCAGGAGCACAACGCCCGCGCGATAGAGGATGCGGGCGGAGCCTTAGTTATTCTTGAGAAGGATTTGAGCGCCAAAACGCTAAGTGAGGCGATACACGGGCTAACCGACGACAAGCAGAAGCTTATATCGATGAAAAAGGCGTCAAAAAGCGTCGGCACCGTGACCGCAACCGATGAAATTTATAAAGAAGCCAAAAGACTCGTAAGTCAGCAATAATTATTCACCAAATTTTATATCGGGCATAATATATTATGAATATATTATGCCGGGGGGATGAAATTTGGATGACGCGGCTCTTTCAATAAACGGCAGAAGAAAACTTATCGGAAAGCTTACGGTTCAGGGCTCAAAAAATGCTGCGTTGCCGTGTCTGACGGCGTGCGGACTGTGCGACAAGGGAGTATGCCGCCTTATGAACTGTCCGAGGCTGTCCGATGTAATAAACACAATGGAAATCCTTGAGGAGCTCGGAGCGAGGTGCAGCTATTTTTCAAATGAGTCTGTAGCCGAGATTGACGCTGAAAGCCTTTTCGGCGACACGGTCAGCAGCGAAATGATGAACAGAATGAGGTCGTCCATACTGTTTTTGGGCGCGATTTTGTGCCGCAGCAAGGAGGCGTTTGTCGGCTATCCCGGCGGGTGCGCTCTCGGCGCGAGACCGATAGATTTGCACCTTAAGGCGTTCAAGAAATTGGGCGTCAGCATTGAGGAGAGCCGAGGGATTATTCACTGCCGAATAAAGGATAAACTAAAACCGTGTTCGGTGTCACTCCTATGCCCGAGCGTTGGTGCGACCGAGAATATTATGCTGCTTATGGCAAAGTCCGACGGCGAGACGATAATCCGAAACGCAGCGCGTGAACCGGAGATTAAAGACCTTCAAAACTTCATTAACGCTATGGGCGGGGATATACGCGGCGCGGGCAGCGATACCGTTGTCATAAACGGCGTAAGCAGCTTAAATGGCGCGGAGTACAGTATTATGCCCGACAGGATTGCGGCGGCGACCTATATGGCTGCGGCTGCGGGCTGCGGGGGAGATATTTTGCTTCAAAATGTCAATCCCGAGCACACGGCGATGTGCAGCTATGTCCTGCGTGAGATGGGCGCAGAAATCCGCTGCAAAAATAATGAGATACGAATGAAGTCAGGCGGCAGACTAAACGCCGTAAAGACGATAAAGACCCTTTATTATCCGGGGTTTCCGACCGATGCTCAGCCTCAGTTTATGGCGGCGGCGTCCGTCGCTGATGGGACTACCGTATTTATTGAGTCTATATTTGAAAACCGCTTCAGGCACGCGTCTGAGCTCATCCGAATGGGCGCGGATATTGACGTAAACCAATGTCAGGCTACGGTTCGCGGCTGTGAAGGGCTGAGCGGCACGGAGGTTGAAGCGTTTGACCTTCGCGGCGGCGCGGCTATGGTTATTGCGGGGCTTATAGCGGACGGGAATACCCGTGTGAGCGGACTTAATCACATAGAGCGCGGCTATTGCGATATTGCGGGCGACTTTAGGCGGCTCGGCGCGGACATTGATATTAAGCTGATGTAAATATACATAATCGAAGAAATCGAAGAAAACAGGAGTGAAAGATATGCCAAAGAAGAAAGCCACATACGGAAACGCACAGGCGCGCCGGCGCAGAATGCTGATAAGGCGGATTATAAGCGTGACAATCATTTCGCTTTTTGTTCTTGCGGCGGCGACCGTGTGCTTTTTGCTTTTGTCGCCGAGTTTTGATATAAACCGCGTAACCTGCGAGGGAAACGACAATATAAGCGAGACGGCTCTGCTTGACACGGCAGCGGTGCCTGTGGGCGGAAACATATTTTTAACGCCGCTCGGAGACGCAAAAAAGAGAGTCGAAAATATGGAGTATGTGACGGACGTAAAGCTTGAGCGCAGGCTCCCGACCACGATTTGCATAGTCGTGACGGAAAAGCAGCCGTCGGCATATTTTTCGGTGGGGCAGCAGCTTGCCCTTACAAACTCGGACGGCAGGGTGCTTGAGGTAATATCGTCTCCGACTGCGGCTGAGGAAATAGTAAGTTCCAAAGTTATAAAAGAGGAAGAGCCCGAGCCGTCGGCTTCACCCGAAAAAGAAGAAGAGGAGAGCGCCGAGGACGACAAGATTTGGGGCTATGACGATGACGGCGACCCGATTTATAAGGTGAACGGCGGACACTATGAATTTGACGAGGACGGTAACCGCTTCTTTGTCGATGATTCCGCTGCGTCGCCTTCACCCGATGCGGAGCCGAGCGCTTCACCTTTAGCGGCAGAATACGCGGACGTTAAGTTCGACGAGCTGCCGAGGACGAGCGATGGAACCTTGATTTATAACGCACCCGTGGTCAGCGGAGTAAATATCAGCTCGTTTAAGCAGGGAGATAAAATAAAGAGCGGCGAGGAGGACAAGCTTTCAGCGGCGCTTGATATAATTTCCTCACTTGAAAATGCTTCGATGCTCAGCCGCGCGACACAGATTGACGTCGAGAACCTATCAGACATTAAAGTATATATTGAGAGCAGACTTGAAATTATGTTCGGCAATACCGACAATATAGATTATAAAGTAAAGTTTGTATCGACAGTAATAAACGAGAATATCTCAAAGTACGAGCACGCCGTGCTTGACTTTAGAGGCAGTAAGCTGTACGTACGTTCAAGCGACAGCGCTCCCGTAAGACGCACCTCCCCGTCCCCGTCTCCGTCCTCCGATGCAGATGAGGATACGGATACCCAGGAGGATACGGAAGAAAATACAAGCGAAGACACGGAAGAAGCTGCCGCAGAAGCCGAAGCGGAAGATGAAGAAGCTACGGAATAAAAGCCTTCCCCCGAGAGGAAGGCTTGCGGGCGGTAATATCCGCTCCTACGGAAATGATACGCACTGCATAATCGAGTACGACCTACGGAACGACACACAGGTCGTTCTCTACGACCGAGTCCCTACGTTGCTATCTCGGTTACAAATTCGACGAGGTCGGCGGCGGCATTTGGTTTGGCTAAAAGGCGCATTGCGCTGCGCATATTTTCTGTGCGTTCGTCATCGGAAAACAGTTGATATACCGCTTCGTCAATCGGGGCGGTGGCGCTGATTTTCATTGCTGCGCCCGCGTTTAAGAGAAACTCGACATTTCTGTCCTCCTGCCCCGGAATGGGGTTGTTTATAAGCATCGGTATCTGCTTGGCGAGCGCCTCGCTGGTGGTAAGGCCGCCGGGCTTGGTTATTATGCAGTCGCAGGCGTCCATAAACACGTCTACCTTGTCGGAATAACCATAGTTGAATATCGGCTTTGTAAGGTTTAGTTTATCAATTTTATTTTTAAGTCTTGTGTTGTTTCCGCATATCGAAACTATCTGAAAATCCATATCAAGCCTGTCAAGCGCAGAAATTTCGCTTATGACATTGCCAAATCCCATACTTCCGCTCATAACAAGGATTGTGCGCTTGTCGGGCAGTCCGAGTATTCGGCGCGCTGCCTGCTTACTAATCGAACTTGCAAATTTTGGGTCAATCGGAATTCCGAGCGGGATAAATTTGCTCTCGGGAAAGCCCTTCTTAACGCCCTGTATCGCAAGACGTTCGCTTGCGGTGATATAGTAGTCCATCAGGCTGTCCTCCCAGTACGGGTGGATTGTAAAGTCGGTCACTATGCCTATTGTTTTGGCGTTTAAGCTCTCAATTGAGGAAATATATGTTATAAGCAGCGCGGCAAATATATGCGTGCATATGATAAAGTCGGGCTGTTCATCGCGCAAAAGCGTGATAAGGCTGCGCGATAGCATCGAGTTTGTCAGCTTGCCGAGCCCGCGCGAGCCGATTTCGGCATGTATGCTGCGCTTTTCGCACATACGGTACACGCCGCCGTATATCTTGGGAATGTTCTTTGTTGACATAAGATATATGCGGTTTACAGAATTTGACAGCACGGGATTTATATATTTGTATACGTCAAGGTATTTACACTCAATCCCTGCGCGGTTAAAGTGCTCGTTTAAAACCATCGCGGTCTGGTTGTGCCCCTGACCCGCGGTTATTGACAGAATTAACCCTTTCATATGAATCTCCTCCGAATTATATAAATTACAGCTTGTAGAAAAGCTTTAAATTTGGCAAATAATATCATAAATGTATGTAGGGAACGACGACCCCGGTGTTCCGTGTAAATTAATGGTTTGCGCCATATAATGCGAGACTTACGCCTCACATTGGTTTTGCACGGAGCGCCGACTCGGCGCTCCCTACGAAATTTTTATGCTTAAATTACTCACAAGATTTATTTTTTCGATAGCCTAAAACCTTACGGCAACCTGCGGCTTTAAAAAGCAGATTATTTTTTCCTTAACGTTTTTGCCGAAAATTTCGCTCAGTCCGCGGGCGTAAAAGTCCGCCTGAACCCTGTACTTTTCCGCTTGCTTCTCGGCAGTTTCCGCCGTGCAGTTGTCTGTCTTGTAGTCAACAAGTACAATTTCGCCATTTTCGATAAAGAAGCAGTCTACAACGCCCTGTACTATGATTTTTCCGCTCAGCCCGCCGCCGTAAATTTCACCCGCGTCAACCGGGATTAAAAATTTAAACTCGCGGTATAAAGTATTTGCTGCAGCCGCCTTTTTAATGCGCTCGCCGAGCTCTGCTTTAAACAGCCCCGCAATCAGATTTGCGTCAACATTTTCAGCCTGTGCTTCGCTTATCATACCGCTTGCAGTCATTTTCATAATCTGCTCTTTCACGATTTCGGGCGTGTCCGTAAGTCGCGGGTCGATGTGCTGAAGCACAAAGTGGGTTATAGTTCCCGTCTCAGCCGCCTTAGAGCGCACTGCCTCCTTAAAGCTTCTGTCGGCAATGCTGCTGTGCTGCGGGGTATAGCCTTCTTCGTCGTTTAAATTGCTCAGCCGCTCTTTTATCTCGCTGACAGTCAGCTTGAGCGGGATTTTCGTCAGCTCCTCAAACGGATATCTGTAGCCGAGGATATCTTCGGCTTGTTTTTTAAATTCCGATATATCCGCTTGCCTCTCGCTTATATCTCTTTGGCTGCTCTCGATTTCATCGGGTATATCGGCACGGGGCTCATCTTCGGTAGCTGCTGCGCTTTTAATAAGCTTGAAGCAGAACCCGCCGCCGTCCGAGGACGGTACAACCTCCGATAAATCGCTTTCCATCATATCGCGCATGCCTTCTGCGTCCCTGTGACTTAAATATGCAAAAACAAGCCAGTCGCGCAGCTTGTCCGTGCCTTCGACAAACACCTTTGCGATGCCGTCGTTTGTGAGGTACGGCTTGAGCCACTGCCGCTCTCTGCCCGTGTTTGTGCAGGAAATAATCAGCTTTTCCTTCGCTCTGGTGAGCGCAACGTAGAGAACGCGCACTTCCTCGGCGGTTTTTTCTTTGCTGTTTAAATATTTTATCAGGTTTATTGTCGGACACTCGTATTTAATGCGCGTGCCTATATCGACAAAGTTCATACCTATGCCAAAGTCTGCGTGGTATACAAAAGTCGAGTTGTCTGGCACTGCGGAATATGTATTCGCAAGGATTACAACGGGGTACTCAAGCCCCTTTGACTTGTGTATCGTGACAAGCGAAACAGCGTCCGCGCCGCTTGTCTTGCCCTGTGACAAGTCGGAATTTGCGTCGCTCACACGCTCAAGGTAATTCACAAAGCTGAACAGACCTTTAAGGCTTGTTCTTTCAAAGTTGGACGCGCGGCCTTGCAGCAGTCTTAGGTTGGCGCGCCGTTGTTCACCGCCCGGCATGGCCGCGGCTGCCGCCTCGTAGTCGAGCTCGCGGCAGATTATATGGATCAGCTCGTCAACGCCCATATACGCGGATTTATCACGCAAATCATCTAAGACTTTTATAAAGTGCGCCGATTTTTTATCCCCGTTTTCGGCTGCGGCGCACAGCGCGTCATAAAAACAGCCGCGCCGCTTTTCTGCTCGGATTTCAGCAAGCTCGTCCGCGGTAAAGCCGAATATCGGCGAGCGCAAAACCGCGACAAGGGGAATGTCCTGAAGCGGGTTGTCTATTATTTCAAGAAAGCTTATTACCGTCCGTACCTCAACCGAGTCTAAAAATCCCGACTGAATGTCGGTGACAAGCGGAATTTTATATTTATAAAATACGCTCTCAAGCACAGGCGCGATGTTTTTTGTAGTTCGGCACAGAATTACTATATCGCTTAGCTTTATCGGGCGCCGCTCACCGCTTTCCTTATCGGTTACGGGCAGCTTTTCTTCATACACAAGCTTTTGAATTCGCTTGGCTATGGTCGCTGCCTCAAGCTCAAGGCTGTTAGGGACCGTCTTTGCGGCTTTCTGCCTTGTCTCGCCTTCAGGCGGGGGTTCGAGCACGTCGGTCATAAGCATTTCGGTTTTGTATATGCTCTCGTCCTCAGCTCCCTCGTACACCGCACTTTGGTTCAAATATTCGTTCTCGGTATACTCAATGTCGGCGACGGTCTCGCGCATTATCCTGCGGAAAACAAAATTGACCGAGTCAACGACTGCCGCGCGGCTTCTGAAGTTGTTGGACAGCCGTATAAGATGCCCCTCGCCGTCGTCATCGCCGAACCGCTTGTACTTTTCAAGAAACAGCCCCGGTGAGGCGTTTCTGAAGCCGTATATACTTTGTTTTATGTCGCCGACCATAAATATGTTGCCGCGCCCGCCTG
>UQOT01000074.1 GCA_900542675.1 uncultured Eubacteriales bacterium | reverse complement strand
CTTCAAAGCCAATTAAACCAAAACCCAAGGGGCGGCATCCCCGCCGCCCCAACGGGGGTTTAGCAAAAACAAAAACAAGGTGCCTTTGCTAACGCTCACCGGATAAAGTCAAACGTACATAATCGGAACAGGCCAAATCCGACTTTTTGCGAAATCTCTCAAGAGCACCCCCTTCGCTCGAGCGACTTCGCACCCTTTATCCGTTGAGCGCCAGCAAAAGCATCTTTTTTCGTCTAAAAAACACGAACCGCTTTATTTGGTTCGTGTTTTTGTGTTATTTTTGTTCTGTGTAATATTTAATGAAATAACTCCTGATTTCAATTGATAAGTTAGACTAGGTTATCAATCTCGTTCTTATCTGTTTCTTAATCCCATTATTCTCTAACCGCAAATCGTTATTCTTTACTTGACATTCCGTTGGGGCACGGTTATAATTATAGTGTCGATTAATATAGTATAATTATAGATTTTTATATAAAGAGCAGGAGGTTATGTGAGATGTTGAAAACTTTTCACGGCGGCGTGCATCCAAACGATATGAAGGCTCCAACAGCGGGCAAAAAAATCGTTGAGCTTGACCCGTCGCCCGAGATGGTGTATCCGATGACTCAGCATATCGGCGCACCGGCAAAGCCTATTGTTGAGCCGGGCGATTATGTGTATGCAGGTCAGAAGATTGCCGAGGCGGGCGGATTTGTTTCGGCGTGTATTCACTCGACCGTATCGGGTACGGTTAAGGCAATTGAGAAGCGTATGCACCCGAACGGCTTGTTCGTTCAGTCAATCGTGATTGAGGACGACGGCGAGGACAAGATTTACGAAGGGCTCAAGGGTCATAAGGACTATAGAGAGCTTTCACGTGACGAGCTTATCGAAATTATTAAAGAGGCGGGCATTGTCGGGCTCGGCGGAGCTACTTTCCCGACTCATGTCAAGCTTTCACCACCGCCTGAGGCGAATATCGACTATGTTATAGTCAATGCTGCGGAGTGTGAGCCGTATCTGACTTCGGATTACCGCACGATGCTCGAGGTGCCGGAGCAGGTAATAGGCGGTCTTAAGATAGTGATGCATATGTTCGGATTAAAGGACGGATATGTCGGGATTGAGGATAACAAGGAGTTTGCAATCGAGACTATGTCGGCTGTTGCCGAGAAGCAGAAGGATGTTGAGATACATATTGAAACGCTTAAAACGAAATATCCGCAGGGCGGCGAGAAGCAGCTCATAAACGCGATAACGGGCAGAAAGGTCGGTCCTTCGCAGCTGCCGTGGCAGGTGGGCGCGATTGTGATGAACGTTGATACCGCGCGTGCGATTTATCAGGCAGTAAAGCGCGGTCTTCCGGTTATGACCCGAATTGTTACAACCGGCGGCGACTGCGTGAATTCTCCGGGTAATTTTAAGGTTCGTATCGGTACAAAGCTCAGCGATGTCTTTGAGCAGACGGGCGGACTTTCAAAAGAGCCGAGCAAGGTCATAATGGGCGGTCCGATGATGGGTATGGCGCTTCCAAACCTTGACGTACCGGCGATTAAGGGTACATCGGGGCTTTTGGCATTCGGCGAAGAGGCTGCATACGGGCTTAAGGAAACTGCGTGTTTAAAATGCGGCAAGTGCGTGTACGCCTGTCCGATGAATTTACTGCCGAACAGACTGGACGCGGCGGCGAGGATAAATGACTATGCCGCGCTTGAGAAGCTTAATATAAACGATTGTATTGAGTGTGGAAGCTGTGCATTCAGTTGTCCGGCAAAGCGACGTCAGGTTCAGCAGATTAAGGTTGCAAAGACAAAGCTGCGCGAGGCACAGCAGAGAAGCAAGACACAGAATAGTAAATAAGAAGCGGAGGGACAGAGATTGGATAAATTATTGGTAGTATCACACTCGCCGCATATCACAAGCCGCGACACGGTCAGCCGCATTATGCTTGACGTTATAATTGCGCTTATTCCGGCACTTATTGCGGGTATTTTGGTGTTCGGTTACCGTGCGCTTGTTGTGACGGTTATAAGCGTGCTCTCGTGCGTGCTTTTTGAGTGGCTTTGGACAAAAATACTTAAAAAGCCGGCTACAATCGGTGATTTCAGCGCGATTGTTACCGGTATGCTTTTGGCGTTTAATATGCCGGTTACAATACCGCTGTGGATGGTGGTAATCGGTGCATTTTTCGCGATAGTTATAGTAAAACAGTTTTTTGGCGGCATCGGTCATAATTTTATGAACCCGGCTCTTGCGGCGAGAGCATTTTTGCTCGCATCGTGGGCTCTTGCAATGACGACTTGGGTTGCTCCGCATACATCTGTTCCGTTTTGGAATACTGCGGACGTTGTGACAAGCGCAACGCCTCTTGCTGCATATGCAGGTACCGAGGGTGCAAGTCAGCTGCCAAGTTACTTTAATCTGTTTATAGGCAACGTCGGCGGCTGTATCGGTGAGACATCGGTTCTCGCTATTTTAATCGGCGGTATATATCTTATTGTAAGAAAGGTTATCAGAATAAGAATTCCGTTTTTCTACCTGCTGACGGTTGCTGTCGGAACGTGGATGTTCGCGGGTCATAACGGACTGTTCACGGGCGATTGGCTGTATCAGGTTATGGCGGGCGGAGTAATGCTCGGTGCGTTCTTTATGGCGACCGACTATACAACCACGCCGTACACGCCCGTAGGTCAGATTATATTCGGTATAGGCTGCGGTGTTATCACGGTGCTGATTCGTGTTTGGGGCGGATATCCGGAGGGCTGTTCGTACTCGATACTTTTAATGAACATAGTAACTCCGTTGATTGACAGAGTTACGGCGCCAAAACGCTACGGCGCTTCTAAAAAGGGAAAGGAGGCGCAGGCGTAATGAGAGAGACTGTTATATTAACGGTTAAGCTTTTTGTTATAACGGCTGTTGTTGCTGTGCTTCTCGGTGTGGTTAATATGGTTACCGAGCCGATTATAGCGACAAATAACGAAAAGACTTTTCAGGATAATATGAAGGAACTTCTGCCGGCAGCCGATGAGTTCGACTTGGACGGCACAAAGCTCCCGCCTGAGAATGAGGGTGGAGTAAAAGTCGGCGATGTATATTGCGGTCTTAAATCAGACGGCGAAGTTATAGGCTACGTCACAAGCGCAGTGTGCAGCGAGGGCTACGGCGGCGATATAGAGGTTATGGTCGGTATTACATCAGATGACGGCAAGGCGAAGGTTGCGAAGGCAAAGGTTACCGCAATGAGCGAGACCCCGGGACTCGGAGCGAAATCGCAGAGCGAGTGGATAGATCAGTATGATGGACTCGGCTCGAAAATTGAGGTTGATAAAAACGGCAGCGCGGCAAACGCGGAGTATAAGGTTGACGCGATTTCGGGCGCGACTATTACCTCAAAGGCAGTAACCAAAGCGGTTAACGCTGCTCTTGATGCGGTTCAGGCGGTAATAGATGATAACTCCGGCGCGACAATAGATGAACCTATGGTGTTTGATATAGATGAGGCGGCTCTTGCTGAGGCGGGATTAAGTATTGACGAAAACGGCGTTATAGTCGATGAGGACGGTAACCCTGTTGATGCGGAAGCGATTGCTGAAATAATATCGTCTGTTCAGCCTGAGGATGAAGATGCTGAACCTGCTCAAACAGAAATGCCGGAAGGAGGCGAGGCAGAATGAACGAGAGTAAGAATTCGTATATGAAGACGTTTATAAATGGTATTTTAACCGAGAACCCGACGTTCGTGCTGTTTCTCGGTATGTGTCCGACGCTTGCGGTAACGACAGGTGTTATTAACGCGATTGGTATGGGACTTTCGACAATGGTGGTTTTGATATGCTCAAATATTGTTATATCGCTGCTCAGAAAGTTTATACCCGACAAGATTAGAATTGCGGGATACATAGTAATTATCGCGGGATTTGTTACGATAGTTCAAATGCTTTTAAATGCCTATGTTCCGGCGCTTTCAAGCAGTCTCGGTATATATATACCGCTTATAGTTGTAAACTGTATAATCTTAGGCAGAGCCGAAGCGTTCGCAAACAAGAACGGCGTGGTTAAGTCGGCGGTTGACGGACTTGGTATGGGTCTTGGCTTCACCTGCTCTCTTACGCTGATTGCGGCAGTCAGAGAAATACTCGGCGCAGGAACGTTTGCGGGTATTTCGCTGTTCGGAGCGGGCTTTAAGCCGGTATCAATTATGATACTGCCGCCGGGCGCATTTTTGACCCTTGGCTGCCTGCTTGCGGTTATAAATATAATAGCGATAAAGAGAAAGAAGAACAAGGCTGAGAGAGCGGAAAAGGAGGCTGCGTAGTATGGTAGCGGAATTATTAATCATCGCGGTCGGCGCGATACTTATCAACAACTTTGTACTTGTGCAGTTCCTTGGTATCTGTCCGTTCCTCGGCGTATCGAAGAAGGTCGATACTTCGGTCGGTATGGGTGTTGCGGTTATATTCGTTATGGCGTGCGCCTCGGTTATCACGTGGTGTGTGCAGAATTTTCTGCTCAATCCGTTCGGACTCGGTTATCTGCAAACAATCGCATTTATTTTGGTAATTGCGGTGCTTGTTCAGTTTGTTGAAATGTTTTTAAAGAAGTCGATACCGGCGCTTTACAGTTCGCTCGGCGTTTATCTGCCGCTTATCACAACGAACTGCGCGGTGCTCGGTGTTGCTATTCAGTGCGTCACCAAGTTCGGCGCGATGGATATGAGTTTTGTGAAGTCGCTTGTATACAGTGTGTCGGCGGGCGTAGGATTTTTGCTTGCGATAGTTCTGTTTGCGGGCGTAAGAGAGAGACTTGAGGGCTCGGACGTGCCGAAATTCTTAAAGGGTATGCCGATTGCACTGATTACTGCGGCGCTTTTGTCGATTGCATTCCTTGGTTTCTCGGGTCTGAGTTTTTAGAATAGGAGGGAATAGATATGGTTTCAAGTATTTTGGTTCCCCTCCTTGTAATCGGAGGAATGGGAATTGTATTCGGTGTTCTGCTCGGCATTGCGTCAAAGGTTTTTGCCGTTAAAGAGGACGAGAGAATACCGAAGATATTAGAGGTTCTGCCAGGTGCGAACTGCGGCGGCTGCGGATTTGCAGGCTGCAGCGCATATGCTTCGGCGCTCTGTAAGGGCGGCGTTAAGACCAATATGTGTCCTGTCGGCGGAGAGCCTGTGGCGGATAAAATTGCCGCTATTATGGGCGTTGAAAACGAAGTTAAGGAGAAGATGGTTGCCCGCGTACTCTGTAACGGCAGTCCTGAAAGAGCGGTTCAGAAGTATTACTTTGACGGACCGCGTGACTGTTACAGTGCTGCTCGCTTAGGCGGCGGAGAAAAGATGTGCGCTTACGGCTGCTTAGGCTTCGGTACCTGTGTCAGCGTCTGTAAGTTCGGCGCGATGAGCATAAAGGACGGCGTGGCGTATGTGGATATAGACAAGTGCGTTGCGTGCGGAGCTTGTGCCGAGGCGTGCCCGAAGAAGATAATCAAGATATTGCCGCTTAAAAGCAAGTACACAATTACGTGTAAGTGCGTTGAAAAGGGAGCGGTAACGCGTCACGACTGCAAGGTCGGATGTATAGGCTGTGGTATCTGTGTAAAGACTTGTCCCAAAGAGGCAATTACAATAAGTGATAACCTTGCGGTTATAGACCCGAACAAGTGTGTAAACTGCGGTCTTTGCGCACAAAAGTGTCCTCAGGGAGCGATAAATAAGGTAACCCCGACCGGTCTTGTGCGCCCGGAAAAGAAGCCTGCAAAGCCAAAGCTCACACCGGAGCAGATTGAGGAACTCAAGGCAAAGAAAGCAGCGGCAAGCGCAGAGAATAAGAATTAGTAAGTATAGTATACGTTTAGCTGTTCAGGCTAAACAGCATACGTAGTAACGGCAATAATGAGAATTTAACTATAAGGAGAATTTAACTATGACAGATAACAATTGTGCATATTGCGCCGAGGGCGAGCTCGTCGCAAAGTTTGGGATTAAGATTTGTGAAATGGACACCTGCAAGGTGTATCTTTTCAAGGAGCAGAGCCACAGAGGCCGTGTAATTGCGGCACATAAGAAGCATGTCGGCGATATGACAGAGCTGACAACTGAGGAAAGAGCGGCGTACTTTGAGGACATCGCGAAAATTTCATCAGTGCTTCAGAAGCTGTTTAAGCCTCAGAAAATAAACTACGGCGCATACGGCGACACGGGACATCACCTGCACTTTCATTTGGTGCCGAAGTACTCGGATGATGATTTTGAGTGGGGCGGAACGTTTGCAATGAACCCCGACCGCAAGTACCTTAGCGAAACCGAATACAACGATTTGGTTGACGCAATAAAGAATAATCTAAAGTAGTAGTTAAAAAGCTGTGAAAAAGCATAAATTCAGAATAACAATAGCATAAACTTGTGTAGGGAACGACGACCTCGGCGCTCCCTACGAACTTCTTTGTTTATATTATTCGCAAAATAAGACTTTTTTTGACACGTAAAAGCTGCCGCGCATTATTGCCGCGGCAGCTTTTTAAAATATTAATAGAATTTGTCTTTGTCGATATTGAGACCGTATTTTTCGTTGTATTTCTGACGCCGTGCTTCACGTTCCTGCTCCTGTTTGGAGGTTGCGTGATAGTGGGCTGTTTTTTGCGCGGCGGCTTCTATATCGTGCTTTGCACGCATTGTGTCGAGAAGTGTTGTCGCGTATACGGGATCTTCATAATGATTTGCCTGATATTTGTAAATTAACTTCAAGAGTATCGGCGTGATTATCGTTGTGACAACGACCACAATGATAATCGGTGCGAAGAAATCCTCAACCATCAGTCCGAGAGCCGCGCCCTTACTGGCGACAATAAGAGCAACCTCACCACGCGAAATCATACCTATACCTATTTTAGCGGACTGCAGATTGGTGTAGCCGCACAATTTTGCGCCCGCGCCGCAGCCGACAACCTTTGAAAGTATCGCAGCCACAAGCAGCAGCAGCGTGAATATAAGTATAGACGTACTCATCGAATTGAGCGTGACTTTAAGTCCGACGCTGGCAAAGAATACCGGCGAGAGAATCATAAACGATACCGTATCAAATCTTGAAATAATATACGGCGTCTGTTTGGTTCCCGATAGAATAAGCCCTGCGACGAACGCGCCTGTAATATCCGAAACGCCGAACCACGCTTCGGCGCAGTATGCCATCAGCAAACAGAAAACAAAGCTGAGCACGCTGAAACGTCTAAGATCCGACTTATATTTAAGCATCCACGGACGAACGAATTTGATAAACAAAAACGTGACAATGCCGCAGAATGCGAAGAATGCGAGTATTTTAAGCATTACTACAAAAATACTGATTGAAGGGTCAGCGCAGCTTGTAATAATCGTTAGCGCGATAATGCCGAGCACGTCGTCGATAAGCGCCGCGCCGAGTATCGCGTTACCTGAGTGCGTTGACAGCTTGCCGAGCTCTTTAAGCGTCTCAACCGTGATACTAACCGAGGTCGCAGTCAGTATTACGCCGGTGAAAATATTCTGAAGCATTGTGTTTGGGCTGCCGGTTTTGTTGAAGAAGTGCGCGACCGCCCAGCCGCCGAGCAGCGGTACGATAACGCCGAGCAGTGCGATAACCGATGAAGCCAGACCGCACTTTTTGAGTTCTTTTATATCCGTTTCAAGACCTGCGCTGAACATCAGCACAATAACTCCTATTTCCGAAATAGAAGTTATAAAATCGCTTGTGTGCAGCCAGCCGAGACACGCGGGACCTAAAATTAGACCTGCGAGCAGCGCTCCGACAACCTGCGGAAGCTGAATTCTGCGCGTAAGCATACCGAGTAATTTCGTGCTCAGCAGAATAAGCGCCAAATCAAGCAAATAACCGAAACCATCCATTTTATTTCCCACCTTTATAATTAAAGTTTTATGTTTAAATTTCAAACTTAATACATAATACTACTTTTTTTCCGCTTTGTCCAGTGAAAAATTTACGGAAAATTTTGTTTTTTTTATTGGATTTTTGTATGAACAACAGAGCGTGTATGCATAAAATATAGATAAATTTATATATTTTTCTTGAAAAAGTAAAAACACTGTGGTATAATAATATGAAAATATTTTAGTATGTTTGTGCATACAAATATACATATATACAAAAGGAAGGTTGATTTAAGTGGAAATTACTGTAAACAAAACGACTAACCCGAAGGCTAAGCCCGATATGGAAAATCTGCCGTTCGGTAAGTATTTTTCGGATCATATGTTCGTAATGGACTATGATGAGGGCAAAGGCTGGCACGATGCGAGAATTGTACCGTATGGACCTATACCTCTTGACCCGTCCGCTAT
Organism: uncultured Eubacteriales bacterium; assembly: GCA_900542675.1. Taxonomy (GTDB): domain Bacteria; phylum Bacillota; class Clostridia; order Monoglobales; family Monoglobaceae; genus Monoglobus. Next base: position 1,551 of record UQOT01000074.1, on the reverse strand, counting down.
GGTATTCCACTACGCACAGGAAGTTTTTGAGGGACTTAAGGCGTATAAGACGTCGGACGGTCACGTTCGTCTTTTCAGACCGGACAGAAACTTTGCAAGATTAAACGTATCGAATGAGCGTCTCGCTATCCCACCGATTGATGAGGAGCTGTGTTTAGAGGGTCTTAAGAAGCTTGTTGAGCTTGACCGCGATTGGATTCCGGAGCAGGAGGGCACATCGCTTTACATAAGACCGTTTATAATTGCGACTGACCCATATCTCGGCGTAAGACCGTCGAACTCGTATAAGATGATGATTATCTGCTCACCGAGCGGACTTTATTATCCCGAGGGCTTAGAGCCGGTTAAGATTTATGTTGAGGACTCGTATGTTCGTGCGGTTCGCGGCGGCACAGGCTTTACAAAGACCGGCGGCAACTACGCGGGCAGTATAAGAGCGCAGGTTGTCGCTCATGAAAAGGGCTATTCACAGGTGCTTTGGCTCGACGGCGTTGAGCAGAAGTATATTGAAGAAGTCGGCTCGATGAATATATTCTTTAAGATTAACGGCGAGGTTGTTACGCCCGCGCTCAACGGCAGTATTTTAAGCGGTATTACAAGAATGTCCACAATCGAACTTTTAAAGTCTTGGGGCGTTCCGGTATCCGAAAAGAGAATTTCTATTCAGGAAGTTGCCGATGCATATGACAACGGCACGCTTGAGGAGTGCTTTGGTACGGGTACGGCAGCAATTATCTCCCCTGTCGGCGAACTCAGATGGGAAGATAAGGTTATGCATATTAACAATAATGAGATTGGCGAAGTTACTCAAAGAGTTTTCGACTCTATCACAAACATTCAGACCGGCAGAGCGGAAGACAAGTTCGGCTGGGTTGTAGTTGTTGATTAATATTCGGCATAAAATAAGGGAGGATTATTTATGCAGCGCGGAAGCGGAGTTTTGCTTCATATTTCTTCACTGCCGTCAAAGTTCGGCATCGGAACAATGGGCAAGGAGGCGTATAAGTTTGTTGACTTCCTTGAAAAGAGCGGACAGAAGTATTGGCAGATTTTGCCTATAGGCCCTACAAGCTACGGCGATTCGCCGTATCAGTCGCTCTCGACCTTTGCGGGTAATCCGTATTTTATTGACCTTGATATACTTGCAGAAAACGGTTCGCTCAGCCGCAGCGATTATGAAAATATCGCTTGGGGCTCTGACCCCGAGCGCGTGGACTACGGCAAGCTTTTTGAAAACCGTTTTAATGTTCTCAGAATTGCCTATAACAACGATAAGGAGCGTCTTAAAGACAAAATTGAGCAATTCAGAGTTGAGAATTCGTACTGGATAGAGAGCTACGCTATGTTTATGGCGCTCAAGTTCGATAACGAATTAAAGATGTTCAGAGAATGGGACAATGATATAGTTATGCGTGAGCCAGAGGCGATAGTCAGGGTGTATAACAAGCTTGCGCCCGAGATTGATTTTTGGGTATATGTCCAGTATCTGTTTTTCGGCCAGTGGAAAGCTCTCAAGCAATATGCGAACGAGCGCGGAATAAAAATAATCGG
>UQOT01000073.1 GCA_900542675.1 uncultured Eubacteriales bacterium | reverse complement strand
CCGAGAAATGAATATATCACGGATGAAAACGGCGACACGGGCGAAATTTCCGTACCGACCGCTACCCCCAACCCCGACGCAACGGACGATCCGAACTCAACTCCCGAACCGACAGAGAAACCTGTTACAAAGCTGAATGTTAAGGTTGAGGACGAAAGCGGCGTTATTGAAAACGCGATTGTTGTCCGCGGCGATGATAACGAGATTACAGTTAAGCTACCCGACGGAAAGACGCTTGATAAGGATAATCGTATAACCGTAACTGTAACCGATCAAGATAATGAGCCGATAAAGGGATTAAGCGTAACTGTTACCGACAGTAAAGGCGGTTCAGACAGCGATACGACCAATACGGCAGGTATTGTAATTGTGCCGATTACCGATACCGATACCACCGACGATAACGGCGGTATGATTAAGGACGAAACAGCACAGTATACCGTGACTGTTGAGAATAAAGACGGCGTTATCAATAATGCGGTTATCGTAATTTCGGACGGCAAAATCAGCGTGACGCTTCCTGATGATTATACGCTTACGACGTCTAACCAAACTACCGTTACTGTTCTTGATAAAGACGGAAATCCTGTTCCGGGTGTCAGCGTTACCGTAACGGATAAGAACAGCAAGACCGCAACGAAAACTACGGACGCTAACGGCAAAATTACCGTTCCGGTAGCTACTTCAAGCGGCAGTTCTTCATCAGGCGGCAGCTCCGGCGGTGGCGGCGGTTCGTCAAGCTCAGTTAGTGCAACAAATGTCAAGGTTGTTGATAAAGACGGCAAAAATGTAAGTGTTACAAAATCCACAACAAATGACGGAATAACGCTGACGCTGCCAAGCGGTACAGCTCTTGACGGAACGAATTACTATACAATTACAGTAACGGACAGCAAGGGCAGTGCAAAGGCTGATTACAGCGTCACATTAAAGGATAAGAACGGCAACACCGTAAGCGGCACTACCGACAAAAACGGTCAGCTTATTTTACCTCCTGTTTCAGAACACGAATTGTACATTGTAGGATATGAGGACGGAGAATTTAAGCCTGAAAATAATATGACGCGTGCCGAAGCTGCGGCTATATTTGCAAGAAATATATCGGAGCGCAAGGGTGAAAATATTTCAGGTTCAAAATCTTCTTTTACAGATGTTTCATCAAGCCTGTGGTATGCTAATTATGTTGCATATCTTGAAAAATACGATATAATTGTCGGCTATGACGATGGAACATTCAAGCCGGAGGAACACATAACCAGAGCTGAATTTTTGACTATGTGCGTAAGGTTCTACAGCTTGTTTGACAAGGTATCAAGCGGAAACAGCAACAAGTTTACAGACGTTTCAAGCTCACATTGGGCGTATAAATTTATCAATAACGCTACAGCTATGGACTGGATTAAGGGATATGCTGACGGCACATTCAAGCCGGATAATAACATTACCCGCGCTGAGGTTGTCGCTATTGTAAACCGCGTAACAGACCGTGAAGCTGATACCGAGTATGTAAACAAAAACCTTTCAAGCCTCAATCATTTTAGGGATTTGATGGATAAAACATACTGGGCTTACTACGATATTATTGAAGCTGCAAATACCCATACTGCGTTTGACGACTCGGACGGAGAAATTTGGGTTGAATGATTTGTTGAATACTTGCAGAAAAGCAGTCTTAACGGATTGCTTTTCTACGGTATTTGTGGTATAATTTATCTAACAGATAAATTGGGAGGAGACAATGGACTATGAAATACAATGGATTTTATTTTTGGCTATTTTCTTATCCCATGAAAAAGTTCTTGGCAGAGAAATACGGCATACAATACGCAAAAGAAATCATAAAGAAAAGTAAGCCGATTTACCGTGGGTTGGTAGAGCGAGCCGATGACATCGGTGACGATAATCCCATGGCATATAACGAGCTTTTTGCCTTGGTCTTTGTCGCTCCATACTTGGCAAGCGATAAGAAAATACCGCCGGAGGAGGTACAGGAAATGATGCGCCGCTCTCTGTATTTTGTCAGGTGGTATTTCGGACTTACCGACCTGAACACCGACAGGGGAAAAGCTGCAAACAAGAAAAGCATTGTGAAATATGTAAAATGGTACACGCCGGAAAAAGAGGTCTTGTACCCAACATCTTTTAAAGTGGATTTTGTAGGACAGCCCCATGAGGGAGCGTGTTATTACCGGATCACTCGCTGTCCAATCTGCGCCTACTGCAAAAAGCTGGGCGTGGAGGAACTTATGCCTCTGTTTTGCGAACTGGACAATGTTATGATCACCTTTCAGCATGGCGTACTGCATAGGCAGCAAACCATCGCCAGTGGTGGGAAGTATTGCGATTATTACATTACGGGAGATAAAGAATAGAAGCATTTCCATTTGTCAAGATGATAACAAGTAAATAGCAGATATAAGGAGTAATCTGAAAATGATTGCTCTTTTTTCGTATCAGAGATTTTATGAAATGAGGAATTTAATATGTGTAAAAAAAATAACGACAATACAAAACGACCCTTTGTAGTATTCCTATATGACAGAACGGAAACAGGCGATAAATCTGACGGGATTATTGCGGCGGAGGTATCGGCGCGGTATTTCCCTTATGTTCATATCGGAGGGATTTACATTGACAGGCTGACTACTGGCGGAACTCGTCCGGCGTTTGACGAACTGATGAACGACTGTGACAATATGGTGGTTGATTGTATCGCTGTACCGTCGGAAAAATGTCTGCTCGGTGATATAGATTTGACACTTGGCACATACAAGTCTTTTGCCGAACGCGGCATTGACGTGTTAGAGCTTGAAACAGGCAAGTTTCTTAATTATGAGGAAATATGGGATGGGCTCGTAACATTTGCCGAGAGCATCTTAGATGTCGAAAGACGTTAATTAACAATATAAATTCACCAAAGGAGCGTGATGTCTATACAAGAAGAAATCAACAGAAAAACTATCGCATTAGCCGTAAGTGCGGCAAAGATTGACGCTAAAGTTTTGCAGGCAGCAATCCGTGAGTATCGACGTTTACTGCAAAAACACAAAGGCAAAAAACAGGAAAAAGCCGGTCAAGGCAAGCAGACGATAAAACAGCTTGTAAAATCGGGTGCCGCTCTTTCCAATATTGAGATAACCGACCAAAACATAAAATCCTTTGAAAAGGTTGCGAAAAAATACGATATTGACTATGCACTGAAAAAAGACAGCTCGCAGCAGCCGCCTAAGTATCTCGTATTTTTCAAGGGTAAGGACGTGGATGTTATCAATATGGCTTTTAATGAGTATTCTAAAAAGCAGCTAAAGCAGAAGCCGTCAATCAAAAAAATGTTATCACAAATGGAAGTGCTTGCAAAAAATATCAATCAAAAAAACCGTGCCAGACGTAAGGAGCAGGAACAGGAACGATGAAAATTAATAAGAAAATAATCATTTCAAACATTCCTTATCTCCTGTTCTTTTTCATATTTGACAAGCTCGGATATATGTATAGGATTGCAGAGGGAAACAGGCTGATTGCGGCAGTAATGGGAATTGCGGAGTTGTTCAAAGCTCCGCTTTTTTCATTTCACCCGCTGGATATGTTAATTGGAGTTCTCGGCGCAGCAGCGTTCAAGGCTGTACTATACTTTAAGAGTAAGAACGCAAAAAAATATCGCAAGGGCATTGAATACGGTTCTGCACGCTGGGGCACGGCTGCTGACATAGTTCCATATATAGATAAGGATTTTTACAACAATGTGATTTTGACTAATACAGAGCGCCTTACAATGGACAGCCGCCCGAAACAACCGAAGTACGCAAGAAATAAAAATGTACTTGTCATAGGCGGTTCAGGTTCGGGCAAGACAAGATTTTTTATAAAGCCTAATTTAATGCAAATGCACAGCTCATACGTTGTCACCGACCCGAAAGGTACGGTTTTGATTGAGTGCGGCAAGCTCCTACAGCGCGGCGGTTATAGGATAAAATCGTTTAATACGATAAATTTCAAAAAATCAATGCACTATAATCCGTTCGCCTATATCCGAAGTGAAAAGGATATTTTGAAGCTGGTTAATACGCTTATTGCCAACACAAAAGGCGATGGTGAAAAGTCGGGAGAAGATTTTTGGATAAAAGCCGAGCGCCTCTTTTACTGCGCTCTTATCGGGTACATATGGTATGAAGCGCCGGAGGAAGAAAAGAATTTTATAACTCTTTTGGATATGATAAATGCCTCCGAAGCAAAAGAGGACGATGAAAATTATAAAAGTCCGGTTGATTTGCTTTTTGACCGTTTGGAGGAAAAAGAGCCTGAACATTTCGCTGTAAAGCAATATAAAAAATATAAAATGGCGGCGGGCAAAACCGCTAAAAGTATTCTTATTTCCTGCGGAGCGCGTCTTGCGCCCTTTGACATAAAAGAATTAAGAGATTTAATGGAATATGATGAGCTGGAGCTTGATACATTGGGCGACGAAAAAACGGCGCTGTTCGTTATCATTTCAGATACAGACGACACCTTTAATTTTGTAGTCGCTATGATGTACACGCAATTATTCAATTTATTATGCGATAAGGCGGATGACGTTTACGGCGGCCGACTCCCGGTACACGTTCGGTTTTTGCTTGATGAAATGGCAAATATCGGACAGATACCGAATTTTGAAAAGCTGATTGCGACAATCCGAAGCCGTGAAATATCCGCTTGTATCATATTACAAGCGCAGTCCCAGCTAAAAGCTATTTATAAGGACAACGCTGACACAATTATAGGAAATTGCGATAGCACCTTGTTTCTCGGAGGTAAGGAAAAAGGCACATTAAAGGAAATTTCCGAAACACTCGGAAAAGAGACCATTGACACTTTTAACACCTCCGAAACGCGTAGTAATCAAAATTCCTATGGACTGAACTATCAGAAATTAGGAAAGGAGCTGATGACACAAGACGAATTGGCTGTAATGGACGGCGGCAAGTGCATATTACAGCTAAGGGGCGTAAGACCGTTTTTGTCAGATAAATACGATATAACGGCGCACCCCAGATATAAATACCTTGCCGATTTTGACGAAAGGAACAAGTTTGATATGGAACGATATATGAAAAAGAAAAAGCCGGTTGTAAAGCCGGATGAGGTATTCGATTATTACGATATAGCGATACCTCAAACAAATTCAGATTTTAAGTTTAAAGGAGGATAAAATTTATATGCAGTTTTTTTCACAGGCAATTACAGTATTGCAGACGCTTGTAATCGCGCTCGGCGCGGGTCTTGCGGTGTGGGGCGTTATCAATCTCTTGGAGGGCTACGGCGGAGATAACCCCGGAGCAAAGAGTCAGGGTATGAAGCAGCTTATGGCCGGCGGCGGGGTCGTATTGATTGGTACTACTCTTGTTCCGCTGCTGTCGGGCTTGTTTGGTTAATGAGCGCAATTTTTGATAAAATCACAGAATTTATTAAGGAGTTTCTTATCTCACTTATCACAGGCAGTTTAGGAAATATGTTTGATGATGTAAATACAAAGGTTAGCACTATTGCCGCAGACGTCGGACAGACGCCGCAGGATTGGAACAGCAGTATTTTTAATCTGCTGCATAACCTATCTGAAACGGTAATTGTGCCGATTGCAGGACTGATTATCACATTCATACTTTGCTATGAGCTTATTACTATGATTACGGAAAAGAACAATATGCACGACATAGATACGTTTATGTTTTTCAAGTACATATTCAAGGCGTGCGTGGCGGTTTATATCGTCACGCACACATTTGATATTACAATGGCCGTATTCGATTTGGGACAGCATATTGTCACACAGAGCGCCGGAGTTATAGGAGCGAATACGAATATCGACATATCATCGGCATTAGCTGATATAGAAACAACGCTGTCATCTATGGAAATTGGTGAATTATTCTTATTGGTGTTGGAAACTTCCTTGATAAGTCTGTGTATGAAAATTCTGTCTATATGTATAACCGTCGTAATATTCGGCAGAATGATTGAAATTTATATGTACTGCTCCGTAGGAGCTATCCCCTTTGCCACTATGACAAACAGAGAATGGGGACAAATCGGAAACAATTATTTGCGCGGACTTGTAGCTCTTGCCTTGCAGGGATTTTTTATTATGGTGTGCGTTGGTATTTATGCGGTGCTTGTAAACGGATTTACAGTTACGGATAATCTGCATACAACGATATTTACTATTGCGGCATATACAGTTGTGCTTTGTATTACCTTGTTCAAGACGGGCAGCATATCAAAGTCAATCTTAAACGCGCATTAAGGAGAATATATGAAAAAATACTCTATCGTATACGCGGATCCCCCGTGAAAGTACCGCTGTGGTCACATAAAAGGCGCAGGCTGTAACCATTATCCTGTAATGCCGCTTGATGAAATATGCAGACTTCCCGTAAATGAAATTACAGCAGCGGACTGCATTTTATTTTTATGGACTACATTTCCAAAAATGTATGAAGCCATTGACGTAATAAACGCTTGGGGGTTTGAATATAAGACCGTTGCCTTTGTCTGGATAAAGCAGAACCCGAAAAATAATGGTTGGTTCACAGGCTTGGGACGCTGGACGCGCTCAAACGCTGAAATATGTCTGCTTGCGACAAAAGGCAAGCCCATACGTTTTTCAAAATGCGTTCATCAGCTTATTATATCCCCTGTTGAAGAACACAGCAAGAAGCCCGATATTACAAGGGATAAAATTGTGAAGCTTGCCGGCAATCTTCCGCGCATAGAGCTTTTTGCCCGTCAAAAGGTTCTCGGCTGGGACGCTTGGGGCAATGAGATTGAATGTGATATACAATTATGATTTTTGAAAGGAGGAATTTTTATGCCTTATGTACCCGTACCAAAGGACTTGACTACCATAAAAACAAAGGTAGCCTTTAATCTTACGAAGCGTCAGCTTATATGTTTTAGCGGAGCCGCCGCAGCCGGAGCGCCGACATATTTCCTGACGCGCGGATTGTTAGGCAATACAGGCGCAGTTATGGCGCTGCTTGTGGCGGCGTTACCGTTTTTCTTCTTTGCAATGTATGAGAAAAACGGCCAGCCGCTTGAAAAAATATTAAAGAATTACTATAACACAAGATTTAAAAAACCGAAAGTGCGGCCGTATCAGACAAATAATCTATACGCCGCATTAGAACGGCAGAGTAAATTAGATAAGGAGGTCAATATTATTGTCAAAAACCAAAGCAGGAAATCATAAAATTACTATCCCAAAAGATAAACCGCTGAACGGCAGACAGCGCCGACAGCTTGCAGAAGCGGTCAGCAAGGCGAAAATGCAGGGCAAAATTGCTGTTAGCGCGCAGCAGACAATACCGTATATTGAAATGCGGCAGGACGGAATTTGTAAGGTTACAAAGACCTTTTACACAAAAACCATTCGATTTCTTGATATAAATTATCAGCTTGCGCGGAATGAGGACAAAAACACAATATTTGAAAACTACTGTAATTTCCTCAATTACTTTGATAAATCAATATCGGTGCAGTTATCTTTTATCAATCAGATTATGAATATATCCGATTTTGAAAAGAGCATTGATATTCCGTTGCAGAATGACAGGTTTGATAATATCCGTCAGGAATATACCGAAATGCTGAAAAATCAGCTTGCACGCGGTAACAATGGACTTGTGAAGCACAAATACATTACTTTTGGTATTGAAGCCGATAATATACAGGCTGCAAAGCAGAAGTTAGAGCGGATTGAAGCGAATATTTTAAATAATTTCAAAATACTTGGAGTTCAGGCGTTTCCTCTTAATGGTATGGAAAGGCTGGAGCTTCTTCATTCCTGTTTCAATATAGGCGAGCCGGATAGATTTATGTTCGGCTGGAATATGATACATAAAACAGGATTATCAACAAAGGATTTTATTGCGCCGACCTCGTTTGACTTCTCGGACGGACGCACTTTCCGTATGGGAAAGAAAATCGGAGCCGTATCATTTTTACAGATACTTGCGCCGGAACTTAATGACAGAATGTTGGTTGACTTTTTGGACTTGCAGAATAATTTATCTATAAATATTCATATCCAAAGTGTAGACCAGACCTCGGCAATAAAAACCATAAAGCGCAAGATTACCGATTTACAGAAAATGACTATTGAAGAACAGAAAAAAGCTGTGCGTTCGGGGTATGATATGGACATCATTCCGTCAGACCTTGCAACTTACGGCGGCGAAGCCAAACGTCTGCTTGAAGAATTACAGTCAAGAAATGAGCGAATGTTCTTGGTTACCATTCTCGTTATGACAACTGCTGACAACAGACGCGAACTTGAAAATATTATATTTTCTGCACAGAGTATAGCAGAGCAGAATAATTGTCCGTTAAGACGGCTTGATTATCAGCAGGAGCCGGGTTTAATGTCAAGCGTACCTATCGGTATCAATCAAATAGAAATTCAGCGGAGCTTAACAACATCAAGCACCGCTATTTTTGTACCCTTTACCACGCAGGAATTATTTTCGGACAGCAAAGAAGCCTTGTATTGCGGACTGAACGCATTATCTAACAATATGATTATGGTTGATAGAAAAATGCTGAAAAACCCGAACGGTTTGATTTTGGGAACCCCCGGCAGCGGTAAATCATTTTCAGCAAAGCGGGAAATCACAAACGTATTTCTTGTTACAAATGACGATATTTACATATGCGATCCCGAAGCGGAGTATTACCCGCTGGTAAATGCCCTCGGCGGTCAGGTTATACGGCTTAGTCCTACGTCAAAGGATTATATCAATCCTATGGATATTAACCTAAATTATTCGGACGAGGAAAATCCGCTTGCGCTGAAATCTGATTTTATATTGTCATTATGCGAGCTTATTATCGGCGGGCGCACAGGGCTTGAACCGGGTGAAAAAAGTATTATAGACCGTGCGCTTAGCAAGGTGTATGAGGAATATTTTAAAAATCCCGTGCCGGAAAATATGCCGATACTCGGAGATTTATATAGGGTCATTCGAGAGCAGAATGACGCGGAAGCTCATAGGATTGCAACGGCGCTTGAAATGTATGTAACAGGCACCTTAAATGTATTTAATCACCGTACAAACGTTGATATATCAAACCGTATTGTATGCTTTGATATTAAGGAGCTCGGCAAGCAATTAAAGAAAATCGGTATGCTTGTGGTTCAGGATCAGATTTGGAACAGAGTAACCATTAACCGAAGCGAAAATAAATCAACAAGATATTATGTTGATGAGTTTCATTTACTCTTAAAAGATGAGCAGACAGCGGCATATTCTGTTGAGATTTGGAAGCGTTTTCGTAAGTGGGGCGGTATTCCGAGTGGTATTACTCAGAACGTAAAAGACCTTCTTTCAAGTCCCGAAATTGAGAATATATTTGAGAACAGCGATTACATCTATATGCTCAATCAGGCGGCTGGCGACAGAGAAATTCTTGCTAAGAAGCTCGGCATATCACCGCAGCAGCTTTCTTACGTTACACAGTCGGGAGCCGGCGAAGGATTACTATTTTACGGCAGTACGATAATTCCATTTGTTGACCGTTTCCCGAAAGACACGAAGCTTTACAGCGTTATGACAACCAGACCAAATGAGGTGGTAAAGATTGAATAAGGAGCTTACACATCTAAGTCTGTTTTCAGGCATAGGCGGAATAGACCTTGCGGCAGAAGCGGCGGGGTTTACCACTGTATGCCAATGCGAATGGGCGGACTATCCGACTGCCGTACTTGAAAAACGCTGGCCTGACGTGCCGCGTTTTCGTGATATTACTACACTTAACAAGGAGGAATTTTTTGAAAGAACAGGACGAAACACAATTACACTTATCAGCGGAGGTTTCCCCTGCCAGCCGTTCAGCACCGCAGGACGTCAAAAAGGATTTGATGATGTACGCTACCTGTGGCCGGAAATGTGCCGAGTTATTTCAGAATTGCGCCCCCATTGGGTGCTTGGCGAGAATGTTGCTGGGTTCATCAATATGGGGCTCGACAAAACGATTTTTGACTTGGAGCGCGCGGGCTACGCTGTTCAAGCATTTGTATATCCGGCTTGCGGCGTCGGCGCGTGGCATGAGCGCACAAGAACTTTTATCGTCGCGGCTGATGTTTC
>UQOT01000072.1 GCA_900542675.1 uncultured Eubacteriales bacterium | reverse complement strand
AAAACGGTCAAATTCACTTGGAAAGACGGAAATGCCGTTTCGGGCAGCGTTATTCTTGCCGGAGCGACAATAAACGCTTCCGCCGTGCCTTCTGTGAAGAACATAAGTATAGATAGCTTCACCGCAGTGTGCGCAGATGGAGCAAAGCTCACAATTAATCCCAAATTAAGCGTAGCCAAGGGCGTTAATATGCCGGAGCTTTCAGACAAAGCGCAGACGGTATACGACTCAGTTTTAGCTCTGCCCGATAAGGACAAGCTGTCGTTCTATGACGAAAATAAAAAGTCACTTGTAAACATTGATATAAAATATGCCGAACCCGCAAATACGGCAAAAAGTAAATATGAAGCGTTAACCGCAATCGACAAAAAAGCGGTCGACACCGCACTTTCAATCAGTAGCAAGAGCATTTCAGACGTAGACAGCTATCTCACCTGCGTAAAAGCAATGCAGAGCGTATACGGCGTAATGGAGCTTCAAAACTGCTACGACGGACTTACCGACGACAGCAGTGCAGTAAATTACCAATTTATCACCAAAACAGCCGAAAATGTATCAATGTCAACACCGAGTGCATTAAACGAGGCTGCGACCGCAGCGGAAGAATTTAAGGCGGCTACCGCAATGATTAACGAAAATAACAAAATCGTTAACAAGAACGTTGACGCACTTAAAGATAATACCTATGAGAACTATCAAACAAAAATCGGTTCGCTCAAGGTTCAGTTTACCTCGGCAAAGAGTTTAAATCAGCTCACATATTCAAAGGCGTTTATCTCCGCAATAACTATGCTTGCTAACGAACTCTACGACGATATAGACACGAACTATACGGGAAATTATAAAGAATATATGCTGAGCGATATAGACGAAATCCGCAAGGAAATCGAAAGCGGAAGCGAAATATATGACAATCTTCCCACCTTTGAGCACTCGGCGGAAGTCAGAATAGGCTACAGCCTCAGCATAACGTTTGAGCGCAAAAATCCGCTTAAAGACCAAGATGCAAAGGTTACAGTATACTCATACGATGAGGATGGAAATAAAGTCGGCGAAGAAACCGAAAGCTTCGATAACGGCCGTATTTCAACATCTGTAAAGCTAAAAACCTCTAAAACAGCCTATAAGGGCGATAAACACTACAGTTTAAAGTGCTACTACGTCTATGACGGAATATCATACTATCTCGGCTCGTCAACCTTCAAGGCTCTGCCGGCAAAGACGACAAATACCGGCGGTTCAACGAGCGGAGGTGGCTCGACCGGCAATACCGGAAACACAGGCAGCGGAAACTTCTACCCCGACCTAAGTCCAAGCACCCCTCCGTCCGCAACACAGGCACCCAATATGGCAAACGAAAACCCGTACACCGACATAGATAATTATGACTGGGCTAAAGAAGCGATAATCGGTCTTACCAACGCAGGCATAGTCAACGGTATGGGCGATAACGAATTTAATCCCGCAGGCAACGTAACACGCGAACAGTTCTGTAAGATGGTGGTTCAGCTCTTCGGCGTAAGTGTAAACGATACCGAGACCGATTTTGCCGATGTAGACGAAAGCGCGTGGTACGCGCCGTACATTACAGCCGCAGTTCAGGCAGGCTATGTTCAGGGTCAGTCGGACGAATACTTCGGCGTCGGCGAATCGATAATGCGTCAGGATATGGCAACAATCCTCTACAGAGCCGCAAACAAGTCGGGCAACGGCGTGGTTCTTGACTTCACCGACGACGCGTCAATCGCATCATACGCGCGCGACGCAATCTCCGAGCTCGTAGGACTCGGCGTAATGAACGGCTACGAAGACGGAAGCTTTAAACCACGCGGCAACGCCACCCGCGCCGAAGCCGCAAAAGTAATCTGGGGCGTATACGGAATAATATAACACCGCCAAAAACGACAATATCTCAAATCCCCCGCCGCAAAATGCGGCGGGGGATTTTTGTTGTTCCGCTGTGTGCTTTTCTGACGCCTCGCGTTATCGGCGCGTCCCGGGGGCAGCGTCATAGGTCAGGGTTATGCCTGTCAACTCGGTTACCAAAGTGCCGCCGTAGTTGACTTTGCTTCCGACCTGACGCCACTGATATGTATGTGTGTAGTTGCTGTCCGGTACATCAACCGCTGCGATAAGCTCGGAATCCGTCCCCAATGTATAGCCGTACTCGGCTGTCTTGTATTAAGTTTAAAATTTTGATAAAAGTCCAAACTTGTTTTCTAATATTTTCATACCTCCTGATAATTTTCTTTTATTTGCAAATGCTATAATTACGTTAATGCAACGTAATTACAGCACTAATTTATGATAAAGCCAATACGTTACATTACCTTATTTTTGTTTGGAATGATATTTTATGAAGCAAATAAATTTTTACGGAAATAAAAATATAATTTCAAAGCAGCTCAAAGCAGCGCGTGAAAACAAAAAACTTTCACAGTCGGATTTGGCAGCAAAGCTGCAAACGTTAAACGTAAATATTAATCAGCAGATGATAAGTAAAATTGAAAAAAATATGCGGCAGGCTACCGATTATGAAGTTGCCGCTATATGTAAATGTTTGGATATTACCTTTGAATGGACAATTTCTGATTATAACAATTTGATTGGCATTTTGTAAATATTTTGCAAATCATTGCCGGACCCTGTTCCGCCCGCCTAGCCCGGGCGGCATTCTTGACCCCTTTCAGGAGTCAAGAATTAGGGGCACCTTACGGGCGGATAATATCTTCGTATTACTCGGCTAAGCTTTCGATGACTATTGATACTGCCGGTGACTGCGGAGGGATGCTTCTTGTTTCAACCGCTCCTCTTACGCCGCTTATTTTGCTGCCTACAGTAAGGTCGTCTATTTTGTAAATTCGCTTATCCACGGTTCCTTTTATCTGAACCTCGTCGTCTATATTGATACGGCGCTCTGTGTCGTTATCGTCAATTACTACATAGTCCTCGCCGACTTCGGTGATTACGCCCGAGAAATCAACTGTCTGAACAGCCTCTGCAGCGTCTTCTGCCTGAAACTCATTGCCGATTTCAATGCGAAGTGCGGTGGTCTGCGGCGGAATACTCATTGTCATAGCAACTCCATAATATATGTTTACGTTCTGCTTCTCATTCAGAGCTTTAACATCGTCAACCGTACCTTGAGCACCGTTTACAACAATCTCCGTATCCTCGGAAAGGTAAACGATAACCTCGCCTCTTGACTCATCCTGAACAGATATTGAGGTAATGCCGTTTTCGTCCGTATTAACGCTGTTTACGGAAACAAACGCAGCCTGCGCAACCGTCAGCATATCGTCGCCGCCGTCATAGATTTGTGTGCCCATAACTTCTGTTACAAACTCAACCGGCACATATGTAGTGCTGTCGTCAACCAAAACGGGAGCCGCACCAACCGACACAGGCATCATCTTTGAAAAATAGTAGCTGTCCTGCCCGATGTACATACCAATCTCCTGAGCGCCGCGGTGAAGAACAATCTTCTGCTCCTCATCAATCCATGTAACGTTGTAACTAAGCGACTCTGCAAGAAATCTGAGCGGAACCATCTTATGTCCGTCAATCTCTTTATATCCTACAATTGTCGAACCGCCGTTATAAACCGCAATCGTCTCTTCACAGACAACGGGGTCCGGAGCACTGATAAGCTCGGGATTTACCTCCTCGTCCGCGAACACAGCACCGCCGCAAGCGAATACACCCGCCGCAGTAAGCGCTGCAACAACCTTTTTAATATCAAATTTAACTTTTGTCATATTGACCTCCTGAAATCAAGTATTCAGCCTATGCTGTTTTTTGCTTACACTGCGTTAGACGCAGAAACACAAAAAAAGTTGCATATTTTTTAAATTATATTATTTTAACACAACAAAGGGGCTGTTAAGAACAGCCCCTCGGAATTTACTAAATAATTCTTTCAAATCAGACGCTTGACGTCCGATTTTCTTTACGGCTGCTTGCCGATGTAGGCGAGGATACCGCCGTCTACGTAGAGAATGTGGCCGTTAACTGCGTTCGACGCGTCTGATGCGAGGAATACAGCGGGACCGCCGAGCTCATCGGGGTTGAGCCATCTGCCTGCAGGTGTTCTGCCACAGATAAACTGGTCAAACGGATGTCTCGAGCCATCTGCCTGCTTCTCACGAAGCGGAGCTGTCTGCGGAGTTGCGATATATCCGGGGCCTATGCCGTTGCACTGGATATTATTTGCGCCGTACTCAGAGCAGATATTTCTCGTCAGCATCTTAAGACCGCCCTTTGCCGCAGCGTATGCGGATACAGTCTCGCGGCCGAGCTCACTCATCATCGAGCAGATGTTAATAATCTTTCCGTGACCCTTCTTAATCATCGAGGGAATAACGGCCTTTGATACGATGAACGGAGCGTTTAAGTCAACGTCAATAACCTGTCTGAATTCATCAGCTGTCATATCGCACATCGGAATTCTCTTAATAATACCCGCATTGTTAACGAGGATATCAATAACGCCGACTTCGGCTTCAATTTTCTTAACCATTTCCTGAACCATATCTTCGTTTGTTACATCGCAGACATAGCCCTTTGCGTCAATACCGTCAGCCTCATACGAAGCAAGACCCTTGTCAACAAATTCCTGCTTAATATCACAGAAAACAATCTTTGCGCCAACGCCCGCAAAAGCCTTAGCGATACCGTAGCCGATGCCGTAAGACGCGCCCGTGATAAGAGCAATTTTGCCGTCTAAACTAAAATTCTTTAAATAGTCCATCTCAAAAACCTCCTAATAATCTTTTTTATATGTAAAATAACTTACACACTTCTTTAAGCAAATTATACCACAAGCAAAAATCAATGTCAATTATTTTGTTATATTTTATTTCGCAATATTCCTAAGCTTAAGCAGTTTTTCAGTGTCAAATTTGTACTTTCTGTCGCAAAAATGACAGCATATCTCTGCTTCGCCCGTGTCGTTTATAATCTCGTCTATCTGCTCCTTGCCGAGCGAAATCATCGCGCGCTCCATACGCTCGTACGAACAGTCGCAGTGATAGCGCACATCGCTCTCCTCCAAAACCTCGGTTTCAAAGCCGAGCATTACGTAATCTATAATATCACGCACATTCATTCCACGGCTTAACATTTCTGTCACGGGCATAAGCCCGCCGATTGAATTCTCAAGGCGCGAGAGCGTCTTTTCGTCGCACTCGGGCATTACCTGAATTATATAGCCGCCCGCGCACTTTATTGAATAGTCGCGGTCTACCAAAACTCCGAGAGCAACAACGCTCGGGGTCTGCTCCGACTGCATATAATAATACGCAATATCATCGCCTATCTCACCAGTCTGAAGCGGCACCTGGCCGATATACGGTTCTCGCATCTTTAAGTCCTTTATAACGCCGAGCATACCGCCGCCTATCGCGCCGCCGACGTCCAGCTTGCCGTTCTCTTTAAGCGGTACATCGGCGAGCGGATTTGAGCAGTAGCCCTTGACATTGCCCTTTGAGTCTGAGACCGATACAATCATACCGATGGGTCCGTCGCCCTTTATTTGAAGCGTCAGCGTCGGGTCGTCGCCCTTGAGCATTCCGCTCATCATAAGCCCCGCCGACATAAGCCTGCCGAGCGCTGCGCTGCACACCGGGGAAAGACCGTGATATTTCCTCGCAGTCTCAACCGTTTCTGTCGCATCAAGTGCGTATATCCTTAAAAACCCATCTTTGGTTATTGCCTTTAAAAGTTTATCTGCCATATTCTCCTCCTGCTTAAATGTGTATATATGCCAATCTACTCAATTCTGCTTTCTCACAATTGAGTATTCGTCACCCGGACGGTAGAACGGGCAATCCTTAAAATTACCGGATAAAAGCCGCGCCATATCATCCTCATCAAGATTGGCAAGACAGACGTATTCCTCGTAATCCTCATCGTATTCGTAATTTACACATTCCTCACAATTTGAATTTGTCATTTATATCATCCTTTTTCTGCGCCTGTGTATGAGCCTTCTTCCATGCACTCCTCCGAGACACGCCGCCGCAAGGCATATAGGGATATTTAAAACGGGCGGAATACTGAACATCGCCGTAATTACTGCCGCCGATGTAAGCGCAAGCGTTGAAAACAATCTCGCAATAAGCAAATCCAAAGCGCGCAATCCGAATTCACGCGCGCTCATTTTCCCTCTCAGCATACCTACGAAATCCGGCAAAACGAAAAATATAAGCGCAACTGAATTCATTATAAACCCGGCGCAAAGTATTTTCGAAAACTGTTTCGCCGCCGCTTTAACCGAAACCGCTGTACCTCCCACGGCAATTTTAAGTCCGTTATTCACCTCAGCCGGCAAGCTTAAAAGCCTGCCGCCGCTCTCCGCCGCCGACTCAAGACCTATCAGAGACCTTAGCGAAATGAAAAACTCAGTCCTCGCAAGCTGAGACATTAATATATGACAAGGATATGTGAGCCCGAACACCTTCGCGCCTGATTTAAATGCATTTAGCACCGCTTTTCCCTTCGGCTTCTTCCTTTGAAGCGCAAAAATAAAAGCAGCCGCCGTACTTATAACAAACGCGAAAAAACAATGAACAATTCCTGTCGCCGCATCATAGATGAGCGATTCCTTTGTAAGAGGTAAACACAAATTTTTCGCATTGTCATATGTCAGTATACTCTGCTTAACATACTTATCCGCATCGGCAGGTTCGGTAACACCCGGAACCTTGCCGTCAGATATTTTCTGTGCAAATCTGCTGACTGCGTCGCCGTACATATCCTTCGGCACTTCAACCGGCATAGGCGTACCGTCAGAATTTATATATCTGTACATTCCGCCGCTCGACTTGTCCGCAAAGCAAGCATCCACACAGCCCTTTCCGCTGCTGTAGAACTTGGTCTGAAGCATAGTGCCGTCAACCAATCTGTCTGCTCCGTCTTTTTCGTTTGCAACTCCCACATTCTCGGCGTGTCTGCCGCGGAACTTATCGGCGAGTGTCAGAGCAAGCTCCGCCATTTTGCCGTGACCCGAAGTATTGTTAACCGCCGCGTTGTTCGCCGCGTCAACCGAATACGTCGCCGACAAATCATTACAGCCAACAGATGTGCCAAGCTGTGCACGGCGGACTTTATTAGTATACTTCACCATATAGCCTATTTATCCGCTTTTACGAGCCCGACTCTTTGAAGAGCGTGCTTCGCTGCCACCTGTTCGGCGGATTTGCGATTTTTGCCCTCACCCTTGCCTATGACCTTGCCGTCATACACTGCCTCAACCTTAAACAACGGATTGTGGTCGGGACCTATTTTTTCAATCAGGTTATATGTCACAACCTCACGGTTCCTGTCGCGCTTTTGGTAATAGCTCTGTATCTCCGACTTGTAATTTTCAAGCTCGACATACGATGTGTCGCCTATCATACTGCCAATTGTGTCCATCACAAAATCGCGTGCGGGCTTGATGCCGCCGTCTAAGAAAATTGCCGCAAGTACCGATTCATACGTATCGGCGAGTACAGAGTCCTTATCCTTACCGCCCGACATACGCTCAGAGCGTCCGAAAATCAAATCATTGCCGAGCCCCAAATTACGCGCGGCTATCGCAAGCGTCTTTTCGCACACCGCGTTAGCCCTTATCGCTGTCAAAACGCCCTCGTTGACGTTATTGTATTCTTTATATATATAATCGGCGACAACGAACGAAAGCACGCTGTCACCCAAAAATTCAAGTCTCTGATTACTCTCGATATTATGGTCGTTCGCATATGAAATATGCGTTGTCGCAAGCCTCAATAGGCTTTTGTCTTTAAATTCATAGTCATATTTCATTTATATTACTCCGATATTCAAATAAAATGGGAGGACACACCTCCCATTTTATTAATCCTTGTACTTTCTGATTACAATCGAGGCGTTGTGTCCGCCGAAGCCGAGTGAATTTGATACTGCGCAGTCAACCTTTGCTCTGCGTCCCTTTACAGGTACGTAATCAAGGTCACAGTCGGGGTCGGGAGTCTCATAATTGATTGTCGGCGGGAGGAAATCATCGTGTACGGCGAGAGCCGTAATCATTCCCTCAACACCGCCTGCCGCACCGAGCATATGACCCGTCATTGACTTTGTCGAGCTGACTGCCAGCTTGTACGCGTGCTCACCGAACACCGTCTTAATAGCCGCAGTCTCATACTTGTCGTTATACGGCGTAGATGTGCCGTGTGCGTTGATGTAGTCCACCTCGTCCGGACTAATGCCCGCATCCTTAACGGCAGCCGCCATACATCTTGCGCCGCCTTCACCGTCGGGGGCAGGTGCAGTCATATGGTACGCGTCGTTTGACGAACCGTAGCCGATAAGCTCCGCAATAATCTCCGCGCCGCGCGCCTTAGCGTGGTCAAGGCTCTCGAGCACGAGTATACCGCTGCCCTCGCCCATAATAAATCCGTCGCGCTTTGCGTCAAACGGCGAGCACGCCTTATCGGGAATATCGTTTCTTGTAGTCAGCGCCTTCATCGACGAAAATCCCGCAAGCGCAAGCTCGTTAATCGTCGCCTCTGTACCGCCCGCCAAAATCACGTCTGCATCGCCGCGGCGGATAGCCAAAAGCGCCTGACCTACAGCATCAGTACCCGAAGCACACGCCGAAACTGTTGTAAGATTAACGCCCTTGCAATTAAACGTAATAGCGACCTGACCCACCGCCATATTTGAAATCATCATAGGAATCATAAACGGTGAAACCTTGCCCGGTCCCTTGTCAAGCATACGCTTGTGCTGCTCACAGAGCGTATCAATACCTCCGATACCCGAGCCAATCATAACGCCTACTCTTGTCGGTTCCTCAGCCGCCATATCGAGTTTTGCGTCCTCAATCGCAAGCTTTGCACCCGCAACCGCGTACTGCGCAAACTTATCCATACGCTTTGCTTCTTTCTTGTCGATGTACTTTGTAACATCAAAGTCTTTAACTTCCGCTCCGACGTGACACGCAAATTCCTTCGGGTCGAACTTTGTTATGGTTCCGATGCCCGAAACGCCGTTTTTAATGTTATTCCAAATTTCCTCTCTGCCTGTGCCGACAGGCGTAACACCGCCGACACCTGTAATTACCACTCTTTTCATAATTATCCTCCTGAACGGCCGCTGCGGCGGCCCATAAGCTTAAAATAAATTATACAGAGACTTACGCTCACCTTTACCTTATCGGCTTACGGGGCGTAAATCTCCGTATAACTGTTCGCTTATGCCGCCGCGAAAATCCGTCCGCGGCGGCATAAAGCTTAATTTGCGTTTATATTACGCCTGGTGCTCCTTAATATACTCAACTGCATCGTTTACCGTTGAAATCTTCTCAGCATCCTCG
Organism: uncultured Eubacteriales bacterium; assembly: GCA_900542675.1. GTDB lineage: Bacteria > Bacillota > Clostridia > Monoglobales > Monoglobaceae > Monoglobus. The sequence goes on along the minus strand of UQOT01000072.1, from coordinate 795 downwards.
TCGGGGATTTCGATGTCGAATTCCTCTTCAAGCGCCATCATAAGCTCAACGATATCGAGAGAGTCAGCGTCGAGATCGTCGATGAACGAAGCTTCAAGTGTAACGTCGCCTTCGTCAGCACCGAGCTGGTCAACTGTAATTTCCTTAACTTTTTCAAAAATATCCGCTTCTGTATTAGAAAGTATTTTATATTCAATGTTCATAGTGTCTAAAACATAAGCAAGGGTTTTTGTGCTTGATACTTTTAAATGAGTACATTTTCGGCATTTACTTTCCAATTCAATAGAGCTAATCTGTTTTATCATTTTACCATTGTCAATAAAGCCATAGTATGTTGCCAGTTTTGATAGCTCGTCTAATATATGACTAGAAATCAAAACGGTAATTCCATGTTCTTGATTGAGCTTCAAGATCAATTCCCTAATTTCTTTAATTCCTTGTGGGTCAAGTCCATTGACTGGCTCATCAAGAACGAGAAAATCTGGCGAACCTGCAAGAGCAACCGCAATACCTAGTCTTTGACGCATACCAAGAGAAAAATTTTTTGTTTTTTTATTTCCCGTATTTTCAAGACCAACTAATTTTAATATTTCGGAAATTCCATCATCAGAGGGAATACCTAATACTTTGTATTGCTCCTTTAAATTTTCATACGCTGTTAAATCAACATAAATTGACGGTGTTTCTACGATTGCTCCCATTCTGCGACGAGATTTTGTAATGTCCTTATCTATGTGCTTTTTGCCATAAAGAACATAGTCGCCAGATGTAGGCTCTTGTAAACCACATATCAAC
>UQOT01000071.1 GCA_900542675.1 uncultured Eubacteriales bacterium | reverse complement strand
ACAGAAAAGAATGTTATATAGCCAAATAAAATAAATTCCGCATATATATCTAAAATTTTTTTCATATATATTCGGTTCTGCCGTACAAAAACAAAAAAGCGTTATATTTCCTGTCATAAAAACATAAAATATAATGCTTTTCCCGTTATTTGCTGTTAATCGGTCAAATTTCGCATAAGAGATTAAAAAAGCCGAATTTGCTAAAATGATTTTTTTAACAAATTCAGCTTTGATTTAATATTTGATTTATGCTTAATAAGTTTCGGCAGTACGCTGTTTTGAATATTATAATTTTTCATATAATTTATTATTGTGGGAGAGCCTTAATAAGCTCTCCCACAATCTAATCTTGTTTATTTATTTTAATTTCTCAGCAATTCTCGTAAATACTGCCGCTGCTTCTGCGCGGGTGGTGTTGTTCTGCGGTGTAAATGTATTATCTGTGTTGCCTATCATAATGCCGTTATCCGCCGACCATACAACCGCGTCCTTTGCGTAGTCGGAAATATCGCCGCTGTCGGCATAGCTTATACCGCCGTTTATACTTGTGTCATAGCCCTTAAGCTTAGCGCAGCGGTAAATTATTGCCGCCATCTGCTCGCGGGTAATAATATCGTCGGGCGCGTATTCCTGTTCGGAATATCCCGAAACAATATTGTTTTCGCACGCCCACGCGACAGCGTTTGTATAATATTCGTCCGCCGACACGTCTGTAAACGTATAATCAAGCGCCGTTTCCGGCTCGCCCTCCATACGGTAGAGAACCGTCACAAACATTCCGCGCGTTATATTCATATACGGCGCGAACTCCGTATTGCTTACGCCCGACATCAGACCGTACTGGTACGCGTTGATTACATCGTCAAAGAACCAATCGCTTTCCGAAACGTCCGTAAACGGATTTTCGGGTGCGTCTGTAGCTGTGGGTTTATCTGTTTCCGACGGAGCGTCCGTTTCTGACGGAACATTTGTCGGCTCAGCGTCTGACGTTTCATACAGCGCGGTAAAGGTCGTCGCCTTTTTAATCACTGCCGCCGTTACGTCTGCGACTGTTTCACCGTCAGCACTCCAGCCGAGAAATACATATCCGTCGTTTGCCGTAACGGTCGGCACATTTTCTTCCTTAACCTTTGAACCGCTTTTAACGCTTACGGTCGCGCTGCCGCTTGTGATTTTGCCGTGCTCGCCAACGTCAAACGAAACCTTGTACGATACCGTACCGCCGCCGCTGCTCTTTTTAACTGTCGGCGTGGGCGATGGAACGGAAAAGCTGCCCGGATTGACTGTGCCGCCTGCTTCAACGTCAACAGCAGTAGTCGTACCGTCATACTCAACCGTTACCTTGCCACCCTCGGGGAAGGTGATATTTCCGTCCTTATCAACTGTTCCGTTTCCTTCGTCAATGGTAATTTTAACATTATCCTTTTCAACCGTCGTCCCTGCCGTAACTTCCGTGTTGCCGTTCTTGTCGGTTGTAACCTTATCATTTTCGGGCGCGGTTATTGTCGTGTCGCCTACCTCAACTGTTTCTCCCGTGACATTACCGTCATTGTCAACCGTACCGCCGCTCGGCAGCGTGATTTCCTCATTTTCGCCGACTTTCACTGTGCCGTTATCGGGAACAATCACGTTTCCGTTTTCGTCCACCGTAACGCTTTCCGTATCGTCGGGAACGGTAATTGTAACCTCCGCGCTTCCGTCGCCGTCCTTGTCAATAGTAACTGTGCAGTCCTCGTTATATGTAACGGTTTCGTCCTCTCGGATAACGCTTTCGCCGCGTTTTATTTCGGCTGCCGCGTATCCGACCGTTACCGTCAGCGTTTCTGTTACGCTGTTGTAATTCACTGTATCATCGGGCGTAAATACAGCCGTAAACTCATTATTGCCGATTGCACCTACGCTCGCGCTGCTGTCGCTCCAGCTCCAGCCGTTCGGCAGAACCACGCTTTCAAGCGTTTTGCCGATTATGGCGGTCAAGCCTGTCGGGATTGTGTAATCCGGCGTGGTTTGGTTGATTGTATAGCTCTGCATTGACGTTTCCGACAGCGCATAATATTCTGCGCCGGTACCGGTTAAACCTGTTGCTGTAGCCGTATACGTTCCTGCATTTGTTTCCGCGCCGCCCGTAACCGTTACGGTTACGCTGTCGCCCTCCTCAACGCCTGTCGCTGCCGCCGTAACGCTGCTTGCGTTTTTGTCATAATCGCGGGTATCGTATCCCGACCACGTTAAGCCGACCTGCTTTTGATTAAGCTTCACCGTTATACTGTCACTGCCGCTGCCATTAAGGTTTATACTGCCGCCGTAAACCGCTGTAATTGTATTATCTCCGATTGCGAGCTGTTTATTAACCGTATTTATTGTAAGCTCCGCCGTTCCGCTGTCCTTTGCGGTATCATCGTCATAGGTTACCTCTGCCGTTCCGAGCAAGGTATCGCCGACGTAAAACTCTACCTTATCATCGTCAACGCTTAACAGCGACAAGCTGTTTATCGCGCTCAGCTGCTTTGATACGTTTGCCGTCAATGTCAGCGTTTCGCCGTATGTGACGGTCTGATTATCCTTAACCTCCGTCTGCGAGCCTGCCTTTGCGATTGTGAAGCTTACTTCTTTACTCAGTCCCGTATAATTATCTGTACCCGCAACACTGAATTTTGCCGTATAGCTTCCCGCCGCTGTGGGCGCGGTTGCGCTTTCTTCATAGCTTGTGTCATCCGTTCCGGCATATGTAACGCTGACGTCGCCGAATTTAGCCGCGCCCATATCGGGGCTGACCGCCGCAGGGTAGGTTACGTCCGATACCGACGGCTCGGTTGTCCAAGCGTTTGTTGCCTGCGTAATATTAAATTTCAGCGTCTTTGCCGCGTCATCGCTGTCCTGCCAAGTGTAATTATCGCTGTCGGTAAGCGTCAGCACAACGTCATATTCACCGACGTTTACGCCGCCGTCATTCGCGCTGACTGAATAAATATCGCTTGCCGCAACATCCGCCGTCAGTATTTCACCGGTGTAAATCTTATTTGTTATCGTCGGCGCGGTTACGCGCGCCTTTGAAATTGTATAGCTCTGCGTTGCCGCTTCAGGCAGCGCATAATATTCCGCGTCGGTACCCGTTAATGCCGCCGTCGCCGTATGCTCTCCCGCGTCGGTTTCCGCGCCGCCCGTAACCGTTACGGTTACGCTGTCGCCCTCCTCAACGCCTGTCGCTGCCGCCGTAACGCTGCTTGCGTTTTTGTCATAATCGCGGGTATCGTATCCCGACCACGTTAAGCCGACCTGCTTTTTATTAAGCGTCACCGTTATACTGTCGTTTTCGCTGCCGTTAAGGTTTATACTGCCGCCGTAAACCGCTGTAATTGTATTGGCACCGATTGCGAGCTGTTTTTCAACCGTATTTATTGTAAGCGTTGCCGTTCCGCTGTCCTTTGCGGTATCATCGTCATAGGTTACCTCTGCCATTCCGAGCGAGGTATCGCCAACATAAAATTCTACCTTGTCAGCGTCAACGCTGAACAGCGACAAGCTGTTTAGCGCGCTCAACTGCTTTGATACGTTTGCCGTCAATGTCAGCGTTTCGCCGTATGTGACGGTCTTATTTTCAGCCGTTGTCTGCGAGCCTGCCTTTACGATTGTGAAATCTGTTGTTGCTGTGCCGGTATAATTGCCCATGCCCGTAACCGTTACCGTCGCAGTGCCGGCGTTGATGTTGTTTGAATACTCAATCGTATAATCCGTGCCTTCTACAAGCGTTGTTTCGCCGTCCTTAATCGTTATGTCCGGCTTAATCTCGCTTCCGGTGTAGGTTTGGTCGGGGATTGTGCTTAAGTATGGGTTAGTGCTTGTACCGTCGCCCGATGTAAAGATTACAGATTGCTGATTTAAGTAAAAAGCCGGGCGAACGCCGAAGTCGTTTGTATCATAGTAGGCGAGGACAGAGCCGGCGGGGGCGACACCGCGCGCACTATCGGAGCCGGAGCGTTCGGAGTAAGGCGAACGGAGCCAGTATCCTGCCATGGCATTTTTATAATAGCTATTGCCCAAGCTGCTATCATTTGCATACACATTATACAGTTGCCGAACGTCAAGCAAAAACATTGTATCCGTTATGTTTTCGGCGTAAGCAGTCGCGTAATTTTGCACCACGCTGCCAATAGAGTCACTATATGTATGAGCTGCACTCTCTCCGTCCACGGTATTAAGCTCTTTGTCGTAATTCGACAGCAGCGATTTTTGCGTTACCGTTTTTATCGCCTTTTTTTCCGCGTCGGTGAAGTTCGTCAAAAATCCCGCCTCATTCGCATAGCTCGGCGAGTTTCCGCAAGTCCATTTCACATTTCCCGCGCTTTCGGAGGAATTGAGCCAGTCGCGGATATTGCTGTCGCCCCAATAGTTTGAGCCATATTTTTGACGGCTGCTATTGGCATTGTCACGGCCGTGCGAGCCGGTCGTGACAATGCCCGCCGCGTCAAACTCCTTATTGCAAATCGACTTATCCGCAAGCATAAGCGGCAGATAGCCGTCCTCATATTCCGTTACCGTATCGGTCGAGTCGGTTATCGGATTGCCCTTATCGTCATAGCAGCTGATTTTCTCGAACGCCACGCACCGCCACAGAATAGGCTCCGCCGTGCCGTCGCCGTCGGTATCGTATGTTCCCATTTGTACATAATCGCCCAATTTAATTGGCGCGGCAAGCGGCTTTTGCACAATATTAAACGTAGTCGTTGCTGTGCCGCCGTTGTAATTGTCGGTTTCCGCGACAGTCGCTTTTACGGTGTATGTACCCGCGTTTGACGGCACGGTATCAGAATAATCGCTATCTTCCGCGCTGCTGACCTTGTATTGATATGTCACCGCGCCGCCGCCCGCATTGCCGCTTACAGACGGTTCATTTGCCGTTTCGCCGTAAGTCCAGCCGTCCATTGAAACAACCGGGGATATATCAGCTTTATTGATTGTAAAGCTCGTTGTTGCTGTGCCGCTATAATTACCCATGCCCGTAACCGTTACCGTCGCAGTGCCGACATTGATGTTGTTGGAATATGTAACCGTATAATCCGTGCCTGCTACAAGCGTAGTATCGCCGTCCTTAATCGTTACGTCCGGCTCAATCTCGCTGCCGGTGTAGGTTTGGTCGGGGATCGTGCTTAAGTATGGGCTCTCGCTTGTACCGTCGCCCGATGTAAAGATTACAGATTGCTGATTTAAGTAAAATGCGGGGCGAATGCCGATACTGGCACGCGGAGCTTTGGAGGGGACATAGCTGTATAGGTCAACATAGCGCATACTAGCGGAGGCGCTAGCGGAAGGCGAACGGAGAAAGTACTCTACAGAAGAAAGTCTATAGTAGCTGCTATAATTTTTATACACATTATACAGTTGCTGAACGTCAAGCAAAAACATTGTATCCGTTATGTTTTCGGCGTAAGCAATCGTGTAATTTTGCACTACTTCGGTAATATGGGACCCATATGTATGATATGCACTCGCTCCGTCCACTTTAAGCTCTTGGTCAACCTCCGTCAACAGCGATTTTTGCGTTACCGTTTTTATCGCCTTTTTTTCCGCGTCGGTGAAGTTCGTCAAAAATCCCGCCTCATTCGCATAGCTCGGCGAGTTTCCGCAAGTCCATTTCACATTTCCCGCGCTTTCGGAGGAATTGAGCCAGTCGCGGATATTGCTGTCGCCCCAATAGTTTGAGCCATATTTTTGACGGCTGCTATTGGCATTGTCACGGCCGTGCGAGCCGGTCGTGACAATGCCCGCCGCGTCAAACTCCTTATTGCAAATCGACTTATCCGCAAGCATAAGCGGCAGATAGCCGTCCTCATATTCCGTTACCGTTTTGGTCGAGTCGGTTATCGGATTGCCGTCCTCGTCATAGCCGCTGATTTTCTCGAACGCCACGCACCGCCACAGGATAGACGAACCGTTGTATGTTCCCATATAGACATAATCGCCCAATTTAATTGGCGTGGTAAGCGGCTTTGGCTCATCAGCCGACGCCGTTAGGGGCAAAAGAGCAAACAGCATACAAATTGCCAAAAACGAACTGATAACTTTATTTTTCATTTGGAAAATCCTCCGTTTCTGCATTAAAAAATGCGTGGCATAAAATCCTACGCCACGCATAAAAACGCGGCTTAGATTTTTAATGTTACCACACATCTTCATACTAATAATTTCATACAAGTACGACAAATAAAGCCAGCATTTTTACAATACTAACTTGTACAAAATTATTAAAATATATGTGGTGCTTATATTATAGCATATCCGTATTGTTTTTATCAAGAGAATATACAATTTTTTGTAATTTTTTTATCCTCTGTTTTTGCGAATAGATTATCTCTGATTTATCACATTGTACTCATAATTGTATTGGTTTTATATCGGAATTTCAACATCTTTGGACGAATAGCTATATAATGTTACGAAAAACCTTGTTTTCCCACTGCCCATATATCATTTTGATACCTCCCATAAAAATTTTTCAAAAATTTCAAAAAAATGCCTATTTTTTCGTTTTTCCCTTGTTTATTATAGTATAAGGAGTTTTATGGACAGCAAGCAAAGCGAATGAGTACCCATTCACGGTTTTTCGATTTAGAAAATTGAAAAAAATCTTGGTGAAAATCCCCAAACCCCTTATAGAAAGAACGAGGTAAAAAAATTATGGCAAACAGAAAACGTAATATTCAAATGAAATTTGATGTAACGGCAGAGGTAAGACTATAAATTTCTACACTCATTCCGCTTTTTTCGGATTCAAGATTTAAATTTTGTCTAAACTTTGGGGTTCACTTCAAAATTACCGAGATATTTTTATTATAAAATATTCAATTTTAGAGGTTAATACTGTTTATTTGACGCTCAAAACCTTTTTGTTTTCGGTTACAAGGAAGTAATTTCCGATTAGGCGGTGTAGCCCTATTACAAGGGCTATGCCGTCTTTTCCTGTTTATTCGTTGCTTTCTATTCTGTCTGCGGGTCAGTCGGCAAATGGATTTCTCCCACAAAGTTAAAAATAATATCCACTTTCTGAAAACGCTTGCCGTCTATCTTTTCCGGCGCATGGACAACGATTTTTTTAATAAACTTATTGACAATAGCGGGCGTCAATTCCGTTATGCCTACATACTTGCGGATAATGGCAGCGAAGCTGTCAAAATCGCTTTTATTCTGTTCGTATGTATCGACTTCTTTCTGCTCCGCATTTACCTTTTCCGTCAAATCTCGCTGTTCCGCTTCATACTCAGCAGACAGTTTTAAAAACCGTTCATGTATGATTGTGCCATTGATGTCGTCCTCATAAATACGCTTGAAAATCCGGTCAAGCTCCACAATCCGTTTTTTTGCCTGTTCCACTTCCCGACGTTTGCGTTTCATGTCCTTTTCCGCTTCATCACAAACCGCTGTTTGTGTATCAGTTCCATAAAGGCGGTAATATCCTCATAAAACAGTGCCGTTACATCGAATATCCGTTTAAGGACGATAGCTTTCAAGACTTCCTCTCTGATGAAGTGCGCCGTACAATCTCCCGTATTGCTCTTGTACCTTGCACAGCGGTAGTGGTCTTGCGAGCCGTCAAAACTTTTGCAGGTAGCAAAGTGAAGTCTGCCGCCGTATTCATCATCTGCCTTTGTGCAAAGGATATTGAAAAGCTGTGATACCACCATAGCCGTAACAAAATCAAAGGTGTTATCCGTATCGCTTGTGATAATGAACAGCGCCGTTTTCCTGTCGCCCAATGTATCAAGCTCCAATTCGTCATATTCCATTAAGTCCCTGAGCTCCTTAATATCAAACGGCGCAAGACGCGCGCCGCAGCTAACCAAGATAGATTTTAATGTCTTACCGGCGGCTAATTTGAATTTGCGGTATTGCTTGACCGCAAAATGCTCCGGCTGTTTTTTCTCTAAGTGTTCAAAGAGCATATCAACGGGACTTTTGAAATTTATCGTATTGAGCGCCTTGATAACATAATTATTGTGTTCAAGTAACTTGCCGCACTCCAAGATTAGAGTGCCTTTCGGATCACTTACGACATAGGAAGAATGTAGCTGCATAATGTTTGGTTTGACTAAAAACCTCGTCTTACCGCTACCGCTTCCGCCGATAACAAGAACATTTTTGTTTCTTGCGTACTTTGGATTTTTTGGGCGGCTGTTCATTGTCAGACGTTCCGTATTTGTCAGCAGTATATTATTTTGAAAATCGCTGTCCGTGTACGGCGCAATATCAGACGCAGTACCCCAACGGGCAGAGCCGTATTCAATGCCTTTTCGGTATTTCTTTGCGTTCAGGCTCCGAACATACAAAATGCCTTTGACTGCAAATGCGCCTACAACTCCGATTGACAAATCCACGATATGAAAAGAGAGTATCGGAGCGTTAAAAAGCTCTGATACTCCCTTAACAACTGCAAACAGCTTGTTGCCCTCTGTTATCCTATACATATATGCCAGCTTATCCGCAAGCCAAAAGATAAAGAGATACGGAAGATTGGAAAGAACAAATTTCTTGTCTATCTTCATAATTCCATACCCCTGTCCTTGACTTTTTCGCGCTGCCTGTCCTGCGACTTTGCGAGCTCGGCAAATTTGCAGAGCGCCTTGCGGATAGAGGGCTTTTCTTTCAGCAGTTTTTGAGAATACTCGGAAAATGCCATTGAAATGCGTTCCTCGTCCCGTCCTTTGAAAAATACATAGTACAAAGGCGGTGTTTTGCTTCTGTCCTTTTTCAGGGCATAGTCAAGTTCATACTTCTTTGCCACTTTATCAAAAGAAAGGATATTTTTATTCGTAATCTCAATATTCGATAATGCGGCATTTTGCTTTTCCAAGTCCGCCAAGCTCTGCTTGCCTTTCGGTATCTCGTGGGATTTATCTTTGCGGCTGCGCAAGTATATCCGCATTGCCTGTGCCAATACGCGCCCCGTCATTTTGGAGCTTGACACAACCAACGCAATCGCTTTCTTTTCAATTTCTTCCTGCAATAGGCAACACTCCTTTCATCAAAAAAGCGGCTGTTTAATTAAAACAACCGCTTATTGCTTAATATTCTCTGTATCTGACTTGTTAATTATTTTCTCGGCTTTATCCAAGCCGCTTTTAACCCACTCGTCAAATTCAGTTTTTACCGTCATTGTCGATTCGATACGTTCCTCCACCGTTTACACCCTTTATACATAATTCATCTATTTTAATAGTTCAAAAAATTATGTATCAATTCTTATTATCTCTTTGAGAGATTTATTTCTGTATGTTAAATCTTCACGCACTGTAAAGCCTTGATTTTCCCAAAAAGCATTGCCGCTTTTATTTTTGGTAAATACAACTAATGCTATTTTATTTATTCCTTGTTTTTTCAAAGCATTAATTGCGTTATCAACTAATTTTGAACCAATACCTTGATTTCGATATTCAGGATTTACCGATGTATGATATATGTATCCTCTGCGTCCGTCATTACCAACCATAATTACTCCGATGACTTTATTTTCACATTCCGCTACAAAACAAGTATCGGGATTTCTTCTTAGGAATATGTCAATTCCATCTTTCGAGTCGTCCAGGTTATTCAATCCCATTCCTGCACAAGACAACCAGAGTTCATAAACCTCATCATAATCATCAATTAGCATTTTTCTTATATTCATTTTGCTCTCCATAAATCCTATGTTTTTATCAAATGAATTATAGCATAGCTCATTGTAAATTACAATGCACAAAATCGACAATTATTTTACCCAAGTTTCACCGTTTGCGCCGTCAACGGTCTTGTGAGTATTACTTGCTTCAAGCATTTCATAAAACGCCCAATATGATTTATCTTTTAAATCTGTAAATTTGTTTACGGCTGACATATTCTTATTGATATACTCCGTATCGGTTATCTTGCCTTTTTCATCACGGACGCGGTTACGCTGAATATATCCGCTGCGCTCCAATTCCTTTAACGCCGTTCCGATACTGTCAACGCCCTCTTTGCAGATTGCCGCAAGTCCTCTTGTAGTATAGTTCCATTCCTCCGGCAAAGACAACATCATTGACAAAAGCCCCTTTGATTTCAGGGACAGACGAGTATCTTTTAAGTGATAGTTTGACATCACGGTATAATCACGGGTTTTGTTTATTCTAAAAACTGCCATACAAAAAATCCCCCTTTCAAAATTCGGGCAACAAAAAAAGCGTTAAGATTTTTATTAAATCCTAACGCCGTTACTTCGGTTTATTCTCTTTTTCAAGCGGTACATACGCCGAACAGGTTTTGCCGTTATGACAATGCAAGTACGGACAAAACGGATTTCTGTTGTCAAGTAAATATGTGTCCTGCCCGATTTTGCAAACAGGGCAGAGCTGCTTTGAATTTTCGATTTTCATTTTTCAAGTCCTTTCGATTTTAGGGTATTAAAAAAGCAGATATTTCTATCTGTCATATTTCAAATATAAAATTTTGTATTAT
>UQOT01000070.1 GCA_900542675.1 uncultured Eubacteriales bacterium | reverse complement strand
TAAACGGAATAAAAACCGTTTCCGCAACGCGCTTGGCCATTTCCACAACAGTGTCGCGGTTTTCGTGCGTTGCGGTTATATCCAAAAATACAAGCTCGTCCGCGCCTGCCGCATTATATAACTTAGCAACCTCAACCGGGTCTCCCGCGTCAATCAAGTTAACAAAATTAACGCCCTTAACTACACGTCCGTTCTTTACGTCAAGGCACGGTATTATTCTCTTTGCGTACATAATAGCCCTCCTTTACAGCTCTGCGAAATTCTTGAGTATTTTAAGGCCCGTGTCACCGCTCTTCTCAGGGTGGAACTGCGTTGCAAACACATTGTCCCGCCACAGTGCAACAGGCAGCTCCGCGCCGTAGTCGCATACCGCTGATATTATGCTCTTGTCCTCGGGCTGCATATAGTATGAGTGAACAAAATACACATAAGGTTCATCGCCCAGTCCCTTGAATATCGGACAGTTTTTGTCGTATTTAAGCGAGTTCCAGCCCATGTGCGGTATTTTAAGGCCTTCTGTATAAGGTATTTTTATATTTTTTCCGCGGAAAACTTTAAGTCCTTCGGCGCCCGGAGACTCCTCACTCATATCAAACAGCAGCTGGAGTCCGAGGCAGATGCCTAAAAACGGCGTGCCGCCGCGTATTACTTTATGTATACATTCGTTAAGATGCGCGGTGTTTATAGACCTCATACAGTCGCCGAATGCGCCCACGCCAGGCAGAATTACCTTGTTTGCGCTTAAAATCTCGTTCGGCTCAGAGGTGATTTTTGCGCGGAAACCGAGAAATTCGAGCGCCTTTTCAACAGATCGAAGGTTGCCCGCACCGTAGTCAATTATAGCAATCATAAAATATACTCCTACAAAATATGAATAAATTTTTAATTAGATTTTACCACTCTTTAAACATTTTTGCAATACAAAAATATTCCTTGATATATTATAGAAGTTGTTGTATAATAATATAATAATGAGGAATATCAGGAGATTTATATGAAAGTTTTGTTTATGGGAACACCGGAATTTGCGGCGGAGTGCCTTGAGATGATAGCGGACTGCGGCGAATTTACGGTTGTTGGTGCTGTGTCTCAGCCCGATAAACCGAAGGGGAGAGGGCATAAGCTTCAGCCAACCCCGGTTAAAACCGCGGCGGAGAACAGAAAAATACCGGTATTTCAGCCTGTATCGCTTAAAAATAACGCATTTTTAGATGAGCTTACGGCGCTCAGTCCCGATATAATTGTTGTTGTGGCGTACGGCAGAATATTGCCGAAGTACGTGCTTGGCTTTCCAAAGTACGGCTGCGTTAATGTTCACGCGTCACTGCTTCCGAAGTACCGCGGAGCCGCGCCGATACAGCGCTGCATTATTGACGGCGAGAAGACGACCGGCGTCACTACTATGTATATGGAGCAGGGACTTGATACCGGTGATATGATATTTAAGTCTGAGACGGAAATCGGCGAGTATGAGACTGCGGGCGAACTCTCTAATCGGCTTTCAAAGATGGGATCTGAGCTTATAGTAAAGACGCTGCGTGCAATTGCGGAAGGTGACGCACCTAGGGAAAAACAGAATGATGAGCTGTCGAATTATGCCGAAATGCTTAGTAAGGATACAGGGAAAATCGACTGGCAAAAGTCTCATAATGAGATAATCAACTTAATATACGGCACAAATCCGTGGCCTGTTGCATATACGATGTGCGGCGATAATGTGATGAAGATTTATGACGCACATTTTGGAAAAGATGCAGTAAACAGCAGTCCGGGAGAGGTTATATCCGCCGGAAAGAGCGGAATTGAGGTATGCTGCGGAGACGGTGTAAGTATAATTATAAAAGAACTTCAGTTTAAAGGCGGCAAGAGAATGGCTGCCGCAAGTTATTTAAACGGACATAGTATTGATATAGGAACGGTACTGAAATAGTATAATAGGTTTTGCGGGCGTGTTTTGCCCGCGGATAATAGTTTTCAGGAGGAAATTTATGTATCCATTTATATTTTACGACCCGACAATGCTGTTGCTTGTTCCGGCGTTTTTACTTGCAATGTGGGCGCAGTTTAAGGTGTCGAGTACATTTAAAAAGTATTCGGAAATCGTCACAATGCGTGGTCTGACGGGTGCGGACGCGGCAAGACTGATACTTGACAAAAACGGACTTAATAATGTTGAGGTTCGGCATATCGACGGAAATCTGACCGATAATTTTGACCCGAGGACAAATATAGTTAATTTATCCGATGCGACCTACACAAGCCGCAGTATAGGTGCGATAGGCGTTGCCGCCCACGAATGCGGCCACGCGGTGCAGTATGCGACCGGATATACTCCGATAAGAGTCAGAAATGCGATTGTTCCGGTTGTTAGCCTTTGCAGTAATCTTGCTATTCCGATAGTTTTAATCGGCATTGTACTTGCAGCATTCGGCAGTTATTCACCGATTTTGATAGATATTGGAATTATTATGTATGCGGCGACTGTGGTGTTTCAGCTTATCACGCTGCCTGTTGAGTTTAATGCGAGCAGCCGTGCGCTTAAGACTCTTAATTCATACGAAATGCTTAATCCCGAGGAATTAAACGGAGCAAAAAAGGTACTGAGCGCCGCGGCAATGACATATGTTGCTGCCGCGTTTTCGGCAATTATGTCTTTGCTGAGGCTTATATTGATTTCTAACAGAAGCCGTCGTGACTAAAGGCGATAGGGTGGTATAATGAACGAAAGAGAATCGGCGCTTAAGGTTTTGGTAAAACTCGACAGAGATGGCGCATATGCAAATAAGGCGATTGCCGATGAGTTTAGGAATAAAAACTGTTCCGCACGTGAAAAAGGGCTTGTGACCGAGCTGGTTATGGGCTGTATAAAGCGACGTGAGCTGCTTGACTTTTATATTATGCAGTTTTCAAAAATTAAAATCCGAAAAATGTCTTATTGGGTCAGAAACATTCTCGAACTCGGCGCGTATCAAATTATGTTTTTGAGTAAGATACCAAATTCCGCGGCGTGCAGCGAAAGCGTTGCGCTAACAAAGAGATATGCGGCGCGTTCGGGTGGTTTTGTCAATGCTGTTTTGCGCAGTCTGGTACGTGCCAAAGACGGCGGCAGTTTGAAACAGCTCGACAGAATGGGCGGCGACGCCGAATATTTTGCAGTTATGTATTCATATCCTCTATGGATGGTTAATATGCTTATAGATGAATACGGAGCTCAGGAGTGCGAGAAGATATTAGCTGAGAGCGACAAGCCGCACAGCCCGATGATACGCGTAAACCCGCTTAAATACGAGTGTATGACGGATGGGAAAGTCGACGATTTAAAATGTATCGAGCTTTTAAAGCGTGATGGTATTATGGCGGTTCCCGATAACGAGATTGACGGCTGCTTTTATGTAAACGGTGGACTTGATATAAGTGCTTCAAAGCTTTACAGAGAAGGGTATTATTCTTTGCAGAACAGAAGCTCACAGGCGGCAGTGCTTGCGCTTGACCCGAAGCCGGGGGATAATGTAATAGATGTGTGCGCGGCTCCCGGAGGCAAGACGACCGCAATTGCCGAAAGAATGAGGAATAAAGGCAGGATTAAAGCGTTTGATATACACGAGCATAAAGTAGAGCTTATAAAGTGTGCGGCAAAGCGCCTCCAAATTGATATTATTGAGGCAGAATGTCACGATGCGGCGGTTTGCGATGAAAATTGTATCGGCATTTTCGACAGGGTGCTTGTCGACGCGCCTTGCTCGGGACTCGGAGTAATGCATACAAAGCCTGATATCAGGCGCACGCGCAAGCAAGAAGATATAGAAGAGCTTGCACAAATTCAGAGTAAAATTTTGGAGGCTTCATATAAATACCTAAAGCGCGGCGGAATTCTTGTATACAGCACCTGCACAATTTTAAGGCGTGAGAATGAAAATCAGGTACGGACGTTTTTAAAGAGACATAAAGATTTTGAGCTAATCGGCGAAAACAAGCTGATGACGCACAAAACCGGCGGAAGCGGATTTTATATCGCTAAGATGAAATACAGTAAATAATTATGGAAAAAATAAACCTAAAGGATTTTACGCTGTCCGAGCTTACGGATTACATAATTTTACTCGGAGAGCCTAAGTTCCGAGCTAAGCAAATTTATAAGTGGCTTTATTCGGGAGCGGAGAGTTTTGACGATATGACCGATATATCAAAACAGCTCCGCGAAAAGCTTAGTGAAAACTGCGCCACGGGGAATTTAATTATCGAAAAAAAGTTTGTCTCGGGTCTTGACGGAACAAGGAGATATTTGTTAAAATTAAGCGACGGCAATTTTATTGAGTCGGTGCTTATGAAGTATAAACACGGATATTCAATCTGTATATCGTCGCAGGTCGGGTGCGCAATGGGTTGTAAGTTCTGCGCTTCGACTGTAAACGGCAGGGTCAGAAATCTCACGTCAGGTGAGATTATCGACCAGATTATTACCGTACAGCGGGATATAGGTGAAAAGATTTCAAACATCGTAATGATGGGAGTCGGCGAGCCGCTTGACAACTTTGATAATGTTATAAAGTTTCTTACAAATGTCAATAATCCGCTTGGAATGAACATAGGAATGAGGCATATAACAATATCAACTTGCGGCATTGTGCCGAGGATATACGAACTGGCGGATATGAAACTGCAGATTACACTTGCAATTTCACTGCACGCGGCGGACGATGAGTCGCGCCGCAGAATAATGCCGATAGCAAAAAGATATAATATAAGCGAGCTGCTTGAGGCTTGCAGATATTATACCGAAACTACGGGCAGGAGAATAACGTTTGAATATACATTGATAAGCGGCGTTAACGACTCGGACGAAAATGCGGAAAAATTAGTGAGTCTGCTGCGCGGAGAGCTTTGTCATGTGAATTTGATACCCGTAAATCCTGTTGAGGGTACGGGATTTTCGGCAGGCAGCGCGGTAAGCGTAGACAGGTTTAGGAAAATTATAGAAAGAAGCGGTATTTCAGCAACGGTCAGGCGGGAGATGGGACGAGATATATCCGCCGCCTGCGGACAGCTCAGACAACAGAGATAACTACGGGAGGTGAGAGCTATGAAGTTCGACGTATACGGCGTGAGCGATACCGGCTGCGTTCGTGAGCTAAATGAGGACAGCTACTGTATCTGTGGATTTGAAAACGGTTGTGAACCGGGCTTCTGTGTTGTTGCCGATGGAATGGGCGGACACAACGCGGGCGAGGTTGCAAGCCGGCTTGCTGTTGATTACATCAAAGACTCGCTCGGCGACATTTTAGAGGGCGAATTTGCAGGTGATATTCCAAAGAAGATTAACGATGCTGTGAATTCGGCAAACGAAAGCATTTATAAGCTTTCAAAGGAGGATACAGCCCGCAGCGGTATGGGTACCACGACTGTCATATGTGCCTTTGCAGGCGGTGAGGGATACATAGCGAACGTCGGTGACAGCAGAGCTTATGCCTGCCGAAAGGACGAGATTTATCAAATTACGATTGACCACTCTATGGTCGAGGAAATGGTCGCAATAGGAACAATAACACGTGAAGAAGCGAGGGTTCATCCTCAAAAGAACATTATTACCAGGGCTATAGGCAGTGAAAAAAGTACCCGTGCGGATATATTTGAGTACGAGTATAAAGAAGGCGACAGCATAGTAATGTGCAGCGACGGACTCAGCGGAATGGTAGATGATGAGACTATTCTTGATATCGTCAGAGAGAGCCAAAGCTCAAAAGAGGTTTCGGAGCATTTGTGTAATCTGGCGAAGGAAAACGGCGGTATTGATAATATTACGGTTATCACGATACGCATTTTAGGGGAGGAATAATCCGTATGAATTTAATAGGAAAAGAACTTGACGGCAGATATGAAATACTTGAGGAGATAGGCAAGGGCGGTATGGCTCATGTCTATAAGTCGCGCGATAAACAGCTTAACAGACTTGTTGCCGTTAAGGTTTTAAAAGAGGATTTAAGAGATGATAAGGAGTTTGTGCGCCGTTTTAATGTCGAGGCTCAGGCTGCAGCGAGTCTTTCAAATCCGCATATAGTTTCGATTTATGACGTAGGCTGCGCGGATGGACTTCACTATATTGTTATGGAGTTTATAAAGGGCGAAACGCTTAAAAACTACATAGAGCGAGTGGGGGTTATAAATTGGCGTGAAGCTGCGAATTACTCGATACAGATTTGCGAGGGTATTGAGGAAGCTCATAAGAATAAGGTTATTCACAGGGATATCAAGCCCCAGAATATAATTATGGCGCCCGACGGAGTGCTTAAAATAACTGATTTCGGTATTGCAAGAGCAACGACACAGGCTACAATGACAATGGCGAGCAACAATACAATCGGTACGGCACATTATCTCTCGCCCGAACAGGCACGCGGCGGTTATACCGATGAGAGAACGGATATATATTCAATGGGCGTTGTGATGTATGAGATGCTCACCGGGACACTTCCGTTTGATGACAGCAGTCCGGTTGCTATTGCTATAAAGCACCTTCAGGAGAATGCTGCGCCTGTTACTGCGCTTAATCCCGATGTGCCGAAGGCGTTTGAATATATTGTTATGAAGGCGATGTCAAAGGAGCAGGACAGAAGGTATTCAACTGTCACCGATATGATAAGAGACCTTAAGAATATGCTTGACGACCCAAGCATTGAAATCGGAAAATCAAACAGCATTCAAGGCGGCAGACGCAGAAGGAGTCTTGACCCGTTTGACGATAGTGACAGTACACTTAAGATGCCTGCAATTGATGACTCGGAGGATTTTGGAATGGATATTCCGGGTTATGATATAGATGATATAGACGAGCAGGATATGCAGTATGAGGAGATGGAGAGACTTAACGAAAGGCGTGCAAAGCGTATGAAGAAAAAGCAGGAGCGCAAAATTGCATTTATAGCGTTTTTATCCGCACTTGCCGTTCTTGCTGCGGGATTTGCGGTAACATATGCGCTCACTGACGGATTTGGCATATTCGGAACTCAAAAGGATATGATGACGATACCGAATGTTGTGGGAATGACGCTTAAGGATGCTCAGAGGCAGTACGGAAAGGATTTCAGCATAATCGAAAAGAGCAAAGAGAAGAGCACGAAACCCGCAGGCACTATACTTGAGCAGACTCCGGCAGCGGGTCAGAATATGCGCAAAAGTGACTCTGTCATAATCAGCGTTGTGGTAAGCTCGGGAGAGAACTCAGTAGTTCTTTCAAATTATATCGGTCAGTCGATTGAGGATGTAAAAAAGGAACTGAATGCGCTTGGACTTAATTATAAAATTGAAGAAAAGGTAAGTGCCGATGTTGAAAGCGGCAAGGTTATTGAGCAGTATCCAAAGGCGGGCAGCAGTGTTGAGTCGGACGATATGATTTCACTTGTGGTGAGCAAGGGACCCGAAAGCTCTGCAAAGCCTACTGCGACAGCAGAGAATGACAAAACTAATGAGAATAAGCCTACAACAGCACCTTCACCCAAGGAGACGGCAAAAAGTGAACCAAATACGGATACGAACGAAGGTAATACCGGAGGTACAGGCAGTGGCAATACCGGAAATAACGGCGGCAGTACCGGTGGTTCGGGCGGAGGAAATACCGGCGGAGCAGGCGGCGGTGATACGGATGGTTCGACGGGCGGCAGCAACGGCGGAAATGAAACGTCGGGCGGCGGCAGTGATGCAGATGAGCTTGAAGACTGATGATTGAAGGACGTATTATTAAGGGAATAGGTGGATTTTATTATGTGGACTGTGGCAGAAAGGTGTATGAATGCCGCGCCCGCGGACGATTTAGAAAGGACGGAATAACGCCGCTTGTCGGCGATTTCGTCACATGCCGCATTGATGAGCCGTCAGGCAGCGGTATGCTATGCGAAATACTGCCGAGGAAAAATCGGCTCATTCGTCCGCCTGTAGCCAACGTGACGCAGATTGCGGTTGTGTTTTCGGCTGCTAATCCGAAGCCTAATTTAAGAGTTGTTGATAAACTGATTACTTCGGCGGTATATGCCGGAATAAAGCCGGTTATATGTGTGAATAAGGCTGATATTACCGACGCTTCGGAGTACACGGAAATATACGAAAAATCGGGGTTTGACACAATAGTGGTGAGCGCTAAAGAAAATCTTAACATAGATAAATTAAAGCGCAGACTTAGCGGTCAGACTACGGTGTTTGCGGGAATTTCGGGCGTTGGAAAGTCGAGCCTTTTAAACCGCGTTTTAAAAAACGCAAATCTTGAAACCGGCGAGGTCAGCTCAAAGGTTGAACGCGGCAAGCACACGACAAGACATAGCGAGCTTATGACGCTTGATACAGGCGACGGATATATTATAGACACGCCGGGATTTAGCTCATTTGCCGCGATGGATATTGACGAAAGCGAGCTGTGTACGCTGTTCCCTGATTTTGAGCCGTATACGTCGGAGTGCAGATTTATGGACTGCCGTCACACGGTGGAGAAGGGCTGCGCCGTGCTTGAAGCCATAGAGAGCGGAAAGCTGAGTAAATCAAGGCACGACAGCTATCTTGAGCAGTATAACGAGATTGTTGATAATAAGAAATATTAGGGAGGCAAAAAAATGCCGGAAATAATTTTATCGCCGTCAATTCTGGCGGCGGACGCCTCAAATCTGCAGCGCGATGTCGCCGCTGTGGAGAGTGCAGGCGTAAAATATTTACATATTGATATTATGGACGGGCATTTTGTGCCTAACCTGAGCTATTCGGCAGACGTGGTTCGTGCACTGAGACCGCATTCAAAGCTCGTTTTTGATGTGCATCTAATGCTCGATGAGCCGGATAAGTTTATAGACGAGTTTGCCGAGGCGGGGGCGGATATTATAACAGTGCACAGTGAGGCAGTCAGTGATATAAAGGCGACGCTTACGCATATTAAGTCTCATGGCATCAGGGCGGGTATAAGCATAAAACCCGCCACGCCGATTGAGTCGCTCAATGATGCAATCGGTATTGCAGATATGTTTTTGCTTATGACGGTTGAACCGGGTTTTGGCGGTCAAAGCTATATGAAGCAGGTTGAAGAAAAGATTACCGCACTCAGAAAGAAGCTTGACACAATAGGCAGCAATGCTGATATAGAGGTTGACGGCGGAATTACCGAGGACAATATAGATAGCCCGATTTGCGCAGGCGCTAACGTGATTGTGTCGGGCTCGGCGATATTTAAGTCCAAGGATATAAATAAGACGGTTAAGACAATGATGGCGAATGCCAAGCGGGGGATTGCTCGGTGAAAGCAATAGTTTTTTCAAGCGGCGAGATGCGCAGCTATGATTATTTGAGAGACACCGATTTTTCGGACTGTCTCGTGATATGCGCGGATAACGGATATAGTCACGCGAAGGCGCTCGAAATTGTGCCCGATGTGATTGTCGGCGATAACGATTCTTATAAGGCGGAGTATCCGAACGGGATTGAACACTATGTTTTTCCGCCCGAGAAGGATAAGACCGATACGAATATTGCAATCGACCTTGCGATAGAGCGCGGCTGTACAGAGATAGAGCTGTACGGCGGTCTGGGAGGCAGAATTGACCAGGAATTTTCGCATTTTTGCTTGATAAAGTATGCTCTGGAGCACGGCGTACGGCTAAAAATGATTGACGATATTAATGAAATTTGGATGGAGAATAAGTCATTTACGCTTGAATACAGAGCTGATAAGAAGTATGTTTCGTTTTTTGCGTATGGGGGATATGTTATGCATACAAGTATTAAGGGCTTTAAGTATGAAGCAGAGGATATGACGTTAAGTCCTGGATTGGTTCAGGCGTCGAGCAATGAATTTTTGCCCGAAAGAGGCGGAAGTGTGGAGTTTGAAAGCGGCACGGTAATTGTTATGCTGTGCAGCGACAGAAATAACGGAGTATAGACCAAATATTATGAAAATCAGAACATTTGCGTGTTTTGCAGCAATAATGCTGCTGACTACAGGAATTTTAGGCGGCTGCGGCGCTTCCGGAAAGCAGTATACTACTGCATTAGTGTCCGCAGAACCGACTTTTAACGATATATTTTTATCATTCAGCGACTTGAGAGCAGTTGGAAATGAATTGATGAACGAGCCACTCAGCGATGAGTGGTGGGCAAAGTATGACGGTATATCCCAAAGTATAGAGGCGATAGTATCAGAGAATAGCAAGCTGCTTAGCGGCGGAACGCTGAGCGAAACCGACAGGCAGCTTGCCTCGGTATTAAACAGTACGCTTAACGGTTACAGAGAAGGCTTTAAAACAATAGAGGCGGCTAGAGAAAGCGATAATCCTGATATAACAAGTTACGCAATGACCGAATTTTCCGCAAAGATTGTGACCGCCAATACCGCATGGGACACAGCCGTTTCAGCAATAACCGCCGGTTGATAGAATAAAAATAAGGCGCCCCGCAGGTGAAGTGAACCCCAAAGTTTAGACAAAATTTAATATTAACTTGCTTGTGAATGA
>UQOT01000069.1 GCA_900542675.1 uncultured Eubacteriales bacterium | reverse complement strand
ATATACCAACTTGGAACATCTTACCCGCGAAATCGTGGAAACGCTGATTGATTATATATCTGTTGGCAAACGTATTCCGGGAACAAGGGACGTTCCGATTGAAATTCACTGGAACTTTTAATCAAAAGTTGTTCTTATATGATTGCAGCAGAGCAGAAGGCAAGGGTTGTATATGACAATATACTAAAAGTCTCTGACGACCCTGATGTAAACGATGTAATAAAGTTCTTACGCGAGCGCGAAGTCGTCCACTTCCAGCGATTCGGCGAAGCAATTTTGACTGTTTCAAACAGATTTTCTGTATATGCAAAGGTGTCGGATTTGAGTCCGACGGGGCTGTTACAAGTTTTGTGTAAACTTTTAAGCCACAATATTATGTAAACCTTTGTAATTACTAAACATCAAAAAATCCGTATTCCTGTCAAGGCTGATTATATCATGCATTTTAGCCTTGACTGGGGTACGGATTTTGATATAATATTTCAAAAGGTTTTATGTAAACCAAAATTCAGTTTACACAAAATATGAAAAATTCTCGTTCCGACACCTTTATATCTTTTCTAGAATTATCTCATCTTTCATATATCAAAACCCCATCTCTGTTAATTTCATTTGATATTTTTGAATTGGGGATAATGTGAGCCACATCAAAAACATCAACCTCTTTATCAAGAGCAGTTCTGACATCCTCAATAAGACCAACAAATTTTAAACCCTTTAATCCGCTGTCGAGCAACAAGTCAACATCACTTTTTTCGTTTGCTAAGCCCTTTACATATGAACCGAACAAAACGGCTTTATTGATGTTGTAGCTTATAAATACAGGCTTTAAAGCTGATTTTATATCATCTATTGTATAAATCTTATCACACATAACTCACACCTCCAAATCTTTATTTATCTATTTGCTTATATCCGTTCATAATAAATTCTGTAATCTCTTTACTTTTTACACGCATACCAACGGATTTTATAGTTTTCAAAACCATTTCCTCTGTCAGCGAGGGAATATATTGCTTCAAGCGGCTGTCATATTCAAGAAGCTCATTAAACAACCTTACAAGCAAATCGTTTTTCCTTTTGATGTTTTTCGGATAACCTTTTGAAATCAGCGCCATATTATTATCGAAATTCGGCGCCAACCCTAAAACATCACCTGTTTCGGTATCGCGCAAAATTCCGAAATTGAACGTATGCCTGTCCGGATTAGCACAGACGGTATCAAGAAACAGCATTTTTACATAATCTTCGATACAATCGGGGCATAAATCCCTGAGCGCATTGACTGTTGCGATATAATCCTCGTTGTCGTTCATAAAATTAAAAGCAGGCTCAAAGTTTACCATAGCATTATCTGTAAAATCTTTTGTCTTTATAATGCCTTTGCCTCGCTTATATTCAGCCATATTAAAGGCTAATTCTATGCCAAGCTGATATATGAACAGTTCCGAAAACATTTCCTCGTGATTGGCTTTTTTATACATCCACCATTCGCCGTTAATCAGCTTCCAGCACTTTTCAAAGCTGCCCGTATTGGTAAGTTCGGGGGTTCTCGAATTTTTATTGTTTGCGGCTCTATTAAAGCTGTCATAATTTCCTGTCAAAGCGAGATTTGCGAAATAGTCATTGTTAAATCGTACATCGCTGTAGCGTAGGTCGCTGCCAATGGGTTTTATCCAATAATTATCCGTGATTGTAACAGCATTTACGGATAAAACAGAACTAATATCATCCCGCTCTGTAAGACGCAAAGCCTTTTTCAACAGTCGTGAATTTGCGCGGTGAGAATCTATGGCGCGTGTTTCAAGCCATTTTTGAACATTTCCGGTCAAGTCCAAATACAGTGGCAGCATATTGTGGTTTAACACTTTAAGCTCATTATTTATCCATTCCGCCGCAACATTATCTCCGTTGAGTATTAAACAGTCCATATATCTCACCTCATTTCACCCTAATTATAGCATATTCAGAATATAAAAGCAATAGATTAAATGCCTATATATTCCATACGACCTCGCAAGAGCCGTTCTCCGCAATAAATATTTTATGTATCAATACATTACAAACAGCCTTGCGTTCTTCTGTATTGGCAGTTTTCCACCTTTCAGACAGATTTATAACGCTGATTATTTCATTCTCCTCATTTTCAAGCATTTCAATCTTTTCTGAGAGTTGCTGACGTTCTTCTGACAGCTTTTTTGCCTTTTCGTTTAATAAAGCAATCATATCCCTGTCAAATTCATCATTCAAAAGCATATTCACAAGTTTGTCCTGCGACAGCTTAATCTCACTTATGCGATTTTTCAGCAGGTTGATTTTATTAGAATTATCGGTTGAAACCTTTTTGCGTGAACCTTTGAGCGTTTCAAGTTTTTCAGAAATAAGGTTATACGCCATATCCTCCAAGCTGTCGGCGTATAGCGTAACCTTTGTTCCTTTGCATATGCGATTATGTGATTTGCCAGTACAGCTAAAATAACGTGTTTGCGTTCCGTCTTTATGCTTTCCGCCTCGTGTAACAGTCATTGTTCTGCCGCATTGTTTACAGGCTATTTTACCGCCAATCCAACTTGTAGAATTGCTTATAGAATTGCCTATCTGCTTATTGCGTTCAATTTTTTTCTGACATTTAAGCCACACATCTGAATTTACAATGCCCCCGTGAGTCATAACTACAACCTTTATGTCAGACATATCATCAGCCGTATGCTTTGTTTTACCATATATTTGCAAGCCGTGTATGCCATCAAAAGCATTTATGTCACTTATGATATTAGCATTGTTATTAGCGTAATACTCATATATAGCGTTATCCGCTTTCACATATATCGGATTTTTTATGATGTTGGATAATTTTGCCGTAGACCAGCTTCCTTCCGTCGGTAAAATATTATTCTGTACTAAGTTGTCCATCAGCCTGCGAAGTGTTACATTAGGTACAGCATAGTTTTCAAATATATATTTCAACTGTTCAATTTCTGATGAAATCGGCTCGTACATCTTTGTTTTTATATTATGTATTACCGTGTCTTTTAGGTTAAAGCCATAAGGACGGCGACCGCCCATATACAAGCCTATTTCACTTCTATGCGCGTATGCTTGTGTAACACGTTCAATGATACTTTGTCGTTCAAATTCCGCAAATACCATAAGTATTTTAACAATCATTTCGCCGTATGGACTTGAAGTATCAAACGACTCCTGCGAGGAAACAAACTGAACATTATATCTTTTTAGAGTTTCCAGAATACCTACAAAGTCTGATAATGACCTGCTTATACGGTCAAGACGGTAAACAATAATTTTGCTTATTTTTCCGCGCTCAACCTGACGCATCATATCCTGAAATCCGTCGCGGTCAATATTGCCGCCTGAATAACCGTTATCAATAAATGTAATAACCTTTTCAAGTTTTTCATCCGGTTTAATCATAGCTTTGCAGTATTCAATCTGCGTTTCGCAGGATATGCTGTTCTCTCGCTCTATGGATTTTCTTGAATAAAGGGCAATCGCCATTCCTTACCCCTCCTTCTTCGTTACTTCTTCTCAAAAATACGATATAATGCCTCTATAATTTCCTCCTTTTGCTGTTTGGCTTGTAAACCGTTTACAAGCGAAATCTGATTTATTTTGTATGTATTATTCTTTAAATCCGTATATTCTGACATAATTACACCTCCACGTTATTTTATGCAAATATAACTTGTCTGAATACTGCCGCAAATGTTATTCATTGTTATTTTATGCAGGCAGCAATTGTCCGGATACAGCCCTGTTTTTATGCAATATGACAAAAAGTTACATAAATATTTTACAAATATTATTCCCAGAAATTGAAAATAAATGAAAATAACTGTATAATAACAGAAAATATTGAATGAATAAGGAGAATTTTATATGAATTATAAAAAAACTGTAAAATGGTTAAACAAAAGGGGTATTGTGCTTGAAAAATCTTTTACGGAAGAACTGCGTTCGCAGGCGGCAGCATATAAAAAAACAATGGTATGCGTACGTTAAGCGGCGTATACAGCCTGATTGGGTGTACAAAAACAGATATCTCACGCTGGTCAGGCAATCTGTTCAGTACACACGCTTCGGTAAAGGAGCATAAAATTAATACGGTTCTGGCGGCGCAGGCTTTGTTTGGGCTTTCTGAACATCAGGCGGAGAGCTTTGCTAATAAGGCGGGACTTTCTTTGCATAAGCATGAAAACGCGCTTGCACCGCTCCTGAAAAACTGCGGAGGTGCTAAGCGGCGTGAAATATACAGCTTCGCGGTAAGTGAGAGGATGGCACAGTATTACATAGAGGGCATGAAGCCGACAAAGCAGGCTTTGCTCGCGATTGCAATCATTATGGAAATGAACCTCGCGGAGATGGAGGAACTGCTCAAAAAATATGGATTTTGCCTTTCAAAAAGTCTTGTAAATGATGCTGTTGTACGGTGGTATCTTCAGAAGGGCGGAGGCAGTAACACATTGTATTTAATAAACGAAGTTCTGGACGATTTGGAGCTGCCGCTGCTTATGACGAAACAAATAAACAGAAATTTTTAAAAAGTTACACATAATTTCGGGTTTTATATATGCAAAAGCCCTAAAATGAAGTCAGAGCTGAAAGCTCAAAAAATATTTTAAAGGAGGTTTTCAATTATGGAAAGCAATGTAAACGACTTTCAGAACAGCTACAACAGCTACATGGAAGAACAGGTGTCAAAAACCTTTGGTTCAAAGGTAGGAAGCGGGTTCCGTGCTTTTCAGCATTCGGGTGGTTTTAACTACATGACCAATGACGGTTCGCGTTATAATATCTTCACACTCCAATGTCTGGATTCGCAGTTAACGCAGGACTCAAGCGGAAAAAATCTTGATTTGGATGAGGGCGCCTTTTCAACGCTTTACTGCAACGTGTTAAGCTCAGCGAGATACACTCTTTCAAAGGAGTCGCAGAAGAAGGTAAGTGATGCGCTCATCGCTTATTCGGGACAAGCAGCCGCGGTAATAAGAGAGTACAAAAACGCGGGCCTGCCGGAGCTTACCTCGGACGGAACACAAGCTCAGATTGCTGAGATTTACAAGAACTGCGCCCGGGAATTCGGCGGTGAGGTAACAAAGGATTGCAGTATCATTCCTGACAGCTATCTTCAGTTCAAGGTGGCGCTTCAGACGCTTAACAACATGGGCGGAGAAGCCTCTCAGCTTGTTATGAATCAGGGAAACAAAAATGCCGTGTTATCTTCAATTATTGATAACATGACAAATCCGGGCAAAACAAACGGAGGTGTGCCGGTTGATACCGATCCTGCATCATACTATGTAGGATATGATAAAATCCCCGATTCAAATTCGCTTATAGGATCGCTTCAGACAGAAAGCAATGCCATAACAATAAATATCAGCGGAGAAAGCTACGACAGTGACTACATGACGCTGCATCTTGAAAATCATACCAAGTTCAACATTCCTGTCCTTGGACTTATAGATATCGAGGTCGACCATAAAAGCACGTTTGACATGGATAAGCTGAAAACCTCTGATATGACTGTCGACGCGTCTATTACTTATTCGGGTCTTACGGTAGTCCCGGTTCAGCCTGCTCCCGCGTCAATAAACGGTGCGACAGGCTGGTACAGCGAAACAAATATCCTTGAGGATATAAGGAAAAACACGGGTGATGACAGCGTTGACGGCTATAAGCTCATTGACAAGCGTTACGAGGTGAGTGAGCTGTTCGGCGGTGAATTGGCACATCTTAAAACAATGCTTTTAAGCAAAGAGCCGTCAATTACTATTAAGCTGTCAAATATCGACATAGACTATGCTCACAGTGTCTTCACAACAGAAAACGATGTTTCGGTTAAACTTTTCGGCTTTATCAGCCTTGGCGGTCACAGCAATTCATATAAAACCACAAGCATAAGCTATGACTATGACGAGAAATCTGTTACGCTGACATTCGGTGAGCCGGACGTAAGCGGCACTCCCGATGTGAAATCACTTACAGCCTTTATTATGGGTGGTGTGCCGGAATATCCGGGAATGAATTGAGGTGACGGGAAATGAACAGACATGTGAATTTGCCGCCCACTGAGGAAGGCGCTAAGATGAAATTGACGCAGGAGATGATTGATAACTGCCGTCTTGTTTACGAAAAGACTGATGATGAGAATATTTACAGGTTTAAGTGTATATATAGTCCTGAAACAGATTACGGTGAGAACTGTATAATAGCGCCTATATCGTCAGCCTACAAAGGAACAGAAGAGTGGGCTGTAGGACAGGAATTTGCCAATGTTCTCAAAAGCACCGGGGATAAAAAACATCCGGTATGGCACACCTTGGCCGCTGCACATGGAGTCGCATGGACTGAGCATGAGGAGGAGACCATTTACGATTGTTTAGATGACAGAGCTGTACAAAGTGACTATAATGGCGATGTAGTAGGTGGTCATGTGATAAAAGACAAGGTGCCTAAGATTATGGAGCGCGGCTCAGAGCTGTATATCGTACCCATATCCCAGCGTCATAACTCTATCCGTCTTAATCATATAAATCATGCGGTTACACCCGGTAACGGTAACGGATTTTATATGAAGATGAAAAATATGCCCAATAGAAATGTTTTAAAAATTAAGGACTATTTAATGTGTACTCCCGACATGCTGAATGAAAATAATGAATAAATTAATTTTTTTCAGAATTGGAGCAGTATGTTTGAAACAGTAAAATCGGCGAAGCTCTTGATCAGGTTCAGAACAGAAAGCCTAAGAAATGTTATTGCGGAGGCTTTGGAAAATAATTATACGCGGGCAGCACTCAACTGCCCGCATTCATTTTACAACAGAATTTACACACGCTGAAATTAATTGTATAAATAGAATATTACTTAAAATACATATTGACAAATAATATTTAGAAGTTGAGGAATACTTTTCTTATTTTAATTGTGCGTTTTTTTTGTAAAATGCGTAAAAATTTTGTGAAATATGTCATTGCATTTTAATATGCTATGTATTAAAATATTAGTATAACGAATTAAAGTGGAGGTTAACTATGTCACTATTTATTTCAGAAAAAGCCAAAAATGTCAGTCCGTCACCTACGCTTGCTATTGATTCTAAATATAAAAAAATGAAAAGCGACGGCATACCTGTTGTCGGTTTCGGCGCGGGTGAACCTGATTTTAATACACCGGATAACGTTAAAAACGCCGGTATAGAAGCAATTAACTCAAATTTCACACGTTACACTCCCGCCTCAGGCACGCTTGAGCTCAAACAGGCAATTTGTAACAAGATAAAGCGCGATACCGGTCTTGAATACCAAACCGCAAATATTGTAGTAAGCAACGGCGGTAAGCACTCACTTACAAATGCGTTTATGTGTATTTGTGACCCCGGGGATGAGGTCATCATTCCCGCACCGTACTGGGTAAGCTATCCCGAGATGGTCAATCTGGCAGGCGGCGTACCGATATACATAAACACAACCGAGGAAAACGAGTTTAAGTTTACTACGGAGCAGCTCAAGGCAGCAATTACTCCTAAAACCCGTGCGCTCGTACTCAATACTCCGAGCAATCCGACAGGTATGGTCTACACAAAAGAGCAGCTCAATGAAATCGCCGAAATATGTGTAAAGAATAATATATATGTTATTTTTGATGAGATTTATGAAAAACTCGTATATGAAGGCGATCATGTGAATATCGCAACACTCGGTGATGAAATCAAAGAACTTACGATTATTGTAAACGGTATGGCAAAGGCATACTGTATGACCGGCTGGAGAATTGGATATATTGCAGCTAACGAAAAAATTGCCAAGGCAATATCGAGTATACAGAGCCATTCAACGTCAAACCCGTGTTCAATCGCACAGTACGCGTCGGTTGAAGCGTTAAACGGTGACCAGAGCGTTATTGACGTTATGAAAAAGGAATACAAGGCACGCCGCGATTATATGGTTAAGCGTATCAACTCAATTGACGGTCTTAGTTGTTTAAATCCTCACGGCGCATTCTATATCTTTATGAATGTTAAAGACGCACTTGAAAAAGAGCATTACGGCAAAATGATTAACACTGCCGAAGAACTCTGCACGGACGTTCTTGACAGAGCACTCGTCGCTATGGTTCCGAGTGAAGGCTTCGGAATTGAAGGCTATGTCAGACTATCTTATGCTACATCGCTTGAGAATATAACAACCGGCCTTGACAGAATTGAAAAATACTTAAAAGGCGAATGTACAGAAATACAATACAAAGACTAAAACGCGCGAAAGGAAAAGCATATGAGCAAGAATGTTTACGAAAGTCCGCTTAACTCACGTTATGCAAGCGATGAAATGAAGTACATTTTTTCGCCCGACAAAAAGTTTAAAACTTGGCGAAAGCTGTGGATTGCTTTAGCTGAGTCTGAAATGGAGCTTGGGCTCAATGTCGCTAAAGAACAAGTTGACGAGCTTAAAGCACACGCAGATGACATAAACTACGAGGTTGCCGAGGCACGCGAAAAAGAAGTGCGTCACGATGTAATGTCGCACGTATACGCGTATGGTCAGCAGTGCCCAAAGGCTAAGGGTATTATTCATCTCGGCGCAACTTCGTGTTACGTTGGTGATAACACCGACCTTATCGTTATGAATGAAGCGCTTGAGCTTATAAAGACAAAAGTTGTGAAGGTTATATCTCTCCTCAAGGATTTTGCACTTAAGTACAAAGACCTTCCGACTCTCGGATTTACCCATTTCCAGGCGGCTCAGCTTACTACGGTCGGTAAGCGCGCATCTCTCTGGATTTGGGAGCTTCTTATGGATTTAGAAAATATCGACTTTCAGCTCAGCCGCAAATCGCTGCTCGGCTGTAAAGGTACAACCGGTACTCAGGCGAGCTTTATGGAGCTTTTTGATAACGATATCGAAAAAGTTAAGGCGCTTGATAAGAAGATTTGTGAAAAGATGGGCTATGAACGCTTCTACCCGGTTTCGGGGCAAACATATTCACGAAAAGTCGACTATCAAATGCTCTCAGTACTCAGCGATGTTGCTCAAAGCGCGTACAAGTTCGCAAACGATATCAGACTTTTGCAGCACCTTAAAGAGATTGAGGAACCATTTGAAAAATCACAGATTGGCTCCTCTGCTATGGCGTACAAGCGCAATCCGATGCGCAGTGAGCGTATCTGCTCGCTCGCAAGATATGTAATTGTTGACGCAGTTAATCCTGCAATTACATCTTCTACACAGTGGTTTGAGAGAACTCTTGACGACTCAGCAAATAAGCGCATCAGCGTAGCTGAAGCCTTTTTAACCGTTGATGCAATATTAAATATCTATATGAATGTCGCTTCGGGTCTTGTTGTATATCCGAAGGTAATCCATAAACGCATTATGTCGGAGCTTCCGTTTATGGCGACCGAGAACATAATGATGGACGCTGTTAAAAACGGCGGCGACAGACAAGAGCTTCACGAGCTTATCCGTCGTCATTCAATGGACGCGGGACGTGTTGTAAAAGAGCAGGGCGGCGAAAATGATTTAATTGACAGGATTGTATCTGACCCCGCCTTTAATCTGACACATGAGGACATTAATAAAATATTAAAACCCGAAAACTTTATCGGCCGCAGTGTCAGCCAGGTTGAGGAATTTATATCGGACTATGTTGAGCCCGTACTGAAGAACAACAAGACGGCGGATGAGGTTGAACTCACCGTATAATTTAAAAAGCACGGGTTGCCGCTTTTCGGTAGCCCGTTAAATTTATTTCTGGAGATGATTAATATGAAAATTGGATTTATCGGCGGAGGAAATATGGCAACCGCTCTTATGTCGGGACTTATAAACTCCGAAAAGACAAGTGCCGGCAACATTTATGTATTTGATACAGACAGTACAAAGCTTGACTTTCTTAAAAAGTCACTCGGTGTGAATCCCTCCGCTTCTGCTGCAGAAATTGAAAGTTTAGCCGATATAGTATTCCTTGCGGTTAAGCCGAATATTATGCCGATTATATTTGAAGAGCTCAAGGGCATTGATAATAAGCTCTATATCTCGATTGCAGCAGGCATCACACTGAGTATGCTTGAAGCCGGAATTGGCATTGGCAAAAAAATAATACGAACTATGCCCAACACCCCCGCGCTTGTCGGCTGTGGAATGACGGTTATAACGCCGAACAAAAATGTACCCGGCAGTGAAATTGATGCAATTGAGGATTTGCTCTCGGGCATCGGAGATACGGTACGTCTTGACGAAAAATATATGAACGCCGCAATCGCTCTGCACAGCAGCAGTCCGGCTTACATATATATGCTGATTGACGCAATGGCTGACAGTGGTGTTAAATACGGTATTCCCAAAGCCGTATCTCTCAAGCTTGCAGCAAAAGCGGTTGAAGGCAGCGCAAAAATGGTACTGAACACCGATGAACATCCTATGAAGCTAAAGGATAACGTCTGCTCACCCGGCGGCACAACAATAGCAGCCGTTTGTGAGCTTGAAAAAGCCGGCTTCCGCACATCAGTGCAGAGTGCAATTGAGGCCTGCGTCCAAAAAGCCGATAGTATGAGTAAAAAGTAGCTCAATACAACCAATAAAACAGCCAATCGTGTTAACATATACGATTGGCTGTTTTATATTGCAGCATGTAAGCTGGCGCTCATCCGATGAAAGGCTAAACAACTAAGCGAAGGGGGTGC
>UQOT01000068.1 GCA_900542675.1 uncultured Eubacteriales bacterium | reverse complement strand
CTCATTCACAAGCAAGTTAATATTAAATTTTGTCTAAACTTTGGGGTTCACTTCATAATTTAAGCGTTCTTTTATTATGCTTTTTCTGTTTTATTTAAGGTTATTGCTCTGTTCGTGATAATCAATTCTCGTAATGCGTCCACAAACTTACAATTTTTATAACTTTTTTATCCTCATCTACCATATATACAAGTCTATGTTGTATGTTAATTCTACGCGAGTACGCCCCTTTCATATCTCCTACCAGTTTTTCATACGGCGGTGGATTTTGAAAAGGATTATTCTCTAAAATTTTAATAAGTCCAAGTACTTTCTTATCAAGATGTGCGGCTTTTAGCTTCGGTATAGCCATAGCTGCTTTTTTGGTATATACTATTTGATAATCAGACATTACCACTTTACCTCACTCGCCGGTATACACTCTTCTATCGGTGTATTTATCCCCTCTACAATCTCATTTCTTACTATTTCGTTTTTTGATAAATTCAATGTCTCAATCAAACCTCTGTAATCATCCTCGCTCAAAATTACTGCATTCCCGTTTTTTGTATTAACATTTATAACATCATTGTATGTTACTGCCAAATCAATATAATCAAATAAATTTTTCCTGAGATTTGTTATATTTGTATTTGTCATTTAAAACACCTCCACTATATTATATGTACATTATAGCGTACATATAATATAGTGTCAAGTATTTTTATAAAATTTATTTAGAGTCCTGCCATCCAGCCGAGACTTGGCGGCAATTCTTCTTCGTTGTACCCGTTGTCATCTTCCGAGAGTGTACTAAGCATATCAAATAAAAGCCTCGGATTTTGCCTTGCGAGTTCGTTCGGAAGAATACCGCGAGTTTTAAACAAGGTTGCGTATAAACCACGAATTCGGACGGGGTCGCCGTCCGTTACTCGTTTTTTGGGCTTTCGTCACTTATAGCGTCAAAAAACATATTTGCCGCCTTAACACAAAGCTCTCTGCGTACATTAAACGGCAGCTTTTCAAGCTTTTCTTCTGTAAGCTTGGTTCCTCTGAACATATACGTTACAGCCCTTACGCCGATATGTGCAGGACTGAGCGGCGGATCGCCATATCTCATATCATCAACAAGACAAAACGCCTCAAAATCAAAGGGCTGCGAAACTATTGTCTCTCCGCCCAATTCAACGCTTAGCGTATTCTGCAAATTTTCTGTTGTCTTTGCCATGACTATTCTCCTTTCGTTTCATCGGGGTTTACTGTTGTTCCTTCCGGCACATAGTCGACTTCACTGAACCACTTTGCTATTACTTCATCCTTATCTACATTGTCGGGCAAATCACCTGTGTCAAGATAATAATATCCCTTGCCGTCACAATCTCTGAACGTGGCGGTAAAGCTCGCCTTTGCTGTCTGCTTCTCAGGCGCGCCCTCACTGTTCGCAGTCTTCGCACCGACATTTGAAGCAAATCCGTACTTACCCTTAAAATATTTAACAAGTCTGTAATTTCCGCCGCCCGACTTAATTTTCCATGCAACAGCGAAATTCGGGGTCTTGCCAAACGTATCGTTGTCTATCAAAACCCCAAGATCATCCGGATTAAGTCCTCTCCACATCTTGTCAACCTGAGGCGGTACATCAGCGTTCTCAATCTCGTGTCCCATCTTTTCAACATAGCTGTCGATTTCATATGCGGTATTGTCCGCATCAAAGACTTGCGTTCCGCCGCTGTCGCTTGCCGTTATCTGCACGGTTCCCGGAAGCGTATACGCATCTTCGTATGTAGCTGTACCGTTAGCCTTATCATCTGTTTTCATCTTCCAAAAAGTATAATCCGATACACCCATAGTTCTGTATGGTTTTTTAATTACTGTATTTCCTGCCATAATAAAATTACCTCCTGTATATTTTATAATTTAATTTATTGCATTCTTTACTTCTGCGGTTAATGTTTGAACCGCTTCATCTTTTCCGGCTTCAAAGCCGGGCTCCATATACGGCTGCGGTCTTTGTCCTCTTGTGGTGTGCCAGTTGCCCTGCGCGTCCTGATACCTCCAAGGCGTTTGCCGGCCGCCCGCGTAGATACCGGTACCCATTTCAACATAGATACCGTAATCCGCAGTAGGCCCCACTTCGGACGTATACTGTCCGCCGCCTCCGCTTGTCTGCTCGACTATGCTGTTTCTCAGCTCGCCCGTATCAACCGGACATTCGGCTTTGCATTCCGACTGAATAACCTTGCCGCCTTTTTGGACTCCCCTCTGAACGGCGCCGTCAACCCTTGCAGTCATCTCGCCGAGCTTGCTGAGTATATCGTCAAGTCCATCAATCTCAATATTAATGCCCATCAGAAATACACCTCTTTCTTGTATCTCTGGCTTAGGTGATACAATTCTTTGGGCGAACCTCTCGGCACATCATAATCAAACGTCCGCACCCAACCGTCAGCCTGCATAATTTCATTGACTTTTACGCCGATATTTGATATCTGAACAGGCGAATTCGACCATATATCAACAGCAAATT
Source organism: uncultured Eubacteriales bacterium (assembly GCA_900542675.1). Taxonomy (GTDB): domain Bacteria; phylum Bacillota; class Clostridia; order Monoglobales; family Monoglobaceae; genus Monoglobus. Next base: position 8,251 of record UQOT01000068.1, on the reverse strand, counting down.
TACTGATTTGGGAGTCCTCGTTGTTATCCGAATGAAATCCCTCATCAGTAGTGATTTTGCGAAACGTAATAATAGGAACGGTTTCAAACTCGAAAACCGTCCCCTGTTCTACTTTAATTCCTGTCTGCTCAAGCAGTTTTTTAACGTGTGGGTTCATATCAATCAATAAAAACCACCTCCGTATTTATCGCTTGCAGCGTTCGTACCGTTTTCATTGTCAACCGTATCGTCCTGTGCCGCCTGCGGTATTTCCGTAAGCAGCGCCATTGTATAGTCCTTCCAATGCTCTTTGTAACCCACAATGTAAATTGGTTTTTGTCCTCTCTCAGCGATTTTAACACCTTCGTTGATATAGTTGTTAGGCTTAGTATAAATCCGCATTACGCGGTCGTTTTGGAGTCCGTATTCCTGCTGTGCAAGCCCGCCCGACATTGGCTGCATATCGCATATAGCGTGAGTAACCGTATCGCCTGCGTAAATATCAATCGGTGTTTCTTGGTCTATCAAAGTCACTCGGCACACGCCCCTTTCTGTTGATAAACGGCGCAAGGCGCAGCTTGTAGTTGTTCAGAAAATGGCTGCCGAACATATCGGCGGAACTACCGTAGCTTTCACTTTTGGAGCCCTGCGTCACGGATTTTAAAACCTTATCGCCCTTCTCGTTACCGTAATTCATCATTCGATAACGGTCAGCCGTCATAACAGGGATTGAACTCTCAAGCGCATTCGGCAATTCACAAATACGGCAATAAGAAAGGACGAGATTTATATTATCCTCTATCAGATAACTTAAAACCTCGTCCTTATTGTCGTCCGATATACCGAGCAGCAGTTTAGCCTTTGAAAGTATCTCGGCACAATCCATAATTAACCTCTTGAAATAATACGGCAAATCGGGATTGCCTTGTGGTCAAAATACTTTCTCGCGTTGCCTGTACCGTTATCGTTAACAAGCGTCCAATTGCTTCCGTTCTCAAACTCTGCGTTTGTCGGCGAAAGCGTCTTCTGAACGTTCTTCTCGTACGAAATACCCATCGGCGCAATACACTTTCTCTGGCGTGAATAAAGGGTTGTTTCGCCGCCGTTAGTCTTTTCGTCACGAACCATAGCATAAGGCACCTTTGCGCCGATGTTCTCATAAGAAAATGCTCCGTCGCCAAACGCGTATGTTGTATACTTGGTGTAGGTTGTTGTAACGGCATCATCACCCGAGCCGACAGTTTCACTTACTTCTTCGGTCGGCATGCTGTCATCAACAATTACCGCCCTGCCGTTCCATGTTCCAAGCGTCAAGTCTCTCTTAATTCCTGCCGCGTCCGTATATGTCATATACTTAAGCAGCTGCAGATTTTCGAGATTTGTCGCAACCTCGCTGTGCATAATAACCATCGTAAATTTATTCTTATCCTGACCGCAAGCCTTCTGAACCGCTTTATTAAGAGTTGTGGATCCTACCATATTAAGCGGATTATCCTGCGCGTCCTTGCCGTCAAGAGCTGTCACGTCATACGTATGTCCGTCAACAAATTCAAGGTTTTTAGCCCCTGTCATAGCAAAAATTCCTTTCAGAACTGATAGAATTACATCCTGATCTACATTTGCCCAGTATTCCGATACCTGCGCTGCAACATTGTCCATAAACGCAACGCCGCCCGTAATATCCTCCGAAAAATCCTTTTCGACCCAAGCCTTTGAACGTCCGTAAACAACAACGCCTTGTTCAAATGTTGTAGTGCTGTCAGATGTTATATCTGTCTGACCATCATAGTTAAGAGGTTCTCCGCCCAAAAGTCCGAGCATTGGAATTCTGCCGTATGCTGTTGTAGTCTGTGAGTTAAACAGCCCTCTTATTTCTGCATTGGGCTTGAGCGCCCCCGACTTGATAAGCTCGTTTCTTTTGAGATTAGGTATTCTTTCTACATACTGCCCGAACGCCTCAGCGTTAAAGCTTTTTGCGTCAAATTTTGTGTTTGGCATTAAATATCATCCTTTCTGTATTAAACATTTCCCTGAGCTGCCATATAAGCCGCCTGCTCCGTATATGTCATCTGCTCAATAGGTTTTGTTAGTGTTGCACCGCTCGGAATAACGGGAGCCGTACCTCTCATCAGCTCATTGGTTATATCCTGCTTGTATTTGTTCATAAGGGCTGTAAATTCGTCAATACGCGCCTTTGTGGTCTCGGCGTCATCTTTTGCGATAAATTCCGCAAACTCCGGCGAAAAGTTCATACCGCTTAAGATTTTTGAAGTCTCATAGACCAACTTGTTATGCTCGTACTCCGCCTTTTCTTTTGCAAAATTCTCACGCTCGATGCGCTCTTCCTCGGCTTTTCTTTCTTCCTTGCTCAGCTTCGCCAAACGCTCGCCCTCACTGCGTGCGTTGTCAATCTGCGTCTTAAAGCTTGTCTGCTGCCGAGTAAGCGCCGCATCAATCTGATTTTTCAAATACTCGGCAATTTCGGGTGTAATCCCCTGCTGCTCTTGTGCGTTATTTGATTCATGAGAGTTATTGCCGCCTTGTGCTGCTTGCTGTCCCTGCTGCAGTTCCGCTGCGTTGCCTTTTGTCTCTGCTGTACTTACAGTACCTGCGGTTTCTGCCATAATTCATTCCTCCAATCTGATTTAAAGCATAAAAATAAGGCGCATAAAACGCCTTTTATAAATATTTAATTATCACCCTGTCGGGTCCCTGCTCCTCATAAAATCACCTTCTTTTTGTTTTTGTGCATAATAAAAGCACTCTGCATCTTCCGCAAAGTGCTTTTAAAGTGCCGGGTCTATTCTTTTCTTGCAATTTAAGCAAAGTTGCTTATCCATTGCTGACAAATTAAAATCAATAACTCTTTCGTCTACGGAATTATCAACAACATTTTGAATATCTAAACATTCACATATATCAATACTGCTATTCTTTATAGGGCATTGCACAAAGTCTATTATTTCAACCATTTCTTAGCCTCCTCCAGTATTTTTATCGTATCATCCTTAAATTCATCTTTTGTATATGCCGTACATACTAATCCATCAAATTTACGAACACCTAAAACGCCCATATCTGAATAATAATTGTTCTGTGTTTGTGGCTCAGGATATTTTTTCATCATAACGATAGCACTATTTTTATATTTCAATGCTTCGTCTTTTTGTATATTACGTTCTTTTAAACGTTTTCCCGCATGAACTCTCCAACCTTTTATCTCTATATCCTCAACCGGGTATGCTTTACCTTTGTTTTTTATTCCAAGCTTGTCAAGGTCTCTGTCTATCTTAACATACTCAATAGGTCTGCCATTTATGTTACGATAATAATATTTTAAATCCTCAAATTGACTAACATAATTATACTTCATATCCTGGAATAAGTCAAAGGTTTTCGGCATATTCTTTTGTCCGAGTACATTTATGTATTCTGCGTACTGTTTCTTGTCACTGCTGCGGTTTTTATACATCTTGACATTCTTTTCAAACGCCTCTTTTTGCTTGTCCGTCAGCCCCTCTATCCATTCGGAGTACGTCATATCCTTTATCTTGTAGCCCTTGCCGCTTATTGGGTCTCGCGCCCAACGTTTAGCATAATCTGTCGGCAGCGTTGTTGTACACCTGCAATGCGGATGTATTGTCGGATAATTCACTCCCTCGATTTTCTCACTAAGCTTAAATACTTTGCCGTCAAGCGGCTGACATTCCTCACAAGTACGTTCGTCCAATGTCGCAAGATACTTGTATTCTTCGATACCTAAATCCTCATATGCCTTAAACTCGCCCAAGTTCATGAAATGATTTGCTTGTGTCCTGACTAGCCGGCTTGCATTATACTTTGAATTATTTGATACAGCCGCAAGCTCCTCTGACATCTGATTATATGTCTTATGACTTAATAATCCGTTTGCAATTATTTCCTGCGCCTGCTCTGCAGCCTTACCTATGTTAGCCCATACTTTGTCACTGAACTGTGAGCCGTGCCACTTTGCCGACAACATCTCATCAATTGCCCTCTGCGGTATAAGCGAGAAATTGATACCCACGTTACAGCCCTTTGCTATATCATGAATGGTTCTGTAATAGCTTTCCTCAATAACCGTGTTGTACAGCGTTTTTGTCTTTCTTATTTCAGCGTTTGCCTTCTCTTTGAAGTAACTGTATACATTAAGCTTAACCGCCTCTAAACGCGAAATTCTCGCACCGTAAGCCTGCGCGTGTATTTTCTTAATCAGCTCCGCTCTCTGCTTCGGGTCCTCGGTGTTTTCAAGTATCTTTTGAAGCCGCTTCGATATTTCCTCGCTCTGCGCGGTATTTATAAGCCTTGCGGCTTCTTCCTCAGTTATGTCACAGCCGTTTGTATATGTAGTAAATATTCTGCGTATTTCGGCGTTTAAGTCATTTATAACATTATCGTACAGCCGCCTTAGCTCATTTGCCGTATATGTCGCCCTTCGCTGTACTTGTATTTCACGGATTAAAGCGGTTCGCAGCCAATACACAGAACTATTTAAGCTCATTGTCTATGTCCTTTTCGGTTTTATCATAGTCTATCGCTGACATATACTTTTTTTCTTCATCGACACGCCGGTTGGCTTCCTCTTCCTTCTGCTTTTGTATTTTAAGTAGCTCGTCCTTGGCGTTAGATACAAACGGAAGAAGCTCTATAAGCGTTTCATCCGATACGGTTCCTTTGAGATTATTCACAATCTGTGACAGTTCCAGTTCATTACTCGGCAAATTGCGGCTGAATTTAATATCAATTTTGTGTACCGGGATGATTGACGTTCCGTTACGTTTTGCCAAAAAGTTGTTATATAGCTCAAATCGTTCCCTTAGGCCCTTAGCGAACAAAGGCTCCTTGTTTTTGACGTGCTGCTGAAATCCGAGCAGCTTATACAAAAGCGCAACGCCCGATGAATTTCCCGCAAACTTCTCATCGGATAAATTCGGAACCATACTGTATTGCTGTATGTCCTCTTTAATAGCCTTTCTGAGTATTTCGACGTCAGCCTCGGTCAAGGTCTTTGATAAATATTCAGCCTTTGCGTTCTCCCCGGCTCCCGGAATAGCTTCAAGAATACGCTCGGTTTTCAGCTTTTCCGCGGTCTCGGTGTCAAGCATAACATTTACAAGAAATAATATCGCGTCTACAAACTGTTCCTTATCATTTATTCTGTCGGACATAAGGATGTTATAAGCGTCTATTAATGATTTCTGCTGTTCAAAATCCCCTTGCCCCTCATCATTGTTCATATATTCAATCATAGGCACTTTGCCGAAATAATGTTTTTCACATCTATCCGCCTCAAGATTGCTGAAGCCGACACCTCTGCCTCTGAACGTCGTCTGCCACGCAGAGTCAACAACCTGTACTACAGCGTCGCCCGCGCTCCCGTCAAGCTCCGTCTGATTATAATAATATACGCCGAACAATTTATTATGCTCCGCAGTATCATCATAGACAATAAAAGCGTTATGCGGAGGAATAAGGACTGAACGCGGCTTAGGGACACGCTCTCCGTTTGCAAAAACAAGTTCGTACGCTCTGCCATATATCGAGGCATTCTTTTCTAATCTGCTGTCAAGACTTGATATTGTCTGTTCCTGATATATTTCTCTTATAGGTGCAATATCATATTCATCTGATGTTGAATATTCAACAGGAATGCCATTAAAAAATGCCGTAGACATATCTGTTATATACTTAGCCTGATTTGCTATAAGTTTATTATTTGCGGCTGTATCACTGAGTTTTTCACGATTTAAAATATCGTGCTGTCCTTTGTAATAACGCAGCAGCATTTCATATCTTGTCCGTTTCGCCTGATGACGTGAAATAAGCACAGCCAATATTTTAGGCGTAATGCCTTGCGCTGTAATATAACTTGAATTTATCTGCATATCTTATATTCCAAGCTCCCTTCTGTTTCTTACTGTTACCTTTCCGCTTATCATATCGTCCTCCAAAGCATATCTAACCGCGTCTATGCAATGGTTATTCTTATCGGGGTAACAAGCCTTAAACTCGCCCTTGTTGTCCCTTTCGTATTCATATTCATAAAACTCTTTCCTCGCGTTCGGACAACGCAAGGGGTCAATTATAATCGCCTCAAGCGACTGTAAAAACTTTATGCCGTATTCGATACTGTCGGGACCTTTCTTTGCTCCTCTGACACGTAAACCGAGTGTACGCATTTCCGCTATTGATTTCGGCTCCTCGCTGTCACAAATTATATAGCTTTCATAAACGCCTTTTTCCTTTATCTTTTTAACAGCGTTTGCGTTGGACAGTCCAACCTTACATATCTCATCGAATATATAAAGCCGTTTATACTTCTTGTCATAATGGCAAACTATATATACAAACGGGTCAATCGAATATCCGAAATCTATTCCGAGCCGTATCTTATCAAACGCTGCAATCTCGGCATTCGTTATTGTCTTTATATCAAGATTATCAAATATCTCTCCGCCGGTTCCTGTAACAACACCCATATACTCGTGTTCATAGCTTGTGGGTTTGGTTTTCTTTAGATGCTCAGCTTCGATTATGAACTGCTCGCCCAACCATTTCTGCGGCACCGTCAAATATGTACTATGGTGTACCTTTCTGTCCGCGCGCTGCTCAAGAACTTCCTCGTTAACCCAATTTCTCTGCGACTGCGGAGGATTATACGAATAGAACACATCAAACTTACTGCCGCCCCTCATCAGCGACTGGTTTATGGTTCTGATTTCCTCCATTCCGCCGAACTCGTCTACTTCCTCATACCAAATGTATCTAATATAGCCTTTGCGCGCTTTGGTTGATTTAATCTTCTTAGGCTTGTCCGCACCTCTGAACAATATTCTTTGCCCTGTAGGCAAATAAATAAGCTCAAGCGGGCTAAGCTTCGTTTGCCACAAATCTGTAACCCCAAGCATATCAATAGCCCAAGTGAGCTGCTCGTACACGCTGTCTTTGAGATATAAACCTACCTTACGAATTGCAACGGCATTTGTTCCGGGATTTTTCATAATACCAAGAATAATTTCGATTGATATAAAAGATGACTTCGTCGACCCTCTGCCGCCCTTAAGCCAATAGTGGGTATACTTGTTGTTTTTTATATCGTTGTGCAGCCCATAAAAAGAAGGCGCTATAATGTCAGTTAACCTACTCATCATTAGCACCCTCGTTTGGTATATCGTCTATTATCTGAATTTGTGAAACACCCTCAACCTGCGTTCTGTCGGTAAATAACGAATAATACCTACCAAGCATTTCCGCCGCCTTATTCGCGTCAGACACCTTTGTTGGGATAGGAACCGTAACGGGTTCTTCTATATCGTCAATAACCTTTTTGCCGTTATCATCATAATGCGATTTATGCTTCTTGCACACAACCACAACAGTTTCAAGCTCCTCCCGCCGCATTATACGTGTCAACGTTTTCAATACTTCATCCTGCTTAGCAATAAGAGCGTCCTCTTTCTCCTCAAGCCTTTTTTGTATGTAATTCTGAATATCAAGTTTTGACAAGTTTTCAGCACCTATTCTGTTTGCAGTTTTTTCTGAATATCCTGCTCTAATAGCTGCCTGTGTTGCATTCAAATCAATCAAATATTCGTCACAAAATACCTTTTGTTTATCAGTCACTCTTATCACCTCTTCATCTATCTTGACATACCGCGTAAAATAATATATACTTTATTTATAAATTGCAAGCTTCGCGGAGGATTGCCTAAAATGGAAAATGTAACATCCAAACAATTAGAACTCGCTAAAATTTTGTCCAATGAATATATGGACAAGCATCATCACTATTGGAACATTTATTTTAAGTTTTTGTTTTCACTAATCGCAATTTTAGGACTTATTATAGTCGGCGAACGGCCTTTGGTTTACTTTTTTCAATGTAATAAAGCGCTAACAACAATTATATGTTCGCTTATAGTATTTTCTATTGGCTTATGTTCATCTTGCATTATGATACAAGAAGGCGTGGCTCTTAATTCTATAAGACAAAACTACGAACAAGTATTCAACTGCTTAGGTATGTCAACATATACAATACCGGAAGAAACCAGTCGATTAGAAAGAAAGCTTCGTTCATTAATGCCTATCAAACGAACTATGACAATTTCCTTAATTTCAGTAACAATACTAGAAATTGTTTTAATCGTTATAATTGCATACTACTACATTCCAGCAAAATAAAACCGCCCCATACGAGACGGTTTATCATATATTTGGGAGGGAAATATCCTAATGCCTATCTGGCACT
>UQOT01000067.1 GCA_900542675.1 uncultured Eubacteriales bacterium | reverse complement strand
TTCTTGTCTCGTGCGGGGGCGAAAGACAGGCGTCTGTCGGCGGCGGTGACAGCAAGTCTAATGCCGCGCGTGACAGGTCGGTGATTTACGTCGCGGTTTCGCCCGACAGCGAGCCTTTTGAATATATCGACGATGACGGCGATTTTAATGGCTTTGATATCGCGCTTGCTATGAAAATCGGTGAGGAGCTCAAAAGAACTCCCGTATTTGTAAACCGCAGCCGCGAGGATATTTTCAGCAGCTTAAACTGCGGGATTGCTGAAATTGCGGTCTCGTCGCTCGAGAGCACTGACGCGGCGCGGCAGAAGGTTGATTTTTCAGACGCATATATTACCTTGTCATCGTCTATAATTAAGAGTATTTACGACACAAGGGTAACGGATTTAAAGTCGCTGGGCGCTGTGCGGAGCGTAGGAGTTGTGCAGGACGGCATTTCCGATAAGTTCCTGAGCGAGAATACTGCCTATACGAACATAATTAAGTACCGTGATTTCGAAGCCGCAGCGCAGGCGTTTGAGGCGGGAGAAGCCGAGGCGCTCTATGCGGACAGTTATTTGGCGGAGGAATACGCAAGTTCCAATTCAGAAGCCGAGACAGCGCCGGGCGGCGGCAAAGTCCAATATGCGATTGCCGCAGACAAGGGAAATTCGGCGATTATAAAGCAGCTCAATGAGATAATAAGCCGCTTCCGCCGCGACGGCACATTATCAGACCTAAGACGCGCATATATAGGATATAACCCGGAATTAAATCAATTATTCACCTCAGAAGTAAAGCAGATGCAACATAGGGAGTAGGAATGCGCCCTTGCGTGCGCAAGAACACCCCCGTGCCATAACGGCGCGGGGGTAAGTTTTTTGCGTTATGCTTGGCTTAGGGCGTAGCGGTTTATTCCGTCTGCTATGGCGGCGGCGACTTTGCGCTGCCAAGCGGGGCTGTTTAGATTTAAGGCTTCGGTCGGGTTTGATACATAACCGAGCTCTACGAGCACCGCGGGCATATTGGTGTTTCTGAGCACAGAGAAGTTTGCCTGTCTTACGCCATTGTCCTTGACACCAAGCGCTGCGATAACCGAGTCCTGTATCGACTGCGCAAGCTGAGCCGAGCGGGTACCGAGGCGGTAGACGTACGTCTCGAAGCCGTTTGCTGCGGGGTTTACCGAGCTGTTGCTGTGGATGCTTATGAAGTAGTCGGCGCCCCATTCGTTAGCCATTCTTGCGCGGTTTCTGAGGTCGGCGGCAATCGGCGAGATTACGTTTTCGTCGTTGGTCGTTCTGTACATCATCACATCGTAGCCAAGCGCTCTTAAATTATCGGCGAGGTAGGTCGCGACCGAGAGGTTTACGTTTGCCTCAATAACGCCGTTTGCAACCGCACCGGGATTGGTTCCGCCGTGACCCGGGTCTACAAATATTTTTATTGCCATAAATTTTCCCTCCTTTCGGGTTTCATAGCCGCCCCAATGGGGATGTGGGCGCCGTTAGGCGGTCGGAGGGGGTTGCCGTTTGCGCCAAAGTATATATTTTGGCGTATTTTGAGCCCCCTCAGTCACGCTCCGCGTGACAGCTTCCCGTAGGGGCGCCTTTATATATTTATTATATTAATTTGTATAAAAATGGTGAAAACGGACGGATATTGTATTTTTAAGATATTTGTAACATTGCTGTAAAGCTGCTGTGCTATAATGTGTGATATATGAGAATTTTTGCGCCTTGGTTTTGTGTAAATTGTACAATATGACTAAGGCATACACAAGATATAGTGGTTTAATACAAAATTGTCGCACAAACGCGCAAATTTATGGGAAAAGCTCTATTGTCAAACGAAAATTTTATGGTATAATTGTTGTAGTATTAATTTGTTTAGGAGAGATACTGCAAAGAAGCGAAATACAGGCGGTTTTGCGGGGAGAGATATCAGAATGAGTGATAATAAAGAAAAAATGGTCATACTCGGCGGTGTACGGCTAAGCGGAGAGGTTAAGATAAGCGGGGCTAAAAACTCTGCCGTCGCCATTCTTGTTGCGGCTATTTTGGTCAAGGGCAAGTGCATTATCGAGAACGTGCCGCACGTCAGCGATATTATTGACCTTATCGAGATAATAAACGGGCTCGGCGGCAGCGCAAGGTTTGTGGGCGAGGATATGGTTGAGGTCGACTGTACATATTTAAGCGGTCACGTCGCGTCGTACGAGAGCGTTAAGAAAATCCGCGCATCGTCGTATTTAATGGGCGCTCTGCTCGGCAGGCTTAACAAGGCGAGCGTTGCTCTTCCGGGCGGCTGCGATTTTGGCGTGCGCCCGATTGACCAGCATATTAAGGGTTTTGAGGCGCTCGGCGCGAATGTTGATATTGAGTACGGAATGGTTAATATAGAGGCTGAAAAGCTCGTGGGCGATACGATATACTTAGACGTAGTGTCTGTCGGCGCAACCATAAATATAATGCTCGCGGCGGCGCTTGCCGAGGGAATGACGGTAATTGACAGCGCAGCTAAGGAGCCGCACGTCGTTGATGTGGCGAACTTCTTAAATTCTATGGGCGCGGATATCCGCGGTGCAGGTACGGACGTTATCAAGATACGCGGCGCGAAGGAGCTGCACGGCGGCACCTTCAGCGTTATACCCGACCAGATTGAGGCGGGAACGTTTATGATTGCCGCAGCGGCAACGCGCGGTGACGTGACGGTCACGAACATTATCCCGAAGCATATGGAGTCGCTCAGCGCAAAGCTTGAGGAAATGGGCGTGGGCGTAGAGGAGTACGACGAGGCGATAAGGATTTTTGTCGACAAGCCGGAGCTTAAGCGTATTAACGTCAAGACTCAGCCGTACCCGGGCTTTCCGACCGACCTACAGCCGCAGATGCTGACGCTTTTAACCGTGGCGAAGGGTACCAGTATGATGAAGGAAAACGTCTGGGAGGACAGGCTCAGGTACGTCGGTCAGCTTAACGCAATGGGCGCAAACGTCAATCTTGAGGGCAAGTCGACCGCGTTTGTTGAGGGCGGCACAAGGCTCAAGGGCACGCCGGTCAAGGCGACCGACCTACGCGCGGGCGCGGCTATGGTTATTGCCGGGCTGATTGCCGACGGCGTGACAGAGATTTACAATTTGCAGTTTATAGACAGAGGCTATGAGAATTTTGAGAGTAAGATACGCTCGCTGGGCGGTCAGATAACCCGCCGCAAAGTGAACATCGGTGCGCCCGACACCCCGGCGCAGAAATAAAACAGGTGAAGAATATGAATTTGAAGTCACTGAAAAGCGGAAGCAAGGGCAATGCAAGCCTTGTCTATACCGACAGCACGAAGATTTTGGTTGACTGCGGCATAAGCGGCAAGGCGGTCAAGAGCGGTATGGAAAGTATAGGTCTTGAGCCCGGAATGCTTGACGCAATCGTTATAACGCACGAGCACAGCGACCATATAAAGGGAATAGGCGTTATGATGCGCCGCTATAATATTCCTGTGTACGCCAACTCGGCGACGTGGGCGGCGGCTATGCGAAACGACCTCGGCAGGCTGAACGATGATAATATAAAGATTTTTGAGGGAACCGAGCCGTTCGTTATCGGCGATATTAACGTCAGTCCATTTGAAATCCCGCACGATGCGGCGTGCCCTGTTGGGTATTCGTTTGACGACGGTCACAGCCGCGCGGCGGTTGCAACCGATATGGGAATGCTGACCGAGTCGGTTTTCCGCGCTATAGGCGGCTGCCGTGATATATTGCTTGAGGCAAATCACGACTTAAATATGCTTGAGATTGGTCCGTACCCGTATCCCTTAAAGCAGAGAATACGCGGAAGCTACGGGCATCTTTCAAACGATGACGCGGCAAAGGCGGCGGAGCTGCTTGTGCGTATGGGTGCTGAGAATATAGTTTTGGGTCATTTGAGCGAGGAAAATAATTATCCCCGCCTTGCGTATGAGACGGTCAGAGCGGGGCTTGCCGCTGCGGGAATAAACGCGGGCGGAGATATGACGCTTTCGGTCGCGGTATAAGCGGTTTTTGATATATCAGGGGTTTTGGTTTATGACAGATAAGAAGAAGGAAAACGGCAAAAAAGCGGTATGGTCAATAGCGATTATGGCGGTTTTGATACTCGCCGCAAAGTTTATGGGTCTATTGCGCGAAATGCTTGTCGCGCAGATTTACGGTCAGGGCTTTGAGTCTGACATAATAAATACTGCGACTCAGATACCGCTGCTGTTTTTTGATATGGTACTCGGCGTGGCGATACTCTCGACGTTCGTGCCCGTATATAATAAGCGGCTCGAAAGACAGGGCAAGCAGGCAGCGGACTACTTCGCGAATAATTTTATTACGATAGTCGGGCTTATTGCGACTCTTGCGGCTATACTCGGCGTTGTGTTTGCCGAGCCGCTCGTTCGCTTTATGGCAAGCGGCTATGCGGACGTTCCGGGTAAGGTCGAGGCTACGGTACACGTGCTCAGGATTTTGTTCCCGTCGATAGCGTTTACGGCAATCGCGTATGTCGCGGTCGGTATTCTTCAATCGCACGGTCAGTTTACCGTTCCTTCGCTCATCAGTGTTATTTCAAACGGAATTATGATCGTGTATCTTATCGCTTTCGGCGATAAGATGGGGCTTACGGGCGTTGCGGTGAGTATGTTTATCGCGTGGGCGGCGCAGCTTGTGTTCCAAATCCCGTGGCTTATTAAATATGGTTTTAGGTACAAACCTACTGTGAATTTTAAAGACGGAACTATGAAGGAGGTAGCCCTTGTTGCGCTGCCTGTTCTTATAAGCTCGTGGGTGCAGCCGTTTTGCAATCTTATAAATATGCGGTTTGGTTCGTCAATGGGTGACGGCGCAGTGTCGGCGCTGGGCTGGGCGAACAAGATTTATATAATGATGGTCGGAGTGTTCGCGTACGCGATTACGAACTTCATTCTGCCGCGCCTGTCGAGGCTGAGCGCCGATGACGACAGTGAGGCATACGAGGCGTTCGGCGAGACAACTCGCACATCGCTCGGCTGGATAGTGTTTATAATAACGCTCGTGTCGGCGCTGTTTCTGGCGCTGTCAAACCCGATTATCAAGGTCGTGTTTGAGCGCGGCGAGTTTACGGCGGAGTCCACGGCAATCACCGCGTCGGCGCTGCTTTTTTACTCGTTCGGTATGGTCGGGTACTCAATATGCGAGGTGCTAAACAAGAGCTTTTACGCAATTCAGGACGGCGTAACGCCTATGCTTACGTCAATCTTCGGCGTTGTTGTAAATATCGGGTGCGCGGCGTTTTTTGTGCTCGTGCTCGGAATTGGGATTAACGGACTGGCGCTCGCGTCTGCGATAAGTTCAACGGCAATCGCGTCGGCGCTTATGATAATGATAAACAAACGCAGACCGGGCATAATAACGCGCGGATTTATATTAAATATAATAAAGACGCTGCTGTGCGGCGCGGCAGCATATGCAGCCGCCCGCCTCATATACGCGGCAATAGACCCGCGGATTTTAGGCGGCACAATAATAACGCTAGTAAAACTATGCATAGCGGCTCTCCCCGCTTGTATAATATACACCCTTTTCGCGGCAGCGTTTAAGGTAAATGAAATAAAAAGCGCCATAGGGCTATTGCATCGGTAATTGCGCAAACCGTAGGGGCGGATAATATCCGCCCGCAAGCCTTCCGCTTTGGGGAAGGGGGACCGCTTGCGGTGGATGAGGCGTATTGATTTGCGCCCGCACGGGCGCAATAATTCCTACGTTAAGGAGTGATATTTATGAACAACACAGGATATTTTCAGTCGTTATGGCTGTATCTGTGGGGTCTTATTAAACAGAGCTTTGTATATAGAATTTTAAGAAGGTGCTATGACGGAATATCGGGCGCGTGGCAGAGGAGCGCGATTACGAACGTGTTCCGCAGGGAGCACTTTGCTGAGGGCTGCGCAGAGAGCAGCGTTATCGGCAAAATCCTATTTTCGCCGTTTACTTTTCTAAATTGGCTTAAGAAAAAATTCGGCGCAGGGCTTAAGGCGAAAGTCGAGACCTCGCGCATAATGCGCATATGCAATATCTATCTTGAAAAGCTCACCGCACGCGACCCGGTGCTTGTCGGCGTGCTGCTCCTCATTGCTGCGCTTGCCGCGGTGGCGGGGTTTGTTTTCGGCGGTGCGGACGCGGCGCTTAAAGCGGCGGTGGCGGCGATTGCCGTATTCGCGGGGCTTTTCGTGGTGTTCCTTATTTTGAAATCAACCCTTGCGGGGGTTTATATTACGGTATTCTTAGCTCCGCTTGCGCCGACAATGGCGATGGTTGGCTTGGTCGGGCTGTGCTTTGTGTCGGTTTTATACCGCGCACTGACCGACGATGACTTTAAATGGCGCACGGGCGGAGTGGGCTTTCTTATGCTCGGATTTTTAGCGGTGTACCTCATCGCGTCGCTCAATTCGTTTGCGATGATAAACAGCCTGAGCATTTTCGCGATTTACCTCGTGTTTATGCTGTTCTATTTTGTGGTGATAAATACGGTACGGACGAAAAAGCAGCTGTTTAGTGCGCTGACCGTGTTTGCGGTCTCGGGCGTGATTGTGTGCCTTTACGGAATTGCTCAGTACGTGTTCGGCTGGGATGCGTCGGCGGCGTGGATTGACGACGAGATGTTCAGTGACATCAAGATGCGCGTCTACTCAACGCTCGAGAACCCGAACGTGCTCGGCGAGTATATCTTGCTCGTTCTGCCGATATGCGCGGCGCTTATGTGGCAGAAGCCGAAAACGCTGTCTAAGCTCGTGTTTGCCGTGTTTACGGGTGTGTTGCTTGTGACGCTTATACTCACGTTCTCGCGCGGGTGCTGGATTGGAGCTATGGTGATTGCCGGACTGTTCGTGACGTTCGTCTGCGGAAAGATTTGGGGGCTTGCGCTTATTGCGCTGCCGTTTGTTCCGATGGTTCTGCCCGAGAGCATTATAAACAGATTTTTAAGCGTCGGGGATATGAAGGACTCCTCGACATCGTACAGAGTATATATATGGATGGGCTCACTCGCTATGGTTAAGGATTTCTGGGCGTCGGGCATAGGTCCCGGAACCGAGGCGTTTAAGGCGGTGTACCCGTTCTATTCATACAGCGGTATTGTCGCGCCGCATTCGCATAATATGTTCCTGCAAATTCTGGTTGAGAGCGGAATTGTCGGTATCGGCGTATTTTTAACGACGCTCTTTATGTTCGGTAAAACGATGATAGACGGCTATCAGGCGACAGAGAAGAAGGGCAGCGCACTCGGCACGATGATTGTCGCGATTTGCACCGGAGTAATCGGTTTCGCCGTGCAGGGAATGTTTGATAATTGCTTTTATAACTACCGCGTGTTCCTGATATTCTGGTTCACGCTCGCGCTTGGCATATCAGCCGTTAATATTGCAAAGAGCGAAAAGGCGGTGAGCGAAAATGATTAAGGTAATCGAGGTATCGTCCGACTCAAACATCGGCGGCGCGGGCAAGTGTATAATCACGTTTTTAAAGTATTTCGACCGCAGCCGTTTTGACGTGTCGGTCGTATTGCCGAAAAATTCGCTTTTAAAGCCCGAAGCCGAAGAGCTCGGCGTGACGGTGTACGAGATGGACAATCTTGCGGAGAAATCTCTTGATTTTAAGGCGATAGGCTCGCTCCGCAAGCTGTTTAAGGAGCTAAAGCCCGACATAGTCCATACCCACGCGAGTATGTCGGCGAGGATTGCCGCAAAGCTGTGCGGGATAAAAACGGTATACACCCGCCACAGCGTGTTTGAGCCGCCGGCTAAAATTTCGCGCGGCGCGGGCAAGCTGATAAACGGCGCGGTGAATAATTTGACCGCCGACAGGATTATCGCGGTTGCCGAGGCGGCAAAGGATAACCTGACCGCAACGGGGGTCAGCGCGAATAAGATAGAGGTAATTCTAAACGGCGTAGAGCCGCTCAGTGAGTATGATACCGAAAAACGCATAGCGGCACGTGAAAAATTCGGGATTGCGCCCGACGAGACCGCAGTCGCATTAATCGCAAGACTGACTGAGGTCAAGGGGCAGAGGTATCTTATCGACTGCGCCGAAATCCTGAAAAATAAAGGGTATAAGATAAGGTTTTTAATCGCGGGCACGGGTGATACCGAAAGTGAGCTAAAGGCGTATATAGCGCAAAAAAACCTTTCAGACACGGTGGTTATGACGGGCTTTTTAAGCGATGTTGAGCCGTTGATGAACGCGATGGACATACAGGCGAACTGCTCGTTCGGCACCGAGGCGACAAGCCTCTCGCTGCTTCAGGGAATGAGCCTGGGAAAGCCCGCAGTCGTGACCCGCTTCGGCGGTAACCCGGGCGTAATCAAGCAGGACGTAAACGGCGCTCTGACCCCGATAAAAGCCCCGGAAGCAATGGCAAAGGAAATAGAGCGCCTAATAAACGACAAAGAGCTGTATAGCAAAATGAGTAAGGGCGCAAAGCGCACCTACAAAGAAACCTTCACCGCCGAAGTAAACACAAGGAATATAGAAAGGCTATACGAAAGTCTAATTGTATGAATGTATGAGCCTTCCCCACAGGGGAAGGGGGACCGCTTGCGGTGGATGAGGCGTATCGTTTTGCGTCCTCACGGGCGCAAAACATCACAACCTCGTTAATAATCATAAACCCAAATATAAGGAGACAAAATCAATGAAGAATAATTCAAAACCAAAGTTTAACAGCATTGACTTTATCATCGTTTTGATTATCGTTTTGGTTGCCGCGGTAGGTATATATGTACTTATGCCCAAGGGCGGCGGCAGTACCGAACAGAGCGGCGATAAGAACGTTAAGGCAACCATTCAGGTTGAGTTTGCCGAGAAGGACGAGTATATGACACACCTCCCCAAAGTGGGCGACAGCGTGACAATCGGCGTTAAGGAAAAAATGCCCGCAACCGTCACAAAGGTCGAGTCACGCCCTGCGGAAAAGACGGCGTATGATTTGGTTATCGGCAGCGCGTCAACCCAGACGGTACCGGGGAAGTATGATGTTTTCGTAACAATGGAAGCCGACGCCGTAGACACGCAAAATCAGATAAACATAAACGGTTCGCCGATAAGAATAGGCGACAAAGACGCCGTCCGCTCCAAAGGCTGGGCAGGCTTCGGCTATGTCACAATGGTAGAGATTAGCGAGAAGGATTAGAATATGAAAATAATCAAGTATTACGGCAGTGATGCCGACTGCCGCGAATTTATTAAGCACGATAAGGAGCCGTTAATGGCTGTAATTTCTTATGACGGCTCGCACGCCGTTGTATCTCTGCTTGATGAAGGCTGCGAGCATCATATCCTTTTATCAAAGGCTCTTGATAAGCATAACATCGATGAATATTTCAGGGTCATTTTTGATAACGAGGGCGCCGACTGGACATTCGTGTGTCCGCCCGACTACAAAGGAATTAGCAATAAAGAAAAACGCATTTCTGCGTTCTTTAATGACGGAGTCGACACAATAACAGCTTTCCTAAAGGAAATCGGGTACAACGACGCCGAAATAAACATTCCCCGTCGTTACAGGCGGCATATGGATTATTTAAAAAATTCGGATTATTAACTCTATTAAATATAAGGAGAATAACTATGAAAAACGGTAAATTATTCGGAAAAATCAGCGTTATTGATATAATCGCGGTTATATGCATAGCCTTAATCGCCTTTGGGCTCTATGCGAAGTTTACGTCCGACAGCGACGCAGTATCGTCAACCGAAAAGACGGATTTTGAGTTTGTATATAAGGTAAACAGCGTGCGTGACTATACGGTTGACGGCTTTAAAAAGGGCGGACCCTTCTTTGACAAGGAAACCAAGGAGTATATGGGCGACGTTGTCGGCGTCCGAGCCGAGCCTGCGGTAATGCAGATAAGTATGACCGACGGAACCTACAAAAAGGTTGACGTGCCGGATAAGTTTGACGTGTACGTAACGGTAAGAACAAGCGGCAAGGCGAGCAGCCTTGGATACTTCACCAACGACAATAAATATATCGGCGCCGGAAGCACCCTAAACGCGTGGTCAAAATACACCACCACAGGCGGCGAAATAGTCGATTTATACCCGGTAGAATAAAAAATTCGCCGCCGCGCATACAACATAAAGGCATTGCATACAGAGGCGAACAACCGCTCATTTTTGCCGTCACACACTCGGTGTGTGGCCACAGGCGGCGAAATAGTGGATTTATACCCGGTAGAATAAAAAATTCGCCGCCGCGCATGAGGCGCGAACGTAAATCGTCACGTGTGTAGGGAGCGACGACTCGGCGCTCCGTGCGAAACCTTCGTGAGGCGTTAGTCCCGTATTTTTGGGCGCCAATCGTTAATTTGCCCGCAGCACGAAGGCCGTCGCCAATCAAAGTGTTTTTCTTTGGGGCTCGACCCGTTTCTTTTTATAAGGACAAAAGAAATGGGTCGAATAAACCCTCGCGCAAACAGCGCAGAAAAGCCCGCGCCCGATTAGGGCGCATTTTCTAAATTAATGATTGAAATTATATTATTTTTGGGGTATAATAAAATTTAACAGAGATTTGGATTTTTTCGGGAAAGAGAAGTTGTGCTATGCTGTCTAAAAAGATTATCTGGAAGCTGAATATTATCGACCTTTTGCTGATTGCGATTATTGTGCTCAGTCTTTGTGCGCTGATTTATAAGGCGACGTGGGGCGGGGACGAGGAATACCGAACCTATGAAATCTCGTATGTGTGCGAGAATGTTCCCATTGAAATTTTGGGTGGACTCAGCGACGGGGCGGAGTGCTCTGACTACGACACGGGCTCTGACCTCGGCGTGTTAAAGCGCGTCGATTATACGCCTATAATTGAGGAGGCGTCCGCACCGACAGTGTCACCTGAGCGAAGCGATGATGACGAAGAAGGCGAGGAGCCCACGCCCGTGCCGACAAA
>UQOT01000066.1 GCA_900542675.1 uncultured Eubacteriales bacterium | reverse complement strand
CCCCGTAAAATCCCCGCACCCCAACCCCAAAGGGGCGGATTACCTCCGCCCATGATGTAAATAGATTTTTGACTGTCTAGTCATTATATAATGATTAGACAGTCTTTTTAATACAAAATTTAACAAGTAATTTCGTAATGATTTTGTAAAGTGATTGTAACTTTTGTGTTGACAAAATTCGTGCTGCCTGCTATAATATACACTGAACAATTAAAAGATAATAGAGCTTTTTGCCCACTTTTGGGAAATGTAAATAAGGAGATAGTTTTAAAATGAACATTAAATCAAGTCGTTACATAAGGTTAATAAGTTTTTTTGTTGCGGTTACGGTTTTATTCAGTTTAATTTGTGTTGTTCCGGCTTCAGCTGAATCTACAGTCGGATATTCTATCAGCGGTTCAGCTTCGGGCAGTGATTTTACAGTTACTGTAGCAATTGAGAATGTTAGGGCGTATGCAGGCAGAATTGCGCTTGCTTTTGACACGGAAATGCTTGAGCTTGCCGATGACAGTTCACTTGGTGCAGCGATTAAGCGTGACAACAGTATAGTTCTTTCTTCAGAAGGTCATGATAATTCGGTTCTCGTGTCAAATCCCGAGGGCTACGTGATGTTTGCGTGGTATGTTTCGGCAAACACAGCTGTTAATGCACTGGGTTCGCCTTTGACCATTGCAACAATACCGTTTAAGATTAAGCCGGGATACAGCACGGACGATTTTTCACGCAATACATTGGGTATCAGATATATCAATGATTATATGCTTGAAAATTGGTCGAGCGGTGCTGAAATAGTGTCAAGTACTCTTAATAAGTATGCAATTAATTCAATTAATGAAGATTATGTATGTAATGTTAGATTTGATTATCCGAATTGCGATGTTATACCTATCGTATATTACAATGCGGTTTTAAATGTTACGGATTTAAACGGTAATCCTTTGAGCGGAGCCGATGTCAGAATTGATGATATGCGTACGACAACCGATTTGGGAGGCAGTGCGGTTTATCAGCTTGCCGACGGAATTTACGGATATCGTGTGCAGGTATTCGGTTATCAGACACAGAGCGGTTATATTACCGTAAACGGCGCAGATGTTGCAAAAACGGTGATGCTTAAAAATTACGCTCAGATGGTACAGTCTACAGCAGCTGAACTTGAGATTGAATTCAATACGGGCGATGATGCGGGAAATGTTACGAGCGGCATCGGTCTTTTAGATGTCGGTCCGAATGGCGAAACCATTACATGGGAGAGCAGCAATTCGTCCGTTGTAACAAATCAGGGTATAGTTCTGCGTCAGAGCAGCGATGTAAATGTTGTAATGACTGCGACTGTAACAATGGGTACATCTTCGGCTCAAAAGACATTCTATCTTACTGTGCGCAGTAAGAATACAGCCGATTTGACAAATGATACAATTGTAAGTATGGATGCGGAGTCACTTGATATTACATTTGCACCCGGCGACAGTATGAATTCTGTGACGTCCGATATATTGCTTCCTGAGGTTGGTTCTTACGGCAGCGGTATAGTTTGGCAGGTAAGTCATCCCGAAATAATTGATGTTTACGGTGCGGTTACTCGTCCGTCTGTTGATACAAATGTGCGTTTGACCGCAACGATTATGCGCGGCGATGCTTCGACTGAGAAGAGCTTTACGGTTGTTGTAAAGGCTGCTCAGGCGACGGGTAAGCCCGATGCTGAGCTTGTTGCTGATGTTTCTTCGCTGCTGCAAATCGGATATGCGGAGGGCGACAGTGCTGCGAGTGTTACAAAATCGCTTACGCTGCCCGTATCAGGTGCTTACGGTACCGAGATATATTGGAGCAGCAGCCTACCCGCGGTTGTTACATCATACGGTGGAGTAAACCGTCAGCATACAGATACTTCGGTAACACTTACAGCTAATGTTGTTAAGGGCTCGGCTTCACAGCAGAAACAGTTTACAATTACTGTCAAGGCGGCGGACACCACCCCTGATAATCCGATAGTTGGTCCGGACAAAGACGCAAATGATGCGGAAATTGTTGCTGCGGATAAGAACAATCTTAAAATTATATATGCACCCGGCGACAGTGCGAGCAGTGTCACGTCAAATTTGACCCTGCCATCGCTCGGTGATAGGGGAAGTTCGATTTTCTGGCAGAGCAGCGATGCTAATGTGATAAGTTCAAATGGAACTGTTACGCGTCAGTCAACCGATGCCGATGTTACGCTTACGGCTATTTTGTCTAAAGGCAATTCAACGGCTACTGCGACGTTCGGAGTGAAGGTTAAGGCGCAGAACGCGTCAAGTTCTGAAAGTGATACGGATATAGTTAACAGAGTTGCGGAAGCGCTTGACATAGTGTACAGAGGCGGTGATAATGCGGGACGTGTTACTTTATCGGTCGGATTGCCGACTAAGGGCGCGGAGGATACAAGAATATCATGGCAGAGCAGTAATACAGATGTTATCAGTACAAATGGAAATGTTACAAGAAAGAATTCCAATATGAATGTTACTCTTACCGCGACAGTTACGCGCGGCACAGCGAAAGCGCAGAAGTCGTTTGATGTTACTGTTATAGCGGCTCAGAAGCCGTCGGGCAGCAGTACGGTCGGTGATGAAGGTGTTATTTTGCCGAGTGCATCTCCGACGCCTACGGTACAGCCCGGAGATCCGACATCAAATTCGCGTTTCAATGACATTGAAACGGTTCCGTGGGCAAAAGAAGCCATACTTGCACTTGCGCAGATCGGAGTTATAAAGGGAACGAGTGATACAACGTTCTCTCCGAATGATCCGATTTCAAGAGGTGATTATGTTACACTTCTTGTTCGTTTACTCGGATTAAATGCTGATTTGGGAGAAGGTTTCAGTGATGTGCCGGTTGAGTCGTATTACTATCAAACGATAACAACTGCTAAGACACTTGGAATTATAGACGGTGTAGGAAACAATATGTTTGAGCCTGAAAGCAGTATTTCGCGTCAGGATATGATGACAATGACCTATCGTGCGCTCAGCCGTCTCGGAATGACCGCTGATTGGCAGCCGTCAGACCTTTCTGAGTTCGGTGATGCAAATATGGTTTCGGATTATGCGCTTGAGAGTGTTCAGTACGTTGTAGGCGGAGGTTTGATTGCTGGTGACGAGAACGGTAATATTGCGCCGCTTGCCAATACGACCAGAGCTGAAACAGCTGTATTCCTGTATAGATTAAGCGTTCAGTAAGTGAAAAGTTGTATGCTTGACAGTTTTGAGTATATGTGATAATATGTTTATATGTTGGAAGGCTTTGTTCACATTCAATTTGAAGGGATGGAATTACCATGAAGTCAAGAATTAAGCAATACTCGGCGATTATTTTAGTGCTGACACTGCTTTTTACGGTTGTATATTCAGTATCGGCGGATACTGTCGGAAATTCGGGGTCTAATTCTGCGGAGATTACCGAGGATAACAGTGGGCTGTCCGAGACAGACCCTATGCCTATTGCTGAAGAGCCATCTGCCTTGCCGGATGCTTCAGCGTCGGCGGAGCCTTTAACGTCTGCAGAACCGTCGGAGTCTGCAGAACCGTCGGAGTCTGCAGAACCGTCAAGTTCTGTTGAACCTCAGGCATCGGAAGCTCCGTTTCCGGATATGTATTATGAGATAACAAATGACAGTGTGGACGAGACAACGCACATCTATACTGCTGATGTTATGATTGATACAAACGGTAATTATCTCGCGACAGGTACGTTTGGCTTTACATTTGACCCGTCGCTGCAGCCGGTGTTTACTATTAATACGGATTTATTTTCGGAATTTCAGACGCTTAGCCAGACAGGTGCGGACTACTATGTGGTACAGTGGTATTGGGAGAAGAGCTCAAGCGTTATAAGAGGAAAAGTTAAGCTTGGTACGATTACTATAAGTAATGTTAAGCTTGATAAAACTGATCCCGCAAATGTTATTCCGGAGGGTTGGCATACAAGGACTCTGCGTCAGTATGACTGGACAAAGAGCGCTGAATACAGCGACCCTATGTATACCAACACGGCTGACGGTGTGTGCCTGAACCGAGAGATTTATAATGATGAAACTCGTTGGTATCAGGGTATGAATTTTAATGACTTAACACCGGAACAGGCGCTTATGAACCCGGATAACTTTACGTGGGATGATATTGGTTTTAAGTTCAGCAGTAATTATTCACTGCCCGAGAGAACCGAGAGAATTGTTGAAGGTCGCATAACGAGTTATAACAAGAACAATAATATTGATGTAATTTTGTATAAGAAGGGCGATACCACAAAGACGTCTGTCGGCAGCTGCACAATAGAAACTGCGGATTATACCGCTAATTCAAGCGGCATTCCGGGCGACAGCATATATGGAAGTTATAAGATTACGCTTGATACTACGGTTGAGGCAGGAAAGTATATTTTTGAGGCCAAAAAGGATGTGCATCTGACGTACAGTAAGGAAATCGAAATTACGGACGATAATGGCGTAGTTGAGTCTTTTGAGTTATACTGCGGAGATATTTTCGGTTCTTTGGACAGTGAAGGAAAACCGAAGGGCGATGAAAGGATAAAGCTCATTGATAGAGATAAGCTGTTGCGTTATTTAAATAAGCAGATTGTTCCTACAGATGATTTCGGTGTTCGCTGTGACTTGAACGGTGACGGAAAAGTAACGGTTCACGACCTTAATATTTTAATCAGGTATTATAACAAGTCGTATATTGAATTCCCGATTAAAAATGTGATTACTGCGAAACGTTTCTCTATGTAGATGAGATTGTATAATATAAATTATAATTATTGATGTATAAAGACGCCGTGATAATATTGCGGCGTTTTTTAAATAATTTGTTAAAAATTGTGCTTGACAATATTCTGTGAATATGTTAATATAGCTTTTGGCAAAAACCTATTGCTTAAGTTTTGGGGGATAGATTCACCGCCCACTACTAAGCTTTAAGGGGCTAATAATTTATGGAGGTGACACATCAATGGATAAGGACGTAAAGCAGGAGATTATAGAAAAGTACGCCACTCACGAAGGCGATACGGGTTCTCCGGAGGTTCAGATTGCTCTGCTCACATACAGAATCAATCACCTTAATGAGCATCTTAAGACACATAAGAAGGATCATCACTCAAGACGCGGTCTGCTTAAGATGGTCGGTGTAAGACGTAGCTTCCTCAAGTACCTTGAGAAGAAGGATATCACAAGATATCGTGCTATCGTTGAGAAGTTAGGTCTCAGACATTAATAAAGACAAGGCAGCCTGTGCGGCTATATTTTTCCCGCATGGGCTGCCTTTTGACTTTCAATCTGTAAAAATTATTTAAATGTTAGGAAGTGCAGGGAAGAGGAATTAGGACTTAAAGATTTACTTTTTTCAAAAGTCTTTAGTTCCTAATCCCTTATCCCTGAAAAAGTATGTAAAGGATAGGAGGATAACTTATGTCAAAGATTTATGAGACAGAAGTTGCCGGCAGAAAGCTTTCGCTTGAGTTCGGCAAGGTTGCGGGACTCGCTAACGGTTCCGTTATAGTAAGATACGGAGATACGACAGTAATTTCGTGCGCCACGGCTTCGGAAAAGCCGCGTGACGGCATTGATTTTTTCCCGCTCAGTATCGATTATGAAGAAAAGATGTATTCGGTAGGTAAAATTCCGGGTGGCTTTACAAGACGTGAGGGCAAGCCGTCAGAGCACGCTATATTGACATCGCGTGTTATCGACAGACCTATGCGTCCGCTGTTCCCAAAGGATCTCAGAAACGATGTTTCTATCGTTTCGACGGTTGTGTCGGTTGAGCAGGATAACTCGCCGGAGTTTTGCGCTATGATAGGTTCGTCAATCGCCGTATGTGTTTCGGACATTCCGTTTAACGGTCCTGTTGCGGCAGTATATGTCGGTATGGTTGACGGTGAATTTGTGATAAATCCGACTGAGGAACAGAGGGAAAAGAGTGACTTAAGCCTTATTGTTTCGGGCAGCGCCAAGAAGGTAGTTATGATTGAGGCGGGTGCGAACGAAGTTTCTGAGGCTGATATGTTCGATGCGATTATGTTTGCTCATGAAGAGATTAAGAAGATTTGCGCATTTCTGGACAAGATAATTTATGACATCGGCAAGCCTAAGTTTGATTATCAGCATATGGTTGTTGATGAGCAGATTTTCAGCGATATCAGAGAATATGCCGAGGATAAGGTTAAGTATGCACTTGATACGGATGATAAAATAGTCAGAGATGCGAGACTTTCGGTGGTATATGAGGATGTTTATATTCATTTTGAAGACAAGTATCCTGCCGAGGAATACAGTGAACAGATTAACGAGGCTATGTATAAGCTTCAAAAGACAGTCGTAAGAAACTGGCTTATGTATGAAAAGAAGCGTGTTGACGGCCGCGGTATCTTAGAACTCAGACCTCTCAGCGCTGAGGTTGGTTTGCTTCCGAGAGCTCACGGAAGCGGTCTCTTCAGCCGCGGACAGACACAATGTATGTCTGTCGCGACTCTCGCTCCTATAAGCGAAGCGCAGACGATAGACGGCATAGGAACAGAGACGTCAAAGAGATATATGCATCAGTACAATTTCCCGTCATACAGCGTGGGCGAGACCAGACCGTCGCGCGGACCGGGCAGACGTGAGATAGGTCACGGCGCTCTTGCTGAGCGTGCGCTTTTGCCGGTTATTCCGTCGGTTGACGAGTTCCCGTACGCAATACGCGTTGTATCTGAGGTGTTAAGCTCAAACGGTTCGACTTCTCAGGGAAGTATCTGCGGTTCTACGCTTGCTCTTATGGATGCGGGTGTTCCGATAAAGGCACCTGTTGCCGGCATTTCGGTAGGTCTTATCACAGATCCCGAGGACGACGATAACTTTATGACAATGGTTGATATCCAGGGTCTTGAGGACTTCTTTGGCGATATGGACTTTAAGGTTGCCGGTACAAAGAAGGGTATTACCGCAATTCAGATGGATTTAAAGGTTGACGGACTTACGCCCGCAATCATCAAGCAGGCGCTTGAGCAGACAAGAAATGCAAGATTTTATATCTTGGATGAGGTTATGCTCAAAGCGATTGACGAGCCGAGAGAGGAAATCTCTAAGTACGCTCCGAAGATAATCAACCTTACAATCCCGGTTGATAAAATCCGTGACGTAATCGGCAGCGGCGGTAAGACTATTCAGAATATAGTTGCGGTTACCAACTCGAAGATAGACATAGAGGAGGACGGCAGAGTATTCATCGCAGCTGTTGACCCCGAGGGCGGTAATCTCGCTAAGAAGATGATTGAGGATATCATTAAGGATCCCGAAGTCGGCGAGATTTACGAAGGTAAGGTAGTAAAGATTATGGACTTTGGCGCGTTTGTTGAAATCCTGCCCGGCACAGACGGACTGGTTCACATTTCAAAGCTCGCAAATCACAGAGTTGAAAAGGTTACCGACATCGTAAAAGAAGGCGACACAATCAAGGTTGAAATAATCGAAATAATGCCAAACGGCAAGATTAATCTTAAAAAAGTGGATTAATATTATATAGTGCGAATAAATGGAATGGGCGGCAAATTGCCGCCCATTTGGTTTGTTTTTGATTGTATTGGAGTTATTTTCTGTGTCTTTTTGCGTATTTTTCTATGCTATCCTTCCATTTTTTAGAAATAGGAGCACGCTGTCTCATACAACAAGCAACATTATTTACCGCATCAAAGTTTGTTCTTGTTCCTTTTGTGTCCGCACGATATGTGGCTGCTCTGTCAGACGTTATTCCGATGTCGGCAGCAGCACTTACAGCATCAATGTTTGCGCCGAGGAAAATAAACTCCCATCCATACTTTTCCTTTTGCCTTTCGATCATATGCTTTATTTGCCGAAAATTGAATTTACGGCTTGCATTCTCCATTCCGTCTGTGATGATTGTTATCATTGTCTTGCTCGGCACTTCGCTGTCAAGTGCATTTTTATGCCTGTTGCCAACATAATTGATTGTTTTGCCCACTGCATCCAAAAGCCCTGTCGTACCTCTTGCAAAATATTGTTTGTTCGTGATTGGTTTTACTTTTTTGATATCAATACGGTCGTGTATTATGTCGTATTGGTCATCAAACAGAACCAAAGTCACAACCGCATCGCCGTCTTCTTCCTTCTGTTTTTTGATGAGACTGTTGTAGCCGCCGATTGTGTCTTCCTCAAGTCCACTCATTGAACCGCTTCTGTCTAAAATAAATACCATTTCCGTCAAATTTTTGTTTGCCATAATAAATTACCTCCGTTTATTTTGATGTCTTGATTTTAACATCTTAAAACGGAGGTAGGGTCGCTTTCTTTGCGACAAATCACAAATATTGATTTTTGTATAATTGCTGTTAAGCACTCAGCAGCTGCTGCTCAAACGCGAACAGGGTTTCATTTATTTCAAATATATCATAATTCCGGTTTTCGATAAAGTATTCGATTATTATGTCAAACTTGCTCCAATGATTAAATGCAAATCCGGCTCGTCCAAGCAACTGCCTTGTTTCTGTCATATTGAGCTTTAAGGCAATAACAAGTGCGATTACCGTTGTTTTCTTTGGTATGTAATCTTTTTTTCTGATTTTGGAAAACAGTTTTCTGTCAATATTTGCTCTCTTATACACCTCCACATCGGTCATTCCCTTTTCATCTATAAGCCTAAGGAGCATTTCCGAGAATGTTTCCGATTTAATATCAAGTAAATCTTCAAGCGATTTTTTAGACTTTATTGCGGATATCCGCGGCATAGCTTCTTTAAAATCATTTTGAATACATTCATCAGGCATATTCGTTCTTTCAAATAATTCGATTGATTGTTCCATAGGAACAGAGTCTTTAAATACACCCTTTGATATGTCAGACCTTCTTCTGTAATCAGGTTTGACCATCTTTTCATCTATATACGATTTTACATCGTGAAAGAGCTTCTCGCTAATTTGAAATGCATTCTTATCATACACAACAAGGAATACTTGCATATCGCTATCATTGAGAAAGTCCTTGATTGCTCTTGTCGCAATTTTAATTGCCTCTGCTTTGGGATAACCGTATATTCCTGACGAAATCACAGGAAATGCAATTGATTTAAGCCTATTGCTTTTAGCAAGTTCCAATGAGTTCTTATAGCAAGAATATAATTGATTTTCTTCGTTTGCCGGATCCTTACCGTAAATCGGTCCAACGGTATGTATTATATATTTAGCCTTTAATTTAAAGCCTTTGGTTATAACCGCTTCTCCTGTTTTGCAATAACCAATCTTGCTGCAAGCCTTTTGCAGTTCATCAGTGCCGGCTGAAGAAAAGATCGCACCGCAAACGCCTCCGCCCGCAAGCAATTTACCGTTGGCGGCATTTACTATAGCATCCGTTTCCATTTTTGTTATGTCGGCTCTTATGATACTAAATGGCATATAACTTTCACCTCATATTTTAATCCTTTTACGGTTATTTTACTCTGTCCAAATGTTCAGTTGCTGCAGGTCGTTGTTCCACTGAACATTTGGGGTGACGGATTTTTCTGTTGCGCTCAGCGGTACGTAAGGCTTACCCAGTATCATTGTCATCGGATAGCCCATATCGTCACATTCGCCGTTTATAAGAATTCCTTTGTTATCAGTTAAAGTATAGATATACTTGCCGTCGAGTTCTGCGGTGACCGCCTGTGTTTCTTCGTCATATATAACGTTTGCGCCCAGTTTTTCAAAGGTTTCCTGCATCGGAACCATAACAATTCCTTCAACAGTGACAGGTGGCTCTTCTATTTCAGCTTTTACATTATTGATGTACACTGTTTTCTCTTTGCCATCCATTATATATGGATCATCAACCGTTCCGCTTCCGGATTTAATATATGCATTTTCTTCATCTAGGTAAAATGCAGGGCGGATGCCGTCTATATAAACATTAGTATAATAAATATTATATTCATCTATACAAGTATTAACTTCGCCTGTCGGCGTTCTTAAAGAGTAGCCCAAATATCCGTCATCAAATTCAATACCAACCATATATGCTCCATGTCCGCATTTAGCTCTTAAATCAGTGAAATTTTTCAATACATTACATATTTGCATTTCATCCAGCAAAAACATAGAATCCGTCACACAATGTGCAGCTCCATAGTATGCGGATGGAAGTTCACTAAAAGTATACATTATATCCTTTCCACCATCTTGTGGTCTTCCTGGAATACGTTCTTTTATTGCCGAATATGCCGTATACACTCCGTTTTCTGATAATTCTAAA
Organism: uncultured Eubacteriales bacterium; assembly: GCA_900542675.1. Classification (GTDB taxonomy): domain Bacteria; phylum Bacillota; class Clostridia; order Monoglobales; family Monoglobaceae; genus Monoglobus. The sequence continues at coordinate 674 of UQOT01000066.1, read as the reverse complement.
TGACTTTCAGGAAGCATGCACCATTGCGATACGGGTTTAATAATACCTTTTTCATTTATAGTAAAATTCTTTTTATTTAAAAATCCACCCTCGCTATAATCCATATAATAATCTGCCCAGTCCGGAACATATTGACTCCAATCAATTTCTCCATCACATACAGATGAGTTTAACCATTTTCGAATAAAAGACTCTTCCCAAAAATTATTGTTATCTTTATTGTCGCCAAACGGCTTAACACAAATTATCTTGTCGCTAACTATCAACTTTCCATGTTCATCATCCGCCATATAGCTCCACACTATTGGTTCATCGTTATATTTGCCTAAAGTAAAATAGTCGCCTATCTGCAAGATTTCAGCTGTTTTTTCTTCCTGAATAGTTTCAGCAGTGTTTGAATCATCAGTTTGTGCAATGACATTTTCATTTATCGGTGGATTCTCTATTACTTCTTCACGAGTAACATCTACTCTTTCATCCGCCTGCACAGTAATAACTAACTGAGCAAACACAAATGCAAATATTAAAAGCACTGATATTATTCTTTTTTTATTCATTGTTATACCCCACATCTATTTTTAATCTATCAAAACATCTATTTGATACGCCTCGTTATCCCATTTTACTCTGTCCAAATGTTCAGTTGCTGCAGGTCGTTGTTCCACTGAACATTT
>UQOT01000065.1 GCA_900542675.1 uncultured Eubacteriales bacterium | reverse complement strand
CGATATGCCCGTCCTTTGCCGTGAACTTTGCGCCGCTCCTGTTTATATCTGGCGCGGCAATTTTAAGCCCCGACTTTTCAATAATCGCTATATACTTAGCAAGCCTGTCCGCACTGTCGATAAAAGAATTTAAAAGCGCAGCAAAGAACTCCGACGGATAGTGACATTTGAGCCACGCGGTCTGATACGCCACAACGGCATATGCCGCCGCGTGCGACTTATTAAACGCGTACGACGCAAAATCCATCATTTCATCGAATATAGAGTTCGCGGTCGCCTCGTCTATGCCGCGGCGTATCGCTCCGTCAACGTGCGTCTTACCGTCGTCAATGCCGTAGACAAAGTTGTGCTTTTCCTCCGCCATTACGTCGGCTTTTTTCTTTGACATAGCGCGGCGAACCAAATCCGCTCTGCCGAGCGAATACCCGCCAAGCTCGCGTACAATCTGCATAACCTGCTCCTGATACACGATGCAGCCGTATGTGACCTTGAGTATCGGCTCAAGAGACGGGTGCTTGTAGGTGACAAGCTTCGGGTTATTCTTATTTGCTATATACCTCGGTATCGAGTCCATAGGCCCCGGGCGGTAGAGCGAAATTCCTGCGATTATATCCTCCAGCCCCGACGGCTTAAGTTCGGTCATAAACCGCTTCATTCCCGCGCTTTCAAGCTGAAACACGCCGTCGCTGTCGCCCTTGGATATCATATCATAGACCGCTTTGTCGTCCATAGGTACTGAGTTTATATCTATTTTAATATTATTCGACTTTTCTGCCATATCCACCGCATCACGTATTACGGTCAGCGTGCGCAGACCCAGAAAGTCCATCTTTAAAAGCCCAAGCCGCTCTATCGTCGTCATCGGGAACTGGGTTGTTATTACATCGTCGTTTTTTTGAAGCGGAACATAGTTCCATACGGGCTCCTTTGTTATAACAACGCCCGCCGCATGGGTTGACGCGTGCCTCGGCAGTCCTTCTATCTCCCGCGATATGTCTATCAGGCGTTTTACCTCGGGATTATTGTCATACATCTGCTTTAAGTTCGTACTGAGCACAAGCGCCTTGTCAAGCGTCATATGCAGCGAAAACGGTATTTGCTTCGCAACATTGTCAACCGCCGCATATGAAATATCAAGTGCGCGTCCGACATCCCGCACCGCCTGCCGCGCCGCCATAGTACCGAACGTGATAATCTGACACACTCTGTCGATGCCGTACTTACGGTTGACGTACTCTATAACCTCGTGGCGGCGTTCGTAGCACAAATCAACGTCAATATCCGGCATACTGATGCGCTCGGGGTTTAAAAACCGCTCAAAAATCAAATCATACTTTATCGGGTCAACATTTGTTATATAAAGGCAATACGCGGCAACACTGCCCGCCGCGCTTCCGCGCCCGGGACCGACCGGAATTTCGTTATCTTTTGCGTATTTTATAAAATCCCACACGATTAAGAAATAGTCGACATAGCCCATTGTGCGTATTGTTCCAAGCTCGTATGAAAGGCGGACAAACACCTTGCTTTTCTCTTCATCGACCGGTTCATCGGGATAACGCTCCCTAAACCCCTTTATGCACAAATCCTTAAGGTACTCAAAGGCGTCCGCTCCGCCCGGCACGTCAAACTCAGGCAAGTGCAGCTTACCGAACTCAATCTCCACATTACAACGCTCTGCAATTTTCAAAGTATTGTCCGCCGCCTCGGGAAGATACGAAAACAGCGTCCGCATCTCCTCGGGCGACTTGACGTAAAGCTCCTCTGAGTCCATCTTCATCCGGCTCTCGTCATTCACCGACTTACCCGTCTGAACGCACATAAGCACGTCCTGATACTGAGCGTCCTCACGCCTTACATAGTGAATGTCGTTTGTGCATACCAAATCAAGGCTCAGCTCGCGTGCAAGCTTGATAAGCCCCGCGTTAAGCCGCTTTTGGTCATAAAGTCCGTGGTCCTGTACTTCCACAAAATACCTGTCGCGCCCGAAAATTTCAATAAACTCCTGCGCCGACTTGACCGCACCCTCGTAATTCCCTGCAAGAATTTTCCTCGACAGCACACCGAACATACAGCCGCTGAGCGCAATTATGCCCTCGTTATACTTTTGGAGCAGCTCCATATCAATTCTCGGCTTATAATAAAATCCATCGATAAAGCCGAACGACACTATCTTCATTAGATTTTTATAGCCCGTATCATTCATAGCGAGCAAAATCAGGTGATACCTCTCGCTGTCCAGCTCGTGCACCTTGTCAAATCTCGTTCGCGCCGCAACGTAAACCTCACAGCCGATTATCGGTTTTATGCCTATTTCTTTTGCATACTCATAGAACTCAATCACACCGTACATATTGCCGTGGTCGGTAATCGCCATAGACTCCATACCGAGTTCCTTTGCACGGTCCAAAACCTTCCGGACGGTTCCCTGGCCGTCCAGAAGGCTGTATGATGTATGTGTATGAAGATGAACAAATCCCGAATTTTCACTCATTTTATCCCTGCTTTACTTTGTCTCGCACAGCGGAGTCTTTGCTTCATGTGAAAACACATCCTTCAGCAGGGTTTGCGGTAAGTGTAACCTTGCTGAAAGCGTCGGCAATTCTGCCGCCGTAACACTGCCGAGCGTAATATCCGACCTCGGTATTCACATTGCCGGGCACATTTCCCAAAAACTCAAGACAATACAGCGTGCCGCTGTTTAAGACAAGCTTTCCGCCGCTTCTTCCGCCGTTTCCAAGCGCCGTATATTCCCTGAACGTCATAATACCGCTGCCGCCGACCGTCAGGGTCGTATCAACCGGCACGTAAAATGCACAGCCTGTTGAATTTATCACGCCGTTTTCGTCTTCCTCAAATAAAACATAGCTGTCATTTGAGACTGTAATTACAGTTTCCGCACCCGCTTCCGCTGCTTGCCCGGCTGCGGGCGGCGCTGCCGAAAACAACACCATAAACGCCCAAAAAAACTATCGAAATTCTTTTGAGTTCTTTCGTAAAACATAACCATCCCTCCACAATCGGCAGACCGCTTCAAACCAATCGTTTTTAATTATTTAATTTTACCACAAAGTAAAATATTTAGCAATAGCTTTATTACAATTGCTTGGCACTCCTTAGCACAAAATTAACTTTATAATATAACCGTGGTCACAAAAATACACTTTTAATTTGCAAATTCTTATCAAAGCGAAAGGAGTACATATAAATGCCAAACCTAACAACGCCCATACCAAAAAAGAGTACGGGCAATGCACAAGCGGATATAGACGCGCTGAGGAAATGGGGCACCGCCCTTATAGACGAGCTAACCTATATCCTAAACAACTTAGATGCAGGCAACGTCAGCGAGGCGGCAAGTGTCAAGGCTGAAAACATTGATACAAACACCGCCAAAATCAAGAATGCTCAGATTGACGTGCTGACCGCAGACAAACTCCGCGCGGGAAAAGTAGATACCGACCTCGTAACCGTAAGAAGCGAAAGCGGCAACTTAAACGTCAGCGGAAACAAAATAATAATGAGCGACAGCAAAACCGACAGATTTATAGCCGAGTACAATCCCGATACCGACATATTCAGCTTTACAATCTACAACAGTCAGGGACAGCCGACTGTATACATAAACAGCCTCGGTAACGCGGTATTAAGCGGCAGAATAGACTCGTCCGAGATATACTCAAGTACTATAATCGGCACAGACAGCGTATCGTATGAAAACAAAACCGGCGGCGTATTCGCCGAGATTGACACAACCGGCATAAAGGTTATGCAGGACAAAAATAAAGCGCGGCTTCAAAAAGTCGGAATGTCCGTCGGCGACGACGGTACAGCTTATTTGGTTCTCGGCAGCGGCGACGGAACGGGACAGGAAATTATAAACGGAGTCGTATATTCAAACGGCAGCTTTTTGATACAAAAAAACTCCGCCTTTACCTCGCTTTCAATCGCAGGAGGGCAGGCGGTTGTATCTCTTATGGATAACGGCGATTTGTGGCTGCGCGGGAAAAATGTGCTGATAAACGGACGCGACGTACTCGCAGAAATAGATGCACTAAAATCAAGTATTTCAAATAATGTAAATAACTCAGGAGGAATTCAGTTATGAAAAACGACAGATATAACGGAAAAATAAAAGCCGAATTCTTCGGCAGAATACAGGAATGCTTTAAAATATACAGAGAGCACAAGCAGGTATACGACCGCAGAATTATCGAAAACAACCGCTGGTACAAAAGCAGATATATGTCAAATCCGGATAACGTTATACCGGAGCCGACAACGCCGTATCTTTTTAACGTAATCGCAAACAAGCACGCCGACGCGATGGACAACTATCCCGAGCCGAATATATTGGAACGTGCCGAACGCGACAGCGGCGCCGCTCAGAAGCTGAGCAAAATCGTACCGCTCCAGCTTGATTTATGCGACTTTAAGCGAACCTACAGCAGAGCGTGGTGGTACAAGCTCAAAAACGGCGCGTCCTGCTACGGCGTGTTCTATAACCCGAAAATAAACAACATAGACATAAAACGCATTGACCTTTTAAACCTGTTCTGGGAACCGGGAATTATAGATATTCAGGACAGCAGGTTTATATTCTTAACCGCGCTTATTGATAACGATGAGCTAAAGCAGACTTATCCGCATATGGCGGACAGATTTACGGGCGGAAACTCAATGGAAATCCTAAGCTATGACGATATGCAGAATACGACAAAGCAGGATATTATGCGTGATAAAAGCCTTGTAGTTGACTGCTACTACAAAAAACTGCACGAGGACGGACGACAGAGCGTTGAGCTCATAAAGTTCTATGACGGTGCAATACTTGAAGCGTCCGAAGATATGGGAAATAACGGCATTTACGACCACGGAATGTACCCGTTTGTTTTCGACGTGCTATATCCCGATGAAGACAGCCCCGTTGGATTTGGTTTTGTTGACATCGTCAAAAACCCGCAGCTTTATATAGACAAGCTCGACAGTCTTATAAGCCGCAACGCCTTGATTTCAGGCAAGACAAGATTTATGGTAAAGGACAACGGCGGACTTAATGAATACGAGCTGACCGACCTCAGCAAGGATATAATCCACGTTGCAGGTTCGGTAAGCGATGAAAACATAAGAGAGCTTCAGGCAAAGCCTATGCACGCCTTTATAATCCAGCACCGACAGAACAAAATCGACGAGCTTAAAGAAATAGCTGGGAACCGCGACTTTCAGCAGGGCGACACAAATGGCGGCGTAACCGCATACTCTGCAATCATCGCCCTTCAGCAGGCAGGCGAAAAGTTAGCGCGCGATATGCTGGTTACAGGCTACGACGCGTACAAGGATGTCGTGTATCTGTGTATTGAGCTTATGCGGCAGTTCTACAGCAATCCGCGGTCATACAGAATAAGCAGTGACGACGGAAAGTGCGAGTACGTAACTTTTGAAAGCTCTGAGCTCACAGACGGCTATCACAGAGCAGAATTCGACATTTCGGTAAGCGCCGAGAAAAACAATCCCTACAGCCGCATAGCCCAAAATCAAACTCTTACCGAGCTGTGGCAAATGGGAGTATTTGACCCCGCAAGAGCAGACTCCTCCGCAATACTGCTTGAAGCTATGCACATAGACGGAAAGGAAAAACTAATCGAAAATATAAAGTCCGCAGGACTGGATTACAAGACGCAGCAGCAAACAAACGCTCTTGAGCAGCAAAAACAAACCGCTGCTGCGCCGATAATCACCAAAAAACAAAAAGAAATTCGCAAAGCAACAGAAATAGTATAGACCGTGTGCAGCTTAAATCAAAACCTCACCGTAGGTAACAAGCTTATCACCGTCACTTAAAAAAATCGGCGGGTACTTCGGATTTTCGCTTATCAGACAGTAACGGCCGTGAATTTTACCGAGACGTTTACAATACGCGTCTCCGTGCAGATTGAAAATCCCAATCTTACCGACTTCAACGGAGGGACGGTACTTTAAAAATACTATTTCTCCGTCGCAGATAAGCGGCTCCATACTGTCACCCGATATACGAATTCCGATATCCGCTTCCTCGGGCGCGTCAAGCTCCATAATGTCATACTCACTATCATTTATATAGTTACCGAGACCGGCGGCTGCAGGCTGCAAAAACACCTTTATCGGGCGTCTGCTCATTCTAAGCTTAACCACCCGTCTTTCAATGTCGCGGTTATATTCAAATTCAAGACAGTTGTAAACCGCCTCAAAGGCATCGGAGTTTGCAAAGATACGGCGAAGTTTTATTACCGCCTTATCAAGAACCGTTGTATCTCTTGCCTCTGATGTACGTGCAATTGCCTGATTAAAATACGCCTGTATATCGTCAACGCCGTATATGCGGCACATTTCAAGAAATGTTCTGATGTCGGGTTCAGCCTTGCCGTTCTCCCACGAACTCAAGGTAGACTGTTTGACACCGAGCTTTCCGCACATTTGTCTCTGCGACATTTCTGCAGCCAAACGCGCTTGTTTAAGCCTGCGGCTTACTTCCTCATTCGCCATACGTATACACCTCCATATATAATATAACATAAAAAACACTAAATTGCAAGAAAAATATCGAAAAAAATGTTATTTTACGTCTTGACAAACGAGAATATTGTTATATAATGGAAGTGCAATCAAGAAATTTGTTGGGTTTTGAGGAAGTCAGTAAGTTTTTGATAAAAATCGCCACCGGTACGCCCGAGGGATTTAACCCGTACCCGAGCGGCCGAAATTAAAAACAGAAAGGACTGAATATTTTGACTCATCCCGACATACTTGAAGTTCAGCGTTACGGATATGTACGAAGCGGCTGCACCGAAAATAAACCCATCGGTGTGTGCTTGTTCTGCGGCAGCGACGTCTTTCGTGACGGAGATGAACATATAAAAAGCTTTGACGGCATTTTCTGCAGCAGAGACTGCTGCAGAAGCTACTATGAAATTGAAACGGTTTAATGAAAAACTTAATTCAGAAAAGGAGATGCGAATTATATGATACTCAAAGATAAGGATACTGTTAAAAAGTGGCTCAGAAACCTTCCTCTTGCAAGGAAAGAAATGAATTTAAAAATTGATTTTTACAACACACTTATAAATGATTTGTCAAGGATAGGCATTGCCGATAAAAGGCTGACTAAGTTAAAGCCCGAAGCGGATACATATCTTACTGATATATCTAACATAGAATTCTACCGTAATCAAATAGAAGAATGCCGAAAAAAGTACGATGCTATTATAAACGACTGGAATTGCCTGTCAAAGCTGCTCTCAAGTGATGAAATCTCTGTTATAACCGCCAAATACCTAAAGGGCGTTACGTGGGACGCAATGCAGTTTACTCTATTCTTCAGCCGCCGCCAGTGCTTCAGAATTTTGGACAGCGCAATCCAAAAGCTTATCGGGCAGAAGGTCGAGGCACAATAATTATGGCAGATGAAATAAGCCGTGCATACGCGGCTCTTGACAAGCTCTACGAACTTCTGCGGTGTGGCGATAAGCGTGTAGAGCTGTCGTCAGCTAAAGAAATTCTCAGTCTGCTCGGTATTCCCGACGATGCGACGCAAAACGACCGCATAGACAAACTTGAAGTGGAAATTAAGATAATATAGCGCATACACAATCGGAGGTAATGAAGTTTGACAGAAAAACTCAATCTTGAAATAACAAAAACACAGTACGAATTTATAAAAGCCGATGCTGATGAAGTACTGTTCGGCGGCGCGGCGGGCGGCGGCAAATCATACGGTCAGCTTGTAGACGCTCTTTTGTTCGCACTCAAATATCCGCTCAGTCACCAGCTAATACTGCGCCGCACATTTCCGGAGCTTGAGCACTCTCTTATTATGAATTCGCTGCTGATTTATCCTACCAAAATTGCAAAATATCAGGTATCGTCCAGAAAGTGGCTGTTTAAAAACGGCTCGGTTATAGAATTCGGTTACTGCGCTGCGGAAAGCGATGTCCTGAGATATCAGGGTGCAGAATACGACGTTGTCAGGTTCGATGAGCTTACACACTTTACCGAAAACCAATATACATATCTTCTCTCGCGCGTGCGCGGCACAAATAATTATCCGAAGCAAATCAAGTCAAGCACCAATCCCGGCGGAGTCGGTCACAACTGGGTCAAGCGCCGCTTTATAGAAGGCGCTGAGCCCAATGTTGCAAAAAAGGTAGAATTTGGAACAAGACTCTTTATACCGTCGTTTGTGCAGGACAATAAATTTCTGATGAAAGCCGACGAGGGCTACATTAGCCGCTTAAATCAGCTGCCCGAAAATGAACGGCGTGCGCTACTCTACGGCGAATGGGATATATTCGACGGACAGGTGTTCACGGAATGGCGCAACAATTCAAGCGGATACCGCACAAGACAAAACACGCACGTTATAGACTCGTTTAAAATTCCCCGCGAGTGGCGGCGGTTCAGAGCCTTCGACTTCGGATATGCAAAACCGTTTGCCGTATCGTGGTACGCCGTGGATTATGACGGCAGAGCATATAATTACCGCGAGCTGTACGGCTGCACCGGCGAACCAGATGTCGGAGTAAGATGGACGGCCCGAAAAATAGCCGAAAAAATACTTGAGCTTGAAAAAGACGAGATTAAAGCCGGACTTAAAATAACGGGCGTCGCCGACCCCGCAATCTGGAACTCGACAGGTTCAAGCGAAGGCAGCATTGCCGAAATGATGGAAAAGTGCGGCGTATATTTCGATAAGGGTAAAAATGACAGAATTGCCGGAAAAATGCAGGTACACTACCGCCTGTCATTCGACGGCGACGGTCTGCCGATGATATACTTCTTCAAAGACAAATGCCCGAACATAATCCGCACTTTGCCGGAGCTGAAATACGATAGCGTAAACCCTGAAGACGTTGACACACGCAGCGAAGACCACCTCTACGACGCCCTAAAATACTTTTTAATGAGCAACCCAATAACTCCTCCCCGCCCGCCGGAACGGTCAAAAAAATCCGAATACTCTCCCCTATCCTCCATAACCCCCGAACCACGATTTATAATATAAATAAAGAATGACGGAGCGCGTGACTAATTTTTATGTAATAAAAATCGGAACGGAGCAAAGTCCGTTCCGACATGGAGGAGAGGAAGGGATTTATTTTTACCTTACTACGCCGCACACTTTTCCACCATCGCCATACGCTAACGCCCAATTTTACAGGGTTTTTCATCAATGCATCTCAAACTGTATGCAGTGCCATTTTTGCAGTTTTCCCAAAAATCGTGTACACATCGTGTACAGAAAAAGCAAAGCGGAGCAATGAAGCTCCGCTTGAATTTGATTATTCTATTAAATTACTTATGCAGAAAATAAGTGAAGCTTTTTATCAATGCTGCTCCATTCTATTGACTCTATTCCAAAATTTTTTAACGCCTTGATATTGCTGTCGTATTGCAATGTGCCTTTCGACTCTCTATCATTAATTATTGTATAAAGAACCGACTTGTCCGGGCGTGTTCCGCAAACATCTTGCCAAGAAAATATAGTCGTTTTAGTAATATCACTTCTTAACTTATTTATTGGCGCGATAAATCGCTCCGGTGTATCGTTATGTCCCGGGATGACAAAGTCATATTTTGTATTAAGCCCACTTTTCCCTGTAATACCGATGTCTTGAGTATATCGTATATCATTTTTATCAAAATACGCTTTAACGTCATCCGCAAAAATAGTACGAATATTGTTTTCTGACAATGCAAGCATATCACTGATTTTGACAATGCATTGAATAAGCATATTCAATTTTAATGAAAAACTTTCTATTGTACAACGAACAAAAATTTCGTCTTCATTTTTTCAACGCCATAAGATTGTATATAGGAGTTCAGTATTTCATTACGTCTGCTATTAATCTTAAAATTTGAAAGTCTTAAATCTGATATAGTCTCCCCGATATCAGTTATTACATATTCATCGTTTTCTTTTTTTAAATATACTTCTATATGGTCATTGTTAAAATCAAGAAAAGGAAGCGTGAACCGAGCAGTGGTTTCGGTCATGCTTGCAGTTTCCATATTTTTTGATATCCAGTTTAGATACTCATTTTTTAACTTTGAAACTTCAATCATAATATCACATCACAGTCTGTATTTCTGGCGTTCTTATATTACAATACGCACATATTTCTTCAAAAAGCACATTAAAATCACCGTTTACTGAAAATTCACTTAAGAAATTTTCTAAATCATAAGCCCACCTAAGCCCATAACCTTCCTTGTGTATATGTATGTGATTTCTACCAATCATTTTTCCATCAGGATTAGTATGTGGCTTTCCTCCTATTTCCAATCTAACTATTGGAATTTTGAAATATTGATGATTAAATTTTTTCTAATAATATTTAGCTCAATAAGTTTTTTCTTTCTACATTAAGTTGAAATTCTTCTTTTGTTTCTTCGGCGTGCAAAGTATAATCTCTAGTTTCATTTTCTTGAGGAAGCTTAACTTCGTTATTGAAAACTTTTCCTAAAGCCATAATTCTTTTATATTCTTCGTTTGAAATCTCCATGATTATATCCTTTATTATTCATTTGTATCCTAAAATTTTCACCGCGTAACATTTTTGTAACATCATTATAAACCATTTTTTTGTTTTTGACAATATCTTTTATAAAATTTATTTATAATAGATATTATTAAGCAATTTGTAATATTTTTATCATAATACTAATTCAATGTCTGTGCGTGACAGGCTCATCTATCACAAAAAAGGGGCGGCATATAGCCGCCCCACAAACACTATTACTCTCCGTACACGTCTGCGCGGTCGTTTATGACAAGCATACGCATTAAGTCGTCTGTCAAGCCGAGTCTGCCGTCCTCATCTCCCTGCAAGAAGCCCTTGTTTACAAGCTTCTGAATTGTCGGTCTTGCCCAGTCTGGCATATTATCGTCTATGTAGTCGTAAATCATTGGAGTTTCGAGCGCGGCTATGCGCTTTTCAAGTTCCTTTATTTTCTCTTTCATTTCTTCATCTTCCTCGCTTTCTGAAATTATTTCGTCTGTT
>UQOT01000064.1 GCA_900542675.1 uncultured Eubacteriales bacterium | reverse complement strand
CACGAAAAGATTATCCTTAATCTTTGTAATCTTACCGTGAATACCGCCGATTGACGCAACCTCATCGCCGACTTTTAAAGTAGAAATCATATCCTTTAAAGCCTTTTCTCTCTTTTTCTGAGGTCTTATCAGAATAAAATAGAATACGACAAGGATAATAGCCATCATAACGATCATATAAATCGTCTGTCCTGAACTTCCCTGCAATGTAATTTCCTCCTAAATAATAAATATTATTTCTATTATAACCGCTTATACAATATTTTGCAATAGTTTTTTTAAAATTTTCCAAATTTATTTAAGCTCAACTATCGTAACGCCCAAATCGCCCTCGCCGAACCGACCGAGACGGTACTTTCTGACGTGCGGGTGATGCCTCAGGTATTCGTGCAGTCCGGCACGCAGCGCTCCGGTGCCCTTGCCGTGTATCAGGCTGACCTCGCTGAGTCCGCTCAGCACACACTCGTCCAAAAATTTATCCACTTCGACCTCGGCTTCGCCTATTGTCATACCCCTAAGGTCAACCTCCGACCTGCCGCTGCGCTCCGCGCTGACCTTAACCGAAGTCCTTTTCGGCGCGGAATAGCCCTCGGGCTTTGAGCCCTTATCATCCTCAAGCACCAAAAGATTGTCGATTTTTGACGTTATTTTCATAATCCCGACCTGAATAACCGCCGTGCCGTTTGATTTGTTTATCGAAAGTACGGTTCCCTTATCGTTTAAGTCGATAATAAGCACGTTCGCGCCGAGCTTTAAGGTGTTTAAGCTCACGTTTGACTTAACGCCCGACGTCTGCCTTGACTTCGGGCGGACGTTGGATTTTTCCTTGAGCTTAAGCTCTTTGCGAACCTCCTCCATCGCGCGTACGGCTTCCTTATCGCGCTTCTCTTTTCTGAGGCGGTTTATTTCCTCCAGCATCTCCTCTGTCTCGCGCTGAGCCTTTTTGATAATCTTATCCGCCTGCGCGCGGGCGTTGTCATAGATTTTGTCCTTCTTTTTATTGAGCTTGTCGCGCTCCTTCTGAAGTTCATCCTTAAGCGCCTTAATCTCCCGCTGCATACTCTCCTGCTCATAGCGCGACTTTTCGGTATGAGCGCGGTTTTCCTCAATCTTGCTCATTATGTCCTCAAACCTTATATTCTCGTCCGTGAGGCGCTTTTTGGAGTCGTCAATAATATATTTCGGCAGACCCAGCTTCTGAGAAATCGCAAAAGCGTTACTCTTTCCCGCCACGCCGATTAGGAGCTTATAAGTCGGGCTTAAGGTCTCAACATCAAACTCGCACGATGCGTTTTCTATTCCCTCGGTTGACAGCGCGTACAGCTTAAGCTCGCTGTAGTGAGTGGTTGCTACGACGTTTGCGCCCGCCGAGCGGATATTTTCGATTATCGCAGTCGCAAGCGCCGCGCCCTCTACAGGGTCGGTACCCGAGCACAGCTCGTCAAACAGCACGAGCGTCCCGGGCTTTATGCTGCCGACAATATGAACAATGTTCTTCATATGTGACGAGAACGTCGACAGGCTCTGCTCAATACTCTGCTCGTCGCCGATATCCGCGAATATATCCTCAAATACCGGCATCTCGCTCTCCTCGTTTGCAGGAATATGAAGTCCCGACTGCGTCATAAGGCAGAACAGTCCTATCGTCTTAAGCACAACCGTTTTACCGCCCGTGTTGGGTCCGGTCACAATAAGCGTGTCAAAATCCCTGCCGAGGCTTACGCTGACGGGAACAATCTTTTTTCTGTCAATAAGCGGGTGGCGGCCCTTTATGATATTTATTTCGCCCTTATCGTTAAGCTTCGGGCATACAGCCTTCATATCAAGCGCCAGATGAGCCTTTGCAAATATAAAATCAATATTGATTATCGTCTCGTAATTATACTCGAGCTGCTCTGATACCTCCGCCGCAGCGTTTGAAAGCTCAAACAGGATTTTCTCAATCTCCGCCTTTTCCTTAATTTCAAGCTCGTGCAGTTCATTATTCGCATTGACCACACCTGCAGGCTCGATAAACACAGTTCCGCCCGATGACGACATATCGTGGACTATACCCGGAACGTCGGCGCGGTGCTCAGCCTTTACAGGCACAACATATCTGTTGTTTCGGATTGTTACAATATTATCCATAAGGAATTTTTGATAATGACTCGAACGTATCATACTGTCAAGACTGTCCTTAACCTTTGCGCCGGTACGCTTGATTTTGCGGCGGATATCCGCAAGCGCAGGGCTTGCCGTGTCCGCAATCTCGTCTTCTGAAACTATAGCTGACGTAATTTTCTCCTCAAGCGTCTTATTCGGGCTGAGCTCCGAGAAATATCCCGAAAGAATGCCTGTCTGTTCCTCGGTATACCGCTTTAAACTGCGCGCGCATTTTAGTATCCGCGCTATATTTAAAAGCTCGGTAATTGAAAGACCTCCGCCGATATTAAGCCTTTTAAGCGACGCCTTAACACTGTCAACCTTTAATATCTCGGGGGTACCGTACTTAAGCGACATAGTGACCGCCGCATCAGTCTCAAGCAGCATCTGTTCAACCTCACGCAGAGACGGCGATGGCTTTAAGTTTTTTATTATCTCCTTGGCTTCGTCATTCTTGGCAAAGCCGCTGAGCATATTTAGAATTTTATTAAATTCAAGAGTGGTTAACGTCTTTTCTTCCATATACAAAACTATTCCCCTTTATTGCATATTAAACCCTGAAAATCCATACGGAATTATTATACACAAAACCCGCCGCTTAGTCAAGAACCTGCGCGCGGCGGTTATCCGCACGGCAAAAACCAAATAAATTTTGAGAAAATTTTCAAAAAACTATTGTATTTTAAGTAAAATAATGATAAAATATCAAAGTTAATGCGAAACAACGCATCACATTGTGAAAAACTTAGGAGATATAAAATGCTGAAAAAGAAATGGATACTGAAAGAATTTGACAAGACAAGAGTTGTGGAAATATCAAAGACGTTTAAGATTTCGCCGCTGACAGCCATTATTTTATATAACCGCGGTATGAGCGAGGACGATAAGATATGCGAATTTTTAAACCGTGATTTATCCTCAATGCACGACCCGTTCCTGATGAAGGATATGGACAAGGCGACCGAAAGAATAAATATCGCCAAGGAAAAGGGCGAAAAGATTACAATATACGGCGACTATGACGTTGACGGAATTACATCGATTGCCATTCTTTATAAGTATCTTAACAATATGGGTATTGAAGTGGACTATTATGTTCCAGACAGAATGGTTGAAGGATACGGCGTAAACCGTGATGCGCTTGACAAAATCAGAAACAGCGGTTCGTCTCTTATAATAACCGTTGACACAGGTATCACTGCGGTTGAGGAGGCGGAATATGCAAAGTCAATCGGTCTCGACTTTATAATAACCGACCACCACGAATGTAAGGAGAAAATCCCCGAGGTTTACGCGGCAATCGACCCGAAGCGCAAGGACTGTCCGTACCCGTTTAAAAGCCTTGCGGGCGTAGGCGTTGTCTTTAAGCTTATTCAGGCGCTTGACAAAGATAACTCGCTCGAAAACCTTGTGGAAAAATACGCGGATTTGATGTGTCTCGGTACAGTTGCGGATATATCGCCGCTTATAGACGAGAACCGCGTTATCGTAACAGAAGGTCTCAAACGCTTTAAAGATACAAAGAATATCGGACTTAAAGCGCTTATCGACGTTTCAACAAACGGCAAGGCGATAACGACATCAACCATAGGATACACAATCGCGCCGAGAATTAACGCAAGCGGACGTCTCGGCTGTGCGTCAACGAGTGTTGAGCTGTTTTTAACCGAGGACGCGGACAAAGCGACAGAGCTTGCAAATTCTTTGTGCCACGAAAATACACTGCGTCAGCAGACTGAGCAGAAAATGCTTAAGGAAGCTCTTGAGTATATAGAGCAGCATCCCGAGATAAAAGACGATGATATAATTGTCGTCCCGCACGAAAACTGGCACCACGGCATTGTCGGTATCGTTTCATCAAAGATTACCGAAAAATACTACAAACCGTCAATCCTCTTTGCGGTCGACGGCGATTCCGCAAAAGGCAGCGGCAGAAGCGTAAGCGGATTTAATCTGTTCGGCGCGCTTGAGCACTCAAGCGAACTGCTTGAGAAATTCGGCGGTCACGAGCTTGCCGCAGGTCTTACGATAAAAGCCGATAATATTGAAGAATTTAGGAAAAAGATAAACGAATACGCAAAGGGCAAAATTGAGGACTCGACTCTTGTTCCCAAAATCTCACTTGATGCACAGATTAAAGTGACCTATATCACAATAGACACGGTTCACGATATAAACAGGCTCCAGCCGTTCGGCGTGAACAATCCGACTCCGGTATTTGCGGTACGTAACATCAAAATACACAGAATAAGCGTTATGAGCGAGGGTAAGCATCTGAGAATGACGCTGTATAAAGACGGCAAGTATATAGACGCCGTGGGCTTCGGTATGGGCGACTACTACAGTACGTTCAAAGAGGGCGATTTTATAGATGTTGCGTTTGCACTTGACATAAACGACTACAAGGGCTTCCAGAACGTACAGATGATACTTAAAGACATCAGAATGACAGAAGTTAAATAATTCTTAAGGCTCCTTAGCGGGAGCCTTTAAACTACTATCGCGGAGGTATAATTATGAAAGGCAACGACTTATCGACTCTGATTGAGCTTATCAGAAAGTACAACAAAAACGGCGACCTTTCTATGGTTGAAAAGGCATATAACTTCGCTTCCGAAAAGCACGCAGGTCAGAAGCGCAAATCGGGCGAACCTTTTGTCAACCATCCTATACAGGTTGCGTCTATTATTGCTGAAATGGAATTTGACGTGGACTCAATCTGCGCGGCTCTTTTGCATGACGTAGTTGAGGATACCGATTGCACCCGCGAGGATATCGTCCGCGAATTTGGTGAAACTGTTGCGCTTTTAGTTGACGGCGTTACAAAGCTTGACAAAATCCCGTATACCTCCAAAGAAGAACAGCAGATTGAAACACTCAGAAAAATGTTCTTCGCTATGGCAGAGGACGTGAGAGTAATCGTAATAAAGCTCGCCGACAGGCTTCACAATATGCGCACGATGAAGTATATGCCCGAGGAGCGGCAGAGAGCAATCTCGCGCGAAACGCTTGAGGTATACGCACCTCTCGCGCACCGGCTCGGTATGTCAAAGATTAAGATGGAGCTTGAGGACTTATCGCTCCGCTATATCGACCCCATAGGCTACTACGAAATCGTGGACAACATAGCGCAAAAGAGCGAGGAGCGCGAAAAGTATATTAGTGAAATAATTAAGATACTCGAAAATAAGCTTGACGAGCTAAACATAAAGGCTCACGTCGCGGGCAGAGCAAAGCATTTTTACAGTATTTACAGAAAAATGTTTATGCAGAACAAGACAATCGACGAGCTGTATGACCTTTTTGCCGTGCGCGTAATAGTTGACACGGTATCCGACTGCTACGCTGTGTTGGGTATGGTTCACGAATTGTTTAAGCCCGTCCCCGGCAGATTTAAAGATTACATCGCGATGCCGAAGCCGAATATGTATCAGTCGCTGCACTCGACTCTGATAGGGCCGAACGGTACGCTGTTTGAAATTCAGATACGCACGTGGGAGATGCACCGCATTGCGGAAAACGGTATCGCTGCGCACTGGAAATACAAAGAGGGCAAGAGCGGCGCAAGCGATATGGATGAAAAGCTCGAATGGATTAAAAACCTGCTTGAAATCCAAAAGGACAGCACAAGCACCGAGGATTTTATGAACACCCTAAAAATCGATATGTTTAACGACGAGGTGTTCGTATTCACTCCAAAGGGCGATGTGGTGAGCCTGCCGAGCGGCTCAACGCCGATTGATTTTGCCTACAGAATACACAGCGCGGTTGGTAACAAGATGACGGGCGCAAAGGTCAACGGCAAGATTGTCACACTCTCTCACGAGCTTAAAAACGGCGATATAGTAGATGTTATCACAAGCTCCGTACCTCACGGGCCGAAAATCGACTGGCTTAAAATCTGCAAGACCGCCCAGGCGCGAAATAAAATAAACCAATGGTTTAAAAAAGTTAATCGTGAAGAAAATATACAAAAGGGCAAGGAGCATCTTGAAAAAGAGATGACTAAAAACAGCCTGCCCGACAAATATTTGACCGACGAAAAATTTATAAACCCGCTTATCAAAAAATACGGATTTAACAGCTTAAACGACCTGTACGCAGGCATCGGCTACGGTATAAGCAACGCAAACCGATTTGTGACAAGATTTTTGACCGAGGCTAAGACGCGGCAGCTTCAGGAAATGAAGGTCACGCCCGAAGTTCCTGTTCCGATAGCGGTTAAAACATCATCAAAACCGAACAGCAGCGGTATAATAGTTGACGGCATAGACAACTGTAAGGTAAGGCTGTCGCACTGCTGTAACCCCGTACCGGGCGATAAGATTGTCGGATATGTCACCCGCGGCAGAGGCGTTGCAGTACACCGTGCCGACTGCCTTAATATAATTCACGCGACTACTTCCGAAAACGAGCGCAGCCGTCTTATTTCGGTACACTGGGCGGGAGACACACCGCCTGCATCGTTTAAGTCTATGCTTATGATTACGGCGACCGACAGAACAAATCTGCTCATAGATATTATGACCGTTATATCGGATATAAAAGTTCCGGTCACAAACGTAAACGCGAGAACCGGCAAAAATGACCTTGCGATAATCGAGGTCACTGCCGAAATATCGAACACAAACCAAATTGATACCATTATGAAAAAAATTAAGGCGCTGAAGGGTGTAATATCAGTCAGCAGAAGCAGACAATAACAGAGGGAATATTATGAAAATCACAAGACTTATACTCGGGCCGGTACAGACCAATTGTTATATACTGTGTGATGACACAAGCGGAAAAGCCGCGGTTATTGACCCCGCCGATAACGCGGAAAAAATTAATGCTACAGCCGAAAAAAACGGCTGTGAAATCACAAAAATCATTATCACTCACAGTCACTTTGACCATATAGGCGGACTTAAAGATTTAAAAGCGCTCTGCCCGAACGCGGAGGTCTTTGCACACTTAAAAGCAAAGGACGTTATGGCAGACCCGAATATCAATTTAAGCCGTGAAATCGGCGGCACAGCGGAGACCTTCTCAGCGGATAACTATGTGGCGGACGGCGATAAAATACCGTTTGGCGGCAGTGAATTTGAGGTAATATACACCCCGGGTCATACAAGCGACAGTATGAGCCTCAAACTCGGCGATACCATATTCTGCGGCGATACCTTGTTCAGGTTCAGTGTCGGCAGAACCGACTTTCCGACCGGAAGTATGGATACGGAAATTAAGTCGATTAAAGAAAAACTGCTCAAATTCGGCGACAGCACAACTCTCTGTCCCGGTCACGGTGAGTATACGAGCATAGGCGACGAGCGCAAAGGTAATCCATATTTGGGCGGTATGGGCTTATGAAGATAAACAAGACCCCGTGGGGGATTTTAACAGGTATACGCCCCGCCAAAATCGCAACAAAGCTGCTGGATGAGGGCAAAAGCGACGACGAGGTTATAGAATACTTTGTAAACGAATGCGGCACGGAATACGAAAAAGCAAGCCTTGCGCTCACATGCGCCAAAGCCCTTATTCCCGTCCGCAAAAATATGTATAAAGACGGCGTAAGCCTCTATATCGGCATACCGTTCTGTCCGAGCCGCTGTCTGTACTGCTCATTTGTCACAAACGGAACAAAGCAGGCGCTTAAGCTTATGCCCGAATACATAGCCGCGCTTAAAAAAGAAATTGAATATACCGCAGAAATCGTAAAATCCAATAATCAAAGAATTGAAACCGTGTATATCGGCGGCGGAACTCCGACAACTCTTTCACCGGAGCTGCTTGACGATATGCTTTTTTGCTTAGAAAATAACTTTGATTTATCATATGTCAAAGAATTTACGGTCGAGGCAGGCAGACCCGACACGATTACTAAGGAAAAGCTGCTTGTGCTCAAAAATCATAACGTCAATCGAATAAGCATAAATCCTCAGTCGATGAACGATACAACTCTGCACGTCATAGGCCGCGCACACAGCGCACAGGATATCAGAAATGCCTTTAAGCTTGCGAGAAAGTGCGGATTTGACAATATAAATGCAGACGTTATCGCAGGACTTCCCGGAGAGGGTTTTGAAATGTTTAAATACACGCTTGAGGAAGTCGAAAAGCTAAACCCCGAGGACGCCACCGTGCACACTATGAGTATAAAACGCTCCTCACGCCTTAACGAGCTGCTGAGCGAGTATAGCTTATCGGACGGTGCGCTTGTCAGCCGTATGGTTGATTGGTCGCGGGAATATTTAGAAGGTATGGGCAAGCAGCCGTACTATATGTACCGCCAGAAAAACCAGCTCGGCAATCTTGAAAATGTCGGCTATTCAAAGCCCGGCAAAATATCGCTCTATAATCTTTACATAATGGAAGAAATCCAGACAATAATATCGCTCGGCTGCGGCGGAGTGACAAAGACGGTTGACCTTAACACCAACCGTATAGAGCGTATATTTAACGTAAAAGAAGCCAAGGATTATATCGAGCGGCTTGACGAAATGCTTCACAGAAAGGATGTGCTTAAAGCAAATGGCGAATAACACTGCATCTGACACAACCGACCTCGGAAGCGGCAGCATTCCCAAGCTTATGCTCAAAATGGCTGTGCCGACAATAATAGCACAGATTATCAATATGCTGTACAACGTAGTTGACAGAATTTATATAGGTCATATAGAAAACGTCGGAGCAGCCGCGCTGACCGGCGTGGGCGTAACGTTTCCGATTATTACCACTATTACGGCATTTTCGTCGCTTATAGGAATGGGCGGCGCGCCGCGTGCTGCAATCTTTATGGGTCAGGGCAACAACAAGACCGCCGAAAAAATATTGGGCAATTGCTTTACGTCCCTTATTGTTCTATCGGTAATTTTAACGGCGCTTGCACTTATTTTTGCAGAGCCGTTTATCCTTCTGTTCGGCGGCAATGCCGACACAACCCTTACATACGCCCTTGACTACATACGCATTTACGCCATTGGCACGATTTTTGTCCAGTTCGTGCTCGGTATGAATATATTCTTGACCACTCAGGGCTTCTCGACCAAAGCAATGCAAACAATAATTATCGGCGCGGTTTTAAATATACTGCTCGACCCGATTTTTATATTTGCATTTAAGATGGGGGTCAAGGGCGCAGCTCTTGCAACCATAATATCACAAGGCGTTTCGGCAGTGTGGGTATTTATTTTCTTAACCGGCAAAAAGACGACGCTTAAAATTAAGCGTGAGAACTTAGGCTTTAGTAAGAAAATTATGCTGCCTGTACTCGCGCTCGGTCTTTCACCGTTTATAATGCAGTTTACCGAAAGCATACTGACCGTCAGCTTCAACTTTTCGCTCGCTAAATACGGCGGTGACCTCGCTGTCGGTTCAATGACCATACTTGCGACAATTTTGCAGTTCGGTATGATGCCGCTCCAGGGTCTGACACAGGGCGCACAGCCGATAACAAGCTTTAACTACGGTGCGGGCAATAAGGAAAGAGTCAAGCAATCGTTTAAACTCCTGCTCATTATATGCCTTTCATTTTCAATAGTATTTTGGGCAGTATGTATGTTTTTGCCGAATATCCTTATCGGCATATTCAGCAATGACCCCGCACTAACCGAGTTCGGCGTATGGTCGCTGAGAATTTACATCGCCTCGATGTGTATTTTCGGAATTCAAACCGCGTGCCAGCAGACGTTTGTCGCGCTCAATCAAGCGGGCTCGTCAATATTTTTGGCGCTGCTTCGCAAAATTGTTTTGTTAATTCCGCTCATATTTATACTGCCGAATGTAATTACTCCCGAATTTGCAAGCATATTTATCCCGGATAACATAGCTGCAATGCTCGGCGGCAGCTTTAATATTACAAAGGTATTCGCAGTGTTCTTGGCAGAACCCGTATCGGACTTCCTCGCGGTAACCGTAACCGCGTGTCTGTTCGCGTTCAGATTTAGACGCATACTGGGCGGCATAAAGCCCGCGCCCGCAAGAGGTGATTCAAATGGATAAATTTTCAAGAAGCGAGCTTCTGCTCGGGCGCGAAGCTATGGATAAATTAAAAAAGTCAAAGGTTGCGGTATTCGGTATCGGCGGCGTCGGCGGCTATGTATGCGAAGCCCTTGCCCGCTGCGGAGTCGGTGCTCTCGATTTATTCGACAAGGATACCGTCTCCGAGAGCAACACAAACCGTCAGATTATCGCTCTTTCGGACACGGTCGGACTGCCCAAGGTTCAAGTTATGCGCGAGCGGATTAAAAAAATCAATCAAGACGCCGACGTAAACACTTACGAGATATTCTATCTCCCTGAAAACGCCGACAAATATGACCTTAAAAAATATGACTATATCGTGGACGCAGTCGACACGGTGACCGCAAAAATCGAAATTGCGGTACGTGCCGAAAAATGCGGCGTACCCGTTATAAGCTGTATGGGTACGGGCAACAAGCTTGACCCTACCGCACTTCAAATCAGCGATATATATTTAACCTCGGTATGCCCGCTCGCACGCGTTATGCGCCGTGAGCTTAAGGCAAGGAATATCAAAAGCCTGAAAGTGTTATATTCAAAAGAAACCCCGATAAAGCCCAAATCGGCAGACAGCGAAAATGGAAAGGTTATCCCCGGCAGCATAAGCTTTGTGCCGTCCGCCGCAGGGCTTATAATCGCCGGCGAGGTCATAAAGGACCTTATTAAATACGGAGAATAAACTATGCAAACGACTACCATAACAAAAAACGACGACGGTATAAGACTTGACAAGTATCTATTTAAGATAATGTCCGCTCCGAGCGGCGAGATTTATAAATCACTGAGAAAGAAAAAAGTCAAGATAAACGGCAAACGCACAACAGACGGAACAGTACGTTTAAAAACGGGCGACGTTCTTGAGCTCTATATAAACGATGAATTTTTAAATCTCTTAAGACCGCCCGATAAGAAAAACACTCAACATCTGCCCAAGCCCAATATCGTATATGAGGACGAAAACATAATAATTATGAACAAACCGTCTGGACTGCACTCCCAAAGTGACAACGGAATATCGCTTGAAAAAATGATGCGCGGATATCTTGAGGAAAAAGGCGAATACACCTCTTCCTCCGCCTACACTCCGTCGCTGTGCCACAGAATTGACAGAAACACCACAGGACTGTTAATCGGCGCAAAGAACATAACAGCTCACCGTATTATCGCCGAAAAGATTAAGAACAAGGAAATCCGCAAGTTCTATAAATGCCGCGTAATCGGAATATTAAGCCCCGAAATCGGCAGAATTTCGGGCTGGATAGTAAAGACA
>UQOT01000063.1 GCA_900542675.1 uncultured Eubacteriales bacterium | reverse complement strand
AGCCGGAGGTTGTCGCTGCCGCCGATTATAAAAACGCGGCGGAACTTAAAATTCGGCTCGCTGATACCGACGTGCGCGTTGCAGCGGGCGAGGAGGGTTTAATCGAAGCGGCAACGCTTGAGAAAACCGATATGGTGCTGTCGTCTATTGTGGGCTTTGCCGGGCTTGTACCGACTATGAACGCGATAAAGTGCGGCAAGGATATTGCTCTTGCGAACAAAGAGACGCTCGTGACTGCGGGCGGTCTTTTTATGGATGCGGTCAAAGAAAACGGCGTTCGCCTTCTGCCGGTGGACAGTGAGCACTGCGCAATTTTTCAGAGTATGCAGGGCGGTAAGCACGGTGAGGTGAGAAAGATTTTGCTCACCGCTTCGGGCGGACCGTTCTTCGGCAGAACGCGTGACGAGCTTAAAGCTGTAACAAAAGCCGACTCGCTTAAACACCCGAACTGGACAATGGGCGCAAAGATTACAATTGACAGTGCAACGCTTATGAATAAAGGGCTTGAGGTGCTCGAGGCGCGATGGCTGTTCGGCGCAGAGATTGACGATATCGAAGTCGTGGTTCACCGCGAAAGTATAATTCATTCGATGGTCGAATTCTGCGACAAGAGCATAATAGCACAGATGTCGCTGCCATCGATGAAGCATCCGATACAGTATGCTTTTACATATCCAAATCGGCTTGTATCGCCCGATAAATCGGTGGATTTTGCGTCTCTTGCGAATATGACGTTTTATAAGCCCGATGAGGATACCTTCCGCTGTCTTGCACTTGCGAAGCGGGCGGGAAGGATAGGCGGCACGATGCCCGCCGTTATGAATGCGGCAAACGAGGCGGCGGTGGCGGCGTTTTTGCAGGATAAAATAGGATTTTTGGATATTGCCGATATCGTAGAGAAAGCGATGAATGAGTTTAAGCCGAAATCGGCTCCGACGCTTGATGAGATTATAGAAACCGACAGAGAGGTGAGACGGACAGTATGTCAACAGTTTTGATGATAATAGCTGCAATAATTATATTCGGCATAATAATTTTTGTTCACGAATTCGGTCACTTTATAACCGCAAGAATATTCGGCGTTCAGGTTAACGAATTTGCAATCGGTATGGGACCCACTATCTGGAAGAAGCAGAGTAAAAAGACTCTCTATTCCGTACGCGCCGTGCCTATGGGCGGCTTCTGCCAAATGGAGGCTGAGGACGAGGAGAGCGATAACCCCGGCGCGTTTACAAACAAGAAGCCGTGGCAGAGGATAATCGTTCTTGCCGCAGGCGCGGGGATGAATATAATTCTCGGCTTTATAATAGTGACGTGCCTTGTGTGTACATCGGCAGTGCAGAGCGGCGGAATAGCTTCGACAACCGTCGCAAGCGTTGATGCCGAGAGCGATGCGGCGCGGTTTTTGCAGCCCGGGGATAGGATTGTCGGGATAAACGACACAACCGTTCATATAAAGCGCGACCTGTCGTTTGAACTCGGAATGTATAAAGGAGACGGTGAGTGTGAGCTGCGCTTTAAACGCGGCGGCAAGACATACAGCGAGAAATTCACGCCTATGCAGACTCAGCTTGAGGACGGCGCTCCGTATTACTACGTGGGCTTTACGGTTAAGACCGCCCCGCTCGGAATTGGCTCAGTGCTTCACGAGGGATTTTTCCAGACAGTTTGGATGGTAAAGCTTGTGTTTGTATCTCTCGGTATGCTGTTTACCGGCGGCGCGAGCGTTACAGAGCTGTCCGGTCCTGTCGGAGTTGTGTCGGCTATGAGCACTGTCGCCAAAACGGGACTTTTGGACTTTTTGTTCTTCGCCGCATTTCTTGCGGTAAATATCGGCGTTATGAACCTCTTGCCTCTGCCCGCACTTGACGGCGGCAGAATATTCTTCGTACTGTGGGAGATTATTTTTAGAAAACCAATCCCGCGCGACAAAGAGGGCTACGTCCACTTCATCGGCTTTATCCTATTGATAGGCCTAATGATATTCGCCACCTGGAACGACATAATGCGCCTATTCACCGGCGGATAAACCGGGATTAGTATAGGCGTTTTGAAACATTTACACCGTCACTTTGAATTATAATGTCGCCGAGCATATCGGTGCGGAGTATTTCGGCTCCGGCATCGTTAAGGCGACTCAGAACAGCTTCCGACGGCTGCCCGTAATTGTTTTTGCCAACGGATATTACAGCAAATTTCGGCATAATTTCTCTAAGCCAAACGTACGACGTCGAGGTGTCCGAACCGTGGTGACCGACTTTTAACACGTCCGCCGAGAGCGCGGCTCCCGAGTCGATTAGTTCGTGCTCTTCTTCAGTCTCTGCGTCACCTGTAAATAGAAATGACGTACTGCCGTAAGTGATTTTCAGCACAATTGAAGTGTTGTTTGTTTTTTTGTCGGTTTCGGAAACAGGACCTAAGATTTTGGCAGTGCTGCTGCCGAGATTAAATGTATCGCCGCAGAGAGGGTGTTTAATTGTCAGTCCTTGTTCTTCGGCTTTGCGCTTAAAATTTTGATATGCTTTTGTGCTTGCTTCGGTTTTCGGAGCGAGTACATTTTTTACTTGCGCAACGGAAAGCGCTCCCGACAGCCCTCCGACGTGATCTTCGTGTGCGTGTGTGCAGACTATGTAATCAATGCAGGTTATGTTAAGCTTATTAAGATATGCAGCGATAAGATTGCTGTCTGCAACGTTTCCGCCGTCAATCAGCATTGCCTCCCCGTCACACAATACAAGCGACGCATCCGCTTGCCCTACGTCTATATAGTGAACGGTGAAGGTTGAATTTTCGGCTATTTCCATCGTCGCCGTAGACGAGGGCATAGGCGCAGAAACGTGTTGCTGCCTTGTAGGCTCTGTCGTGCAACTCGTTAATGTGCATATAAAACTAAGCAATAGAGAAACAATTACATATTTTTTCATAAAATATGACCTCTATATTTGACATTCCATAGATGTCAATATTGTTTATATTTTATCGTATAATAGACAAAATGACAAGTAGCGAATGTCAAACAAGGAGTCTATTATGTTTAAGAACAGAGCAAATGACGGTAGGGCAAATATTTGCGGAAGGAATATAGCAAGATACAGATTACAAATGAAACCTAAAACATCACAAAGAGCATTAGCTGATAAATTGCAAATTTTAGGCTTAGATGTTGATAAAAACGCCATACAACGCATTGAGTGTGGAAAGAGATTTGTAACAGATATTGAACTTGTTGCGATTTCACAAGCTCTTGAAGTTGATGTTATAATGCTATTGAAATAAGAAATGAATGCAGCGTAACCGCATATACGGCTGCGCTCTTTTTTATATATTATCTGTATAGCTTGCAAAACGTGGAACAGCATAAGTGTAAGCATTATGGATATAATTATCAAAAATTCTTTTATAGTATTCACTCGTATACCTCGTTTATAAATAATAATTACTATGTTTTATCTAAGATTTACTATGTATTACCATATAATATACTGATTGTAAATATACTATAATATGCAAGAGGTGTATATTATGCTTGAAAGTCAATATAAGATGAATATAATTAAAGTCGGATTAAAGATTGCATATTATAGAAAGCTGAGCGAGGAGAATGGGATTTCTTTCAACAAGGTAGTAAATCAGTGTATTGAGTATGCGCTGGACAACCTTGAGGAGGAGAATTAAATTTATTATATAATAAGCAGGGTGCAAATTATTTCGAAACAAAAACCTTTGATAAAAAGTGTGTCTATAAGGATACCGGAAGAATTGCTCAATGATTTGCGATATGTCGCGGAATATGACGGAAGAAGTATAAACAGTCAGGTTGTGTACTTGATACGCGAGTGCGTCCGAAAATTCAAACAAGAGCACGGCGAAACAATGTAAGTCTGAGTACGAGATTGTAACGGCTTTTTTTTTGCACGGCAGAGAGGTATATATTATTATAGAAATAAAACCGTTGCTTAAAAGGCGCCTCGACGGGGAGCTGGAGCCCGTTAGGGCTTCTGAGGGGGTTGACGTAATCGCCGAAACATATATTATGTCACGTCACCATCAATATGCACCTAACCCGTGTGCACGGAACGCCGAGGTCGTCGTTCCCTACGAATGGTTTTGTAAATATTGTAGGTTTTGGCGGCAAAATATATTTAATGTGCATACTGAACCCCCTCAGTCAGCCTATCGGCTGCCAGCTCCCCGTAGGGGCGCCTTTCGTGGTTATCCTTGACATTTTTTATTCTTTATGTTATAATTTTCTAAAAATTCAATTATGGGGGTGGATTTTATGAAAGCATCTGTATGCAGCAGAGCGCTTGCGGCGCTTGTTGCTTTGTTTGTTGTTTTATCGGCTTATCCTTCGGTTTTTGCTGAGGCGGATAATGAGCTGCCGATATCTGAAACGGTTAATTCTGTTAAAGCCTATCCGGGCGCTGAAGGTTTTGGCGCTGTATCAAAAGGCGGCCGAGGCGGAGAGGTTTATCACGTTACAAATTTAAATTCAGGCGGCGAAGGCTCGCTTACATACGGTATTGAGAATGTGTCCGGCGCGAGGACTATTGTGTTTGACGTGGGCGGTGTTATTGACCTGACCGAGCTCGGACGCGCGCTTGAGCTTAAAGGTGAAAACGGCTCAAACATTACGATTGCAGGTCAGACTGCGCCTTATCCCGGAATTACAATTAAAGGCTATGGTTTTAATATAGAAAAAGCACACGATATAGTTATCAGAAACCTTCGCGTCAGAATTGGCGGAGTTGGTGCGGATGGTGAGTATTATCAGTCGGATCCGCTTGCGGTGAATGCATCAAAGCGTGTGATAGTTGATCACTGTTCAATGCAATGGTCGATTGATATGGGCTTCCGTGCGACAGGTGAGTATATTACGATATCGAATACGATATTTGATAAGTCGCTGAACGCGAACTCGTCTCACGAGAAGGGCGCTCATCAGTATGGCGGCATGATTAACGAGGGCGCGAGAAAGGTCACATTTTCGAAGAACCTTGTCGGCGACAGCTCTCAGCGTTCACCGCGTATCACGGATGCCGACCTGGTAGATTCGTACAACTGCCTGCTCTATAACTGCGGCAGCGGTTTTGATATGTGTAATTACGAGTCGCCGAGCAAGAACATGCACATGAACGTTTACAGCAACTTTGCGTGTAGGGGTCCAAGTCTTTCAAACGCGACACCTTACAGAGCAATTCGCGGACGTGAGTACGCGGGCGGCGTTATGACATACTTTAAAGGAAATTTGTCAAATATGTCAGGAGTAGGAACCGCTACGGCTTTTCCTGTAAATTCGGCCTCTATTTTGACTTCCGCCAAGAGTGATGGCACCAGAGTTCAAACAATAGATAAAGTACTGAATTTTGGCTCGGACAACGATATAGCAGGCACGGATTATGATTTAAGCAACGTTACGCTTGACGAGTGGAATTCGAATCCGATTTCATATGATAATAACGGAAAGAAATATCCGGGCGCAACCTTGACATATATGACTTATCCGTTCCCGGCTCCGCGCGGCGAGGTATTGAAGCCGACGACACTTGTGGACTATGCTATGGGCGATAATGGAATGGGTGCCACCAGGCCTGCGCGCGATCTCTATGATACCATGATATTAAAGGAGGTCAAGGGCGGCAGCAGTAAAACCGCCTCCATGACCGTAGAAGAGGTAACACCATTCTTTGAGGCTCTCGAGAAGCGCACGGGTCTTGATTACTCAACATATAAGACCGATCGTGAGTGGAATGTTAAGCTGGGCGAGGGTCCTGTGCTGAAAGGTTCCGGGACCATGCCAGGCAAGACTAAGCCTGTACACTGGGACGATTACACGGACGTCAATACTCTTACAAACTCGGGTGCGGCGGACAAGTACGAAGCGATATGCACCACAAATTTTGATATAGGCGACTGGTGGGGCGAATACTGCGGCGCGCCGGGACAGTCAGACGGCAAATATATTGCGGTCGGAAGGACTGTCGCGGACTTATATCCCGAGGAATGGATGCTAAATGATTATCCTGAGGCTGCGGCGGCAATGGAAAAGTATCGCACGGATAATTACGACGGACAGGCGGACAGCACGCCGATAATATGGGATACCGCAGGCGACGGTATACCCGATTGGTATAAGCTATACCGCGGACTTGAAATAAATACGGATTATTCAAAGATAGTTGATAATGAGACGGGATATACATATCTTGAGGAATATCTTGCGTTTATGGCAGGTGACAATGAGACGGAGCTGCCTCCAGTTTCGATAGAGAACTTTAAATCAAACAACATCAGCTATTCGGCGGTTCAGGCGTTTTGGAATACCGATGGCAGGGCAAAGTGTACGATTGATTACGGAACAGAGCCCGGAAAATACACTGAGAGCAAAACACTTACCTATGACGGTACCCAGGGTGAGTTTGATACATACCATAAGGTAATACTGAACAAGCTCAGCGCGGATACACAGTATTATTACAAAGTGACCGCTGTGGACGAGAACGGTATTGTATCAACTGCGGAGTATGATGCAAATGATGAAATAACATCGGCTATGACGTTTAGAACTGCATCGGCGCCCGAGGGGGATTTGTTGCCAAGCAAGCCGGTTATAACGAGACTTATGCCGTATACAGGTCAGGTTGAGGTGAAGTGGTCGGGTAATGTCGATGACGAAGGTTATGAGATATACTATGACACCGAGGATCATGGCTTTGACTATACGGAATACCCGAACAAAATAGAGAATATAGGCGCGAGGGAAAAGAGTTATATCGTAACAGGACTTACTGACAGCACAAGATATTACTTTGTTGTGGCGGCGGTGAATATGCACGGCAGGAGTTCGTCGGCGTCCGCAACCGCTGTGCCCGAGAGAAGGTTTATGCACTATGACTTTTCACAGATGTCCGAGACAGAGCTGGCGGAGTTTATGAAAGATATATTTTACTATGACACGGGCGGTACAGTGTCTGTACAGAAGGACCCCGATACCGGCAAAAATGTGCTTCAGCTTTTGGACGAGACTAATTCACATGGCTTATATGTTGATTTTAAGCTGCCTCTTATTCAGAACTCAAAGTTCACATATGAGATAAAGGTTAAAAATTTGTATCAAAAACAGACGGATGCGCTTAATAAACAGGAAAATATATATTATGATGCGTGGAATGAAAAAAGCTGGCTGCAGTTTGGCTTTTTTGAAGATATGCTTGCGGGTAGCGACGTAAACTCAAGGGCTTCGGATTTATATGCCGATGCGTTTAACATAAAGCTTATGAGCACGTCACAGCCGATAAGTGAAGTTGACGGCAGATTTGACGGAACGACGGAGACAGGAGCGATTTGTGTAAATGACAGCACAGAGCCTATCGGAGTATATTCGCCCGGCCGTACGCAAGGTTCGGCTTTTGAGGGTGAAAAGGTGCTTCCGGAGGGTAAGAAATATAAGGAGTCGACATACAAAAATAAAACGGTGTACGGCGATGCTTGCTATTCCGATAGTGCGGACACAGACAAGAGGATGCATTCTGTATGGTATTATGAAAAGGGCTCTGCGGAGTATGTGACATACAGAGCGGTTGTCGACCCTGAAAACGCAACTGCGAAGATTTACGCGGACGGGGAGCTTTTATATAACGGAAAAGTTGGCGATTTTGATAACGTAGGTAAGATACGTATCAAGTCGAGAAATGACGGATATTTATGGGCAAATATTGAGAGTATATCTGTGTACACCGGTGAGGAGGAGCTCAATATTCCCGATGTACAAGAGGTTCCGCTCTCAAGCGGCGAAATTATTGTCGGAGATGCAAGGGGACTTGCGGGCGATGAGGTAGTTCTGCCGGTTAAGATAGAAAATAATCCCGGTATGACGAGCTTTAATGTTGAGATGAGCTACGATAACACTAAGCTTATCTCGACAGAAATTGTGCAGAGTTCAAACCTTCCGGGTGAAATTAAGTCGGAAATACGTGTACCCGGTTACGTTTCGGCAAAGTGGACGCTTGAACAAAGAACAGCGGGTTATGAAAATAACGGGAATTTGTTCAGCGTAAAGTTTAAGGTAGCCGACAGCGTTGCTCTGGGAGATAGAATTCCTGTAACTTTTTCGGAAGTCAGAGTTAAGGACAGTACCAACAGTCTAATCGGACTTGACGAAGTAAGCGGAGGTGTATCGGCCGCCGAACCTACGTGGTCAATTGATTCATATAAGGACGGTAAGGTTGTCTTAACAGCGCCGAGAGACGTTTCCGCAGAGGAGGAACCGAAGCTTTATATCGCAAAGTGCGTTGATTACGGCGACGGAGAAGTATTATGCGATTGTGAGATTTTGGATATTCCTGTCGGCGACGGAAAAATTCAATATGAAATTCAGACTGAGAAAGGATTAATGTTCTCTAATTCGTATGAATGCGTACGGCTTATGATATGGAATAAAAATATGCAGCCGTTGTGCGAGCCTATGGTCAAAGCCGACTATGCCGGAACCGTAAATAATGAATACGGATATATTGCGGATGCGGTACTGAATACAATTACGTTTGCTCCGAGTTTCATATCGCTTAATATTGTGAGAGAGGACGGGGCAGCCGAGAACTATGACTTTGCCGATGCTGTAACATTTTATAACGCAAATGACGTTATAAAAGAAGCTGTAAATTCTAATGATGAAACAGTCGTTTACAAATGTGGAGAGATGAGCGATCCAGTTAATCGTAAGGTGATGGAGTCTCTTGTCGGAAAGGAAGTTAAGTTTACTGCCGAGAAAAGAGAAATAAAGAATATAACATTGATTGAGAACAACAATAAATGAGAAAAGGAATAAAACGTGCGGTTTGAGCTTATAATATGTCGTTTTGAATATATTCCCACGTTTTGAAAAAATCCGAAAAACTATTTAAAAAAGTACTTGACAATCGTGTTGGATTTTGGTATACTGTATCGGTAACCGCGCAGAATGGGTTTATTTAAGCTGAGTTTTTCACACCCCAATGGCGAGTCTTGGGTAATAGGAGGGATTACGATATGTACGCAGTTATTGAAACAGGCGGTAAGCAGTACAAGGTTTCCGAGGGCGATACAGTCTTTATTGAGAAGCTTGATGTACAGGAAGGCGAAACCGTTACATTTGATAAGGTCCTGATTGTCGGCGGTGACGATGTTAAGGTCGGCGCTCCGTATGTTGACGGTGCAAGCGTTGCGGCAACTGTTGCTAAGAACGGTAAGTCTAAAAAGATTATCGTTTATAAGTACAAGCCGAAGAAGCACTATCACAAGAAGCAGGGTCACAGACAGCCTTACACAAAGGTTGAGATTACAGCTATTAATGCGTAATCGTTTGATTTTGAATTCATTTTCTGAAATTCGATAATAAGGAGTGATAAAGAATGGCTCATAAGAAAGGTATGGGTAGTACCAAAAACGGCAGAGATTCAGAGTCCAAGCGTCTCGGCGTGAAGAAGGGCGACGGTCAGCCGGTTCTCGCAGGTAATATCCTGGTAAGACAGAGAGGTACTAAAATATATCCCGGACTTAACGTTAAGAAGGGCAGCGACGATACTCTCTTCGCACTCATCGACGGCAGAGTTAAGTATGAACGCAAGGGCAGAGACAAGAAGCAGGTTTCGGTATACGAAATCGCGCAGTAAATACAGCGTTTTGCGATTAGAGAATAACGAAGCGTCCCGATTGGGACGCTTTTGTATTAATTTGCATATTTTGCGGAGGATGTGTTACGCTATTTATATTAGCGATATTTGCTGATTTATACGAGGAGGCGATATATTATGTTTTCGGACAGCGCAAAGATTTATGTTAAGGCGGGTAACGGCGGCGACGGTGCGGCGACGTTTCATCGTGAAAAGTATGTCGCGGCGGGCGGACCCGACGGCGGCGACGGCGGAAAGGGCGGCAGCGTTATTTTCGTGGCTGATAAGAATATCAACACGCTGCAAAGCTTTAGACACAAGCGTAAGTATGTCGCCGAAAACGGCGGTAACGGGCGTGACGCGAAGCGCGGCGGCAAGAACGGCGAGAATTTGTATGTTAGGGTTCCCGTCGGAACTATAGTACGCGATGAAAAGACGGGGCTTGTTATCTGCGACCTTACGCACGACGGCGAGGAGTTTACGGTAGCAAAGGGCGGCATAGGCGGCTGGGGCAACACCCACTTTGCGACAGCGACACGGCAGGTGCCGAGGTTTTCAAAGCCCGGCGGAGAAGGCGATGAGCGCGAGGTTTTGCTTGAGCTCAAGCTCATAGCAGATGTTGGTTTGCTCGGTTTCCCGAACGTCGGAAAGTCAACGTTTTTGTCGATTGTCAGCGACGCAAAGCCTAAGATTGCGAATTATCACTTCACCACTCTTCAGCCTAATCTTGGAGTTGTTGAGATGGACGAGGAGAACTCGTTTGTAATCGCTGACATTCCCGGAATTATCGAGGGTGCGCACGAGGGCGTCGGTCTCGGACACGAGTTTCTGCGCCACGTGGAGCGCACAAAGCTGCTGCTGCACATTGTTGACGTTTCGGGCGTTGAGGGCAGAGACCCGATAGAGGATTTTGACGCGATAAACCGTGAGCTTAAATTATACAGTGAAAAGCTTGCAAACAAGCGTCAGATAGTTGTTGCGAACAAGGCGGATATACCCGGATTTGATGAAAATTTTGAGGTATTTAAGGCTGAAATGGAAGGGCGCGGATATACGGTGTTCGCCATCTCTGCGGCGACCCGAAAGGGCATACGCGAGGTTTTGAACTTCACGTACGAAACGCTCACAAAAATTCCCGATGAAGAATTTGAGGAAGAATATGAGATGCTTGACCTCGAGGCAGAGAGAATGCGCGACGAGACGATAGAGGTGTATGCCGATGAGGACGGTGTGTATCACGTTGAAGGCAGACGCGCCCAGCTCATTGTCGGATCGACTAATATGGATGACTACGAGTCGCTTCAGTATTTTCAGCGTTCGCTTATCAAGAGCGGCATAATACGCCGCTTAAAAGAGGCGGGAATACAAAACGGCGACCCGGTTGAAATTTACGGCTGTGAATTTGATTATGTGGAATAGCGAATTTGGAAAAACGGAGATAAAGAAATGCAAAAGATAGCTAAATTTGAGAAAGTAAGTTTTAAGCAGTTTTCGGACGGTTACAGTGATAGTTTTGCGAGCAGCAATATTTCGGAAGCTGAGATGAAAAAGATATATGATGAGATTAAGCTGCCGCAGCGCGCAACAGTCGGCAGTGCGGGATATGATTTTTACTCAACGGCGGATTTTTCTCTTTCGCCGGGAGAGACGATAAAAATTCCAACAGGAATTCGCGCAAAGATTGCCGATGGCTGGGTGCTTTGCCTGTTCCCGAGGAGCGGACTCGGCTTTAAGTACAGACTTCAGCTTAATAATACAGTCGGCATAATAGACAGCGATTATTATTATTCGGACAACGAGGGCCACATTTTTATTAAGATAACAAACGATACAAACGAGGATAAAACGCTGAACATAAGCCGAGGCGACGGCTTTACGCAGGGAATATTTATGCCCTTCGGCATAACCGAGGACGACAGCGCCGACGGAGTAAGAAACGGAGGGTTCGGAAGCACGTCAGCGTCGTAAATCCCTACACTGTTCCGCTTTTGGCTGTTCGCCAAAAGGCTGCACCGTTCCGGGTTTACTCCT
>UQOT01000062.1 GCA_900542675.1 uncultured Eubacteriales bacterium | reverse complement strand
AAGCGAATCCATATCGGCACGTGAAGATATTTGATACGGGTC
The DNA here is from genome assembly GCA_900542675.1 of uncultured Eubacteriales bacterium. GTDB lineage: Bacteria > Bacillota > Clostridia > Monoglobales > Monoglobaceae > Monoglobus. The sequence goes on along the minus strand of UQOT01000062.1, from coordinate 11,728 downwards.
AGCCTCCTTACCGCTGCCGCCGCTGAATGTCCCTGCCGCAGAACCCGAAATTTCGGGCACAACAATAAGTGACATCACAAGCGTAAATGCCAAAATAAGAGAAAATATTCTACGAAACGACCACTGCGAAGTCACAGCTCCGCTAACGTTCGCGTTTTTGCGTACAAAAACATTTTCAATATCAAATTTCACTCTCATAAAGAGTCCCCCTTAAGAAATTTAATTTTGAATAAATTAAAATTTATTAAATTGTAATATGATAAGTTCCCTTGAAGCAAAGGCCAAATTTGCCACAACGAAACGACCAATTTATCATAGCGTTATTATAAACCCATCCCGCCAAAAAGTCAATACGAAAACGGCGAAATATTACATTTTTGTTACAAAACCACAAAACTTGTGTTTTAGGTTTGTACAATATTCAGGGATTAGGGATTAGGTACTACGCGATACAAATTTGTGCTCACAACGTAACCGCGAACGCAGGGGCGGATATTATTCGCCCGAAAGGCGCCACTATGCACGGGTTAATGCAATAAATTTTCGTAATTTTATATTTACTCAATCTAATATTAAATTACTCTTGCTATAAGGAAGATTTTGGGATATAATATTATTAATAATTATTTCAAGAAGGGGAATTTATGACTGATTTTACCGAGGCGAAGGACAGGGTTAATATACTCAGGGTTATTCTTGAGGACGCGAACCGCGATTATTATGTGCTGGATTCGCCTAAGATAAGTGATTTTGAATATGACGCGCTTATGCGGGAACTGATTGAGCTTGAGACGGAGTTTCCAGAGCTTAGGACTTCCGACTCGCCGAGTCAGCGCGTCGGGGGCGAGGTGCTTCAAGGCTTTGAAAGCGTTGAGCACGCCGTTCAGATGCAGAGCCTTACCGATGTGTTCGATAAAGATGAGCTTATTGAATTTGACAAGCGAACCGCGACGGCGCTTGATACAGATACGGTCGAGTACGTAACTGAGCTTAAAATAGACGGGCTTTCAGTTTCGCTTGAATACGTTAACGGGGAATTTGTTCGGGGTTCGACACGCGGCAACGGGTTTGTCGGTGAGGATATAACGAACAACTTAAAAACAATAAAAAGTATACCGCTAAGACTCACCGAAGCTGTACCGAGACTTGAGGTGCGCGGCGAGGTGTTTATGCCAAAGGCTGCTTTTTTAAAGCTTAATGAGCTGCGCGAGCTTTCAAAGGATACGCCGTTTGCCAACCCGAGAAACGCGGCGGCGGGGTCGCTCAGGCAGCTTGACAGCAGGATTGCCGCCGAGAGACGGCTGGACATTTTTATATTTAATGTTCAGGCTGCAGAGGGGCTCACGTTCTCCACACATTCGGAAAGTCTTGACTATATGGAAAAGCTGGGGTTTAAGGTAATCCCCGAGCGGCGTATTCAACACGGAATTGATGAGGTATATAATGAGATTATGAGGCTCGGCGATATGCGCGGCGAACTATCATTCGACATTGACGGCGCGGTCGTTAAAGTCAACAGTCTTGCCGAGCGTGAGTTCTTAGGGCAGAACACAAAAACACCTAAGTGGGCGACTGCGTATAAATATCCGCCCGAACAGAAGGAAACAGAGCTTTTAGATATTGCACTCCAGGTCGGAAGAACGGGAGTTGTTACGCCGAACGCCGTGTTCGAGCCTGTAAGGGTCGCGGGGTCTTTAGTCTCACGCGCGACACTGCACAACTTTGACAACATAAATAACAAGGATATTAGAATAGGCGATACAATTATAATACAAAAGGCGGGAGACGTTATTCCGGAAGTGGTTGGCGTGGTTAAAGACAAGCGCAAAGACGACGCTGAGCCGTACAAGCCGCCAAAGGTCTGCCCTGTCTGCGGCGAACCGACAGAAAGACCCGAAGGCGAAGCAGCGGTCAGGTGCACAAACTCAAACTGCCCGGCGCAGCAGCTGCGCAGCATTATTCACTTTGCGTCAAAGCCTGCGATGAACATTGACGGAATGGGGCCTCAAATTGTTGAACGGTTTATGGAGCTTGGGCTTATTAAAAACGCCGCGGATTTATATGAGCTTAAAGCAGACGACATTTCGGAGCTTGAGGGATTTGGCAAAAAGTCGGCGGAAAACCTTATAAACTCGATAAACGAGTCAAAAAAGCGCGGGCTTGACAGGGTTTTGTTCGGGCTTGGGATACGGCATATCGGCGGACGCACGGCTCAATTGATTGCAGAAAAATTCGGGAATATTGACGACGTTATAAGCGCGGACGTTGAGCAGGTTGCGGAAATACCCGATATAGGCGAGGTAATGGCCGACAGCCTTGTGCACTTCTTTAAAGAGGATGCATCGATTAGACTTATTGAGCGGCTTAAAAGCTACAGCGTGGATATGACTTACGAAAAAGCGGAAATAGGAGATAAGCTCGCCGGGAAGAAGTTCGTGCTAACCGGAACTTTGCCGACTATGAAACGCAGCGACGCTAAAAAGATGATTGAGCAAAACGGCGGAAAGGTCAGCGGCAGCGTTTCAAAAAAGACCGATTACGTAGTCGCCGGAGATGAAGCGGGCAGCAAGCTTGATAAAGCGAATGAGCTTGGCGTCAGCGTTATCAGCGAAGCGGATTTATTAGAAATGTTAGGAGAATAATTATGCGCGAAAAAATTCAGGAGATTATGTATAAGTTTGCGTACGTTTTAGAGCTGCTCATATCAATTATTGTGGCTTTTGCGGTTGTTGTACTTAGCGTGCGGCTGTTTGCGAGCACGGCAAACACCACTCTGTTCGACCCCGGAGACGATACGCTTGTCAAAATTCTTGACGATGCGATGATACTCGCTATCGGTGTGGAGTTTATCAAGATGCTGTGCCGCCACACGCCCGAGACGGTTATTGAGGTGCTGTTATTCGCGATTGCAAGACAGCTTGTGATTGTTCACACCTCACCGCTTGAAAACCTAATCACTATTTTGTCAATCGCTATACTCCTTGCCGTGCGCAAGTACCTGCTTTTCGACGATGATAAGCTTAATATAAAATCTTTCAGAAAAAAACATTCGGATAAATCAGTTGAAAAGACGGAAGTATAATAAGGCGCCCCGGTGGGGCGCCTTTTTGCGTCTGCTCAACTTATTCACCTTTTATTTTCTTCCAATACTCTTTGGCGGCTTGTTCGTTTTTGTTACTGCCAAATTCATAATACTTTTTATCTTTTATATTATCGGGCAGGTACTGCTGCTTAACATAGTGGTTGGGATAGTCGTGGGGATAAAGATAATTCTGCCCCTTCGCGATATCGCCCTCGCCGTCATAGTGCTTGTTTTGGAGCTGACGCGGAATTTCACCCGCGCCTATTGTTTCTATATCGTGAATTGCGTTGTTTATCGCCATATATGCGGAATTTGACTTAGGCGAAGTGGCAAGCAAAATTGCCGCGTCAGCAAGCGGAATTCTTGCCTCGGGGAAACCGAGCATAAGCGCCATATCGACACACGCCTTGACAATCGGTATCGCCTGCGGATACGCAAGTCCCACATCCTCGCACGCAATTACCATAAGGCGGCGGCATAGCGGCTGAATATCGTCCGCCGCAACAAAACGCGCGACGTAATGCACCGCTGCGTCCGGGTCGCTGCCGCGGATTGACTTTTGAAGCGCGCTCATAACGTCGTACTCGCTGTCGCCCTTTTTGTCAAAGCTAAACGCGCGCTTCTGCGTACACTGCTCCGCAATCTCGGTCGTTACAGTTAAATTCCCTTCACTGTCGGGCGCTGAATATTTGACCGCAAGCTCAAGTGAATTAAGCGCCTTTCTGACGTCGCCGTTCGCCTTGTCGGCAAGATGGCGCAACGCATCATCGCCGCAAATCAGCTTAGTATCGGGGAAATCCTCTCGGCTGAGTATATATACGGCGCGGCGAAGCGCCTGCATTATATCGTCGCTCGTCAGCGGCTTAAATTCAAACACCGTACTGCGGCTTAAAATCGCGTTATAAATATAAAAATACGGGTTTTCGGTCGTGCTGGCAATAAGCGTAATTTTGCCGTTTTCGGTATACTCCAAAAGCGACTGCTGCTGCTTTTTATTAAAATTCTGTATCTCGTCAAGATATAGAAGTATGCCGCCAATCCCGAACATCCCGTCGCTCTCTTTTACAATCGCCTTTACGTCCGAAACAGACGCATTTGTTGCGTTAAGCCGATAAAGCTGCTTATTGGACGACATAGCAGCGATATTGGCAACCGTTGTCTTGCCGGTGCCCGAAAGACCGTAAAATATCATATTGGGGATGTTTCCGCTCTCTATAATATTGCGAAGTATTTTGTTTTTACCCAAAATATGACGCTGACCCACAACTTCGTCCAAAGTTGTGGGTCTGAGTCTATCGGCCAGCGGCCTCTTATCATTAAGCATAAAGCGGATGCTTATCGCAGAGCGCCTGAACACGCTTTGCGGCTTCTGCCTTATTGCCTTCAAAGTCATTGATAATCATTGAGATAAGCTCAGCAACCTCAACCATATCCTCTTCCTTAAATCCGCGTGTGGTTACAGCGGGCGAACCAAGTCTGATACCGCTTGTGACAAACGGGCTCTTCGGGTCGTTCGGGATTGTATTCTTGTTACAGGTAATTCCTACCTCGTCAAGCTGCTTTTCAACCTCCTTGCCGGTCTTGTCCTGCTTTAAGAGGCTGACAAGCATAAGGTGGTTGTCCGTGCCGCCGGAAACGATTTCAAGACCGCGCTCCTGAAGCGCAGCGGCAAGTGCTGCCGCATTCTTCTTGACCTGCGCCTGATAAGTCTTGAACTCATCAGAGAGCGCCTCTTTAAGGCATACAGCCTTGGCAGCGATAACGTGCATAAGCGGACCGCCCTGATTACCCGGGAATACCGCCTTATTAATCATCTGACCATACTTCTCCTTACATAAGATAAGACCGCCTCTTGGACCTCTCAATGTCTTATGCGTGGTTGTCGTAACAAAGTCGGCGTACGGAACCGGGCTCGGATGCAGACCTGCTGCAACAAGACCCGCAATGTGCGCCATATCTACCATAAGATATGCGCCGACTTCGTCAGCAATTTCACGAAATCTCTTAAAATCTATCTCTCTCGCATATGCGCTTGCTCCGGCAAGAATAAGCTTAGGCTTATGCTCAAGAGCAAGTGCGCGAACCTGATCATAGTCAATTCTGTGCGTCACTGGGTCAACGCCGTAGGGCACAACATTAAAATACTTACCCGAAATATTAACCGGCGAACCGTGGCTTAAGTGACCGCCTTCGGCAAGACTCATACCGAGGTAGGTGTCGCCCGGCTCCATTGCCGCAAAAAATACGGCGAGATTAGCCGACGCGCCCGAGTGCGGCTGAACATTGGCAAACTCCGCACCGAACAATTTCTTCGCGCGTTCTCTTGCCAAATCCTCAACAATATCAACATACTCACAGCCGCCGTAGTAACGCTTGCCGGGATAACCCTCAGCATACTTGTTGGTGAGCGGTGTGCCCATTGCCTGAATAACTGCGCGGCTTACAAAGTTCTCAGACGCGATAAGCTCTATCTTATTGCGCTGTCTGTTAATTTCCTTCTCTATAGCCTCTTTTACCTCAGGATCAGCGGCTTCAAGATAATTGAATTGAAACATTAAAATTTCCTCCGTTTGTCAAAATCTTTATATTGCAAAATATGCATAGCTATATTATAATAATAAATACAAAATTTTGCAAGAGGTATTTTCAATATGAGGGAAAAAATTGCGGATAAAAAAGAAAGACTGATGAAAATCATCGAAATTTTTAATCAAACATACTCGGATGCGGACTGCACGCTTGATTACATAAACCCGCTCCAGCTTTTAATTTCAACACAGCTGGCAGCTCAGTGCACCGACAAACGCGTTAATATAGTAACAAAGGATTTATATCAAAAATACAAGGACGTATATGACTTTGCAAACGCTGACGAGCTTGAGCTGCAGGAGGATATTAAGCCGACAGGGTTCTTCCGCAACAAAGCAAAGAACATAATTGGCTGCTGCAAAATGCTCATTTCCGACTACGGCGGTGAAGTGCCGAGCGCTATGGAGGATTTACTGCGTCTGCCCGGCGTCGGAAGAAAGACCGCAAACTTAGTGCGCGGCGACTACTTTGGTATTCCGGGCGTGGTTGTCGATACCCACGCGACAAGGCTTTCAAACCGTATGGGCTTTACGACGAATAAGGAACCTGCAAAGATTGAGCAGGATTTATTAAAGCTTATTCCGGCGGAGTATCAGACTTCGTTCTGTCATCAGCTTGTCTATCACGGACGGGAATACTGCGATGCACGCAGACCTAAGTGCGGCGCCTGCCCGATAAATATGCTATGCCCTAAAATCGGAGTGTAACTTAGGAGGCGGGATATGAGGCTTTTTCGGAATATAATTATCGCAGCCGTGTTGACTGCGGCGGTATTCAGTCTTGCGAAATACGTCTCGTTCGAGAATATCGGTCAAGAGCTTGAAAATAAAATACCGCATTCAATATTTGAAAGTCTGCCGGCGGAACTGAACGCAAAAAGCTCGGGCACAGAAATAAGCTCTTTTGAGCCGCCTTCCGTGCCGGAGTCAATCTCCAATTCGTTCGGACCGAGGACAGAGGCTGTATACGAGATTACCATAACCTCCGGCGATGACCTTATGGAACAATTTTGGAACGTAATGAACAGCAGGGCTGAAACAGTGACCGTAAATGTACCAAGCGGTACCGAAGAATTTTATGTAAATGAGCTCAAAGAGCAGATTTCACGCTTTACCGATGTTAAATCGCTCAGTACCAAATGGATAAATCACAGCGGAATATGCACCGTTCAAATAATATATAACGATGCGGCAAAAATTATGGCGTATCTTGAAGGCAAAACTCCATATCTCGACGAGACAAATCAAGCTGTGCTTGACACCGCGGTAAAGATACATGACGAGCTTATTACCTCAGATATGAGCGACTATGAAAAAGTCAAGGCGTATCACGATTACATAATCAACACAACAACATACAGCGAAACAGGCGAGCGTGCCCACAGCATAACAGGCGCGCTTTTAGACGGCGCGTGCGTCTGCGAAGGGTACACGGAGGCGTTGGATCTGTTGTGCTACCTAAGCGGAATAGAATGTATCGGAGTAAGCGGCACGGGCGAAACAGACTCGGCGTTCGGTCCTCACGCGTGGAACAAAGTAAGGCTCGGCGATAAGTGGTATAATGTTGACGTAACGTGGGACGACCCCGTAAGCTCTCGAGACATACTAAGATATGATTATTTTCTGATAAGTGATGACAAAATGGCTCAGGATCACGAATGGTATCTGTATCCGCATATACCTAAATCAGACTCTGATTATGACTGCTGATGCTCTCAGCTGAAAGGCATTGCATACTATAGTGTAAATTCATTAATGCTTGCCGTAGCACACAAAGTGTGCGGCCGCGCTCGGCGCTACCTACACAAGTTTATGCTATTGTTATTCTGAATTTATGGTTTTTCGACAGTCTGAAGCGGCAATTCCAATTATGGAATTGCCGCTTACTTACTTATCCCTTATAATATAATACATATGAGGCCGCCGCTGCCTTCGTTGATTATGCGTTCTAAGGTTTCGCGCAGCTTGTCGCGGGCGTCGTCTGGCATTTTGGCAAGTTTGTTGTGCAGACCTTCGTTAACAAGCTCGTGCAGTGATTTGCCGAATATATTTGACTGCCAAATCTGCTTCGGGTCGTTCTCAAACTCACTCATCAGGTACTCGACAAGCTCCTCGGACTGACGTTCCGTTCCGACAAGCGGGCTGACCTCGGTCTGGATATTTGCCTTAATCATATGTATTGAAGTTGCTCCTGCCTTAAGGCGCACGCCGAAACGGCTGCCCTGCTTGATTATCTCCGGCTCCTCAAGCGTCAGCTCATCTATTGACGGATATACTATTCCGTATCCCTTTGTGTCAACCTCTCTGAGCGCTGCGGCAACCTTCTCATATTCCTTTTTCATCTGAGCCATTGTCTCAAGCTCAGCGAGCAGTCCCTGCTTGTCGTTTATGTCAAGCCCCGACCTCTCGTTAAGGGTCTGATAGAACAAGCTGTCGGGCACAGACACCTCTATCTTTGCTTCGCCGTAACCCGGACTTACAACGGATATGTCTGCGCCGTCAATAAAGTCACAGTCGGCACACAGCTTTTCAGGCAGACTCTGCACATCCGAAATCTTGTCTGCCCCCTCTATTGCCGCATAAATTCTGTCAGCAATACTCATATTCTCAGTTTCGCTCAGCCAAGACGGAACTGATACCGACAGCTCTTTAAGCGGAAATTCATAGAGTATCTTTTCCATAATATAATTTATGTCGTCCTCACTGAGCTCTGCGCAATTTGTTGGAATAACGGCGGCACGATACTTTTTTGAAAGCTCCTCCGCCATATCATTTGCCTGTTTAGAGTTTGGCTCAGCCGAATTAAGCAGGATAATAAAGGGCTTATTAAGCGCCGTAAGCTCGCGGATTACGCGCTCCTCGGCATCAATATAATCCTCACGCGGGATTTCTGTTATACTGCCGTCCGTTGTGACCACAATTCCGACAGTCGAGTGCTCTGATATAACCTTACGCGTTCCGATTTCAGCTGCCTGCTCGAACTGCATCGGATTTGCCGACCACGGCGTCATAACCATTCTCGGAGCCTCATTTTCTATATGCCCGAGCGCGCCCGGCACAACATACCCCACACAGTCAATCATTCTGACTTTCAAATTCGCGTGATTGCCTATTGTTATCTGCGCCGCCTCGTTCGGGATAAACTTCGGCTCGGTCGTCATAATCATTTTGCCCGCCGCCGACTGCGGAAGCTCATCCATAGCGCGCTCGCGCTTATAATCATTGCCAATATTCGGCAGCACAAGCAAATCCATAAACCGCTTAATAAATGTTGATTTACCGGTTCTTACCGGTCCGACAACACCTATATAGATATCGCCCTGCGTCCTCATCGCGATATCGTTGTATAAGTTGTCTCTCATTGAAATTTCCTCCTTGACCTTACGGCTTAAAATACTTTGGTATACGCATACATCATTTGTTTAAATATTATGCAGGAGCCGTCCGTAATATGAATTACTTGACCAAAAAGTTTTTTACATCTATCACCGAATTTTAAAATTGACATATATTATATTGAGACGCAGGAACAAGGAGGAATGCAATGTTTAGAAAAAAGCGCTGCAAAAAAAAGCCCATATGCGGCGCATCGCTGATAGGTCCGATACTCGCATCAGTCGGAATCGGCATTTTTTTAGCTAACATAATTCCGACCTCTGTTCTTATTGTTCTCTTAGGCGTTGCGCTGATTGCTGCAGGGATTTGGTTCATCACCAAATAGAACAAATATGGTTTATGGATTCCGGAAAAATCCAAATTTTCTTCAAAGGAGCATACATATGCAAATAGTTGTAGTAAAACCTCCCAAACCTATAAGGGGTATCTTAAAACTAATATTCGGAGTAAAAACCATAAAAGATGACAAATAAGAAGTCAGAAAATGCCGCAGGCTTGTTGCCTGCGGCATTTAAATGTGCAACCATATCTTATTGTGTAATTCTATTACATTTATTTTAAACTCTCATTATAGTTACCCTTTGCATAAATAACTCTTGATACCACAATGCACTTATTTAATTCATCAACATAGTAAAACATAATATAATTCTTGACCGTAAGCTTTCTGTATTCATATTTAAGCGGCTTTATTGGATGGTATACTGCATTTGCATAAGGGAATTCCCTTATGGCTTCAGCCGCATTAATATATTTGTCCGACAGCAAATCAGCCGCAGACGGATTACATAAATCTGTGCTGATATATTTGATTATTTCCAACATATCCTGAAGCGCTGACGGCAAAAACTTTAAATCATACATTTGGTACTTCACCTGCTGCATTTTTTAATGCTTTTAAAACTTCCTTTGACGAATAGCTCGAAGAATTAATTGCCGCTTCCTTTTCCGCTTCACAAAGCTTAAAATATACTTCACTTTCAAACTGCAAGTTTTCAAATGCTTCCATACTGAGAACAACCATATCTCCATATCCGTTTTTGGTCAAAATCACAGGCTGCTGCGTCTCGTGTACGGTTCTTGATATTTCCGCAAAATTGTTTCTCAAATCCGAAACCGGTCTTATTGATTTCATACTCAAACACCTCCGAATTTATTTTAGCATAATTATGATAAAATATCAAGTGATTTTAAACTTTTTCCCGTACAAAGGTATTGACAATTGCGGCGGCTTCTCTTAGATAGCTCGGGATTATATTGTACCACTCTGTGGAACCGTGATAGTGTGAGGCGTCAAAACCCGCGTTTTCGGCTATATGAACAGCGCGAAATATATGATAGTCGTTGGTGATAACCGCCGCCTTATAATCGCTGCCGAACATTGCGTCTAAAATTTCTTTTGAAAAAGCCATATTCTCAAATGTGCTTGATGAATTATCTTCTTTAATAATACGGCTCGGGTCAACGCCCCTTTGAGCCAAATATTTCTCCATAGCATCAGCCTCGGAAATACTTTCCTGAAAGCCCTGTCCGCCGCTTACAATAATCACGGCGTCCTTGTTTTTGTCCGCATATTCAATCGCTGCATCAAGGCGGTTGGCGAGCGACAGACTCGGATAGTCTCCGATTACCGCACAGCCCAGAACGATAACCGCTTCCTCGTCATACGATGCATTATCAATATTGCCATAAATACACAAAAACCCCGACAGAACCAATACCGCGCACAACCCCGCTGCAATAAAATACTTAATCCACCGAAACAAACCGTGCCTTGTCAGTGCGTTAATTTTATAATAGAACACACCGTATATCAAAAACAGCACACCAATCAGTATCATCGCAAGTATTCCGAAAGTATAATTGGTTGTCACAAGCAGAAATCCCGCCCATAAAACAAACAGTGCTCCGATTGCTCCGAATAAAGCCCGAAATATCTTATTTTTAATCAAACTTATCATCCCTTACGGTATTTTATTACATAATACCCCATATAAACAAAATATTCCTAAAAATTTTCTAAAATATTTATAAACAAAAATGCACGGTATAAGACCGTACATTTATGTATTGTCCAGCATTTTACAGCCCAAGGAAGGCTTTTACTTTGTTCTCATAGGTTACTCTGTCTTTAAAATATGCCTCGGCGTGGTCTGCGCCGGAAATCATCAGGATTTCTTTTTTCGCGCTGCCGCAGGCATTATAAATTTTACTGCACATTTCCGACGGAATAAAATTATCCTCCGCACCGTGAATCAGCAGCATCGGCAGCTTTGTCACCGCGGCTGCCCTATCTGACGCGCCGCCGTTTAAGCTGTACTTTGCAAAAATCCGATACAGAATATCAGCTACCGGCAAAACAACCGCTGCGGGCAGCTTATACTTATATCTCAGCAGCCGCGCAAACAACTCTTTAGGCGATGTAAAAGCACAGTCGGATATAACAGCCTTAACGCACGGCGGAAGCTCAAGCCCGCTCATCATACAAACTGTTGCGCCGCCCATCGATACTCCGTAGAGATATATTTGCAGCCTGCCGCTTAAATCCTCCGCACTGTACTTATCTTGAAGGAATTTCACCCACTCAAGTCCGTCATATCTGTCAAGAACGCCGAAGCCGAAATGCCTTCCTCCGCTTTCGCCGTGCGCCCTTAAATCGGGC
>UQOT01000061.1 GCA_900542675.1 uncultured Eubacteriales bacterium | reverse complement strand
AACGCGGCAGGCGGCTACGGCGGCGGTTTCGGTGGCTTCGGCGGGTTTGATGACTTTGACCTCGGCGATATTTTCGGCAGCTTTTTCGGTGGCGGAGCGTCAAGACGCAATACAAACGCACCTCAGCGCGGCAGGGATATTCGTATGAATATCGAGCTCACGTTTGAGGAGGCGTGCTTCGGCACAAAGAAAGAAATAACCGTAAGCCATACCGAGAAATGTGATTCGTGTCACGGAACGGGTGCGGCTGCGGGAACTCATCCAGAGCGCTGCAGCGCCTGCGGCGGTTCGGGTCAGGTCAGAGTTACGCAGAGGACGCCGTTTGGCAGTATGCAGACGGTGCGCACCTGTGAGGCGTGCGGCGGTAAGGGAACGGTTATAAAAGAGCCGTGCAAGACCTGCCGCGGCGAGGGCACGGTAAGGCGCAGCAAAAAGATAAGCGTAAACGTTCCGGGCGGCATTGATAACGGAATGAATTTAAACGTCCGCGGCGAGGGCGATGCGGGCAGGAACAACGGCCCTGCGGGAGATATTCTTTTAAACGTAAGGGTAAAGCCGCATAAGATTTTTGTCAGAAGCGGCTCGGATATCAGGTGCGAATACCCGATATCGTTTGTTCAGGCAACGCTCGGCGGCGAAATTACGGTTCCGACGATAGACGGACCCGTGACGTATAACATACCGGAAGGAACCCAGCCCGGCACATCGTTCAGGCTTAAAAACAAGGGTGCTGTCAAACTAAACGGCAGCGGCCGCGGAGACCAGTACGTCAACGTCCAGGTCGAAATCCCGAAGGGAATTAACGAAAAGCAAAAAGACATCCTCCGCCAATTCGACGACAGCGTCGACCCGTCCAAATACAAAAAACGCAAATCGTTTATGGATAAATTCAAAAATCTGTTCGATTAATCAGAGCCCGCCGTGAGGCGGGCTTTTTGCGTTCCCAAACCGTATGGCGCCTTTTGGGGTTATGACTCTTGATTTTTGTTTGGGTCTGATATATAATATTTACATATTAATTCTGAGAGGTACTTATTATGGACTGGATAAAGATTAGTGTTATTACTACCAATGCGGGGATTGATGCGGTTTGTAATTTTATGGAGGATTGCGGTATAGACGGAACGGAGATTATGGATAAGGATGATTTTACGGAGTTTCTTCAAAATAATCGCAAATACTGGGATTACGTGGATGAGGAGCTGGAGAAGCTTAAAGAAGCGGATACTAAAATTACGGTATATGTGAGTGATGACGCTGCGGGAAGGGAGAAGCTCGGCGAGATTGAGAGTGGCATTGCGGAGCTTAAAAAGAGCGATACCGGGGGTGCGTTCGGAACGCTGAATATTCTGACCGCGCACGTTAAGGACGAGGACTGGTCTGAAAACTGGAAGCAGTATTTTAAACCGCTTAAGATAGGCAGGCGCGTGCTTATTCAGCCTGAGTGGCAGCCGCTTGATGAACCGACCGACTGGGTTGTGTTTAAGGTTAATCCCGGAATGACATTCGGTACGGGCTCGCACGACAGCACACGGTTTTGTATAGAGGAGATAGAGGAGCAGCTAAATGCGGGCGACACTATGCTTGACCTCGGCTGCGGAAGCGGTATACTTTCAATTATTGCGCTGCTGCTTGGCGCGTCGGACTGCACCGCTGTCGATATTGACCCGAATGCGGTTGACGTGGCGTATGCCAATCTTGAACTTAACGGACTGAATTCTGCAAGCTATCACGTCTCGTCAGGCGATATAATCGAGAGCGCGGAGGTTCGCTCGAGGTTTAAAAAGTATGATATTGTCGCCGCGAACATAGTCGCCGATGTGATAATCGCGCTGAGCCCATACGTTAGGAATTATATGAAGGACGATGCGGTGTTTATATGCTCCGGTATAATAAACGAGCGTGCAGGCGAGGTTAAAGCCGCACTTGCCGCAGCAGGACTTACCGTGGTTAAAGAAAAGAAATCAGACGAATGGACTGCACTTACGTGTAAGTAAGCAGGTATATTTACCGCCAATCTTGGAAATATATACTAAAGGTATAAATTTCCAAGATTGGCGGTGTTTTTTTATGGTTATGGATTTGACAAAGGTATTTTTTGCATCTGTCGGGTCGCTGGTTGTGTTGTTTTTGCTGACTAAGATGCTGGGGTATAAGCAGATGTCGGAGCTCTCGATGTTCGACTATGTAATAAGTATAAGCATCGGCTCTATTGCCGCGGAAATGGCGACGACGATTGACGGTGACTTTATGAAGCCTCTGCTTGCAATGGCGCTTTATGCGGGCACGGCATTTTTAATCAGCATCTGCTCCTCGCACTCACTGAAGTTCAGGAGGTTTTTGGAAGGCAAGTCGATAATTCTTTTTGAAAATCAAAAGATTTATAAGAAAAACCTAAAACGTGCACGGCTTGATATAACGGAATTTTTGGCGCAGTGCCGTATACAGGGGTATTTCGACCTCAGCGACATTTCTCTGGCAATAATGGAGAGCAACGGAAAGATTTCGATTTTGCCGTCCACCGCGGCGAAGCCTGTCAGCGTGGAGGACTTAAAAGAAAGCGAACTTGCCATCCACAAGCGGCAGCCCGCATGTGCGAGCATTAATTTGATTATGGACGGTGAAATTCTCTATAAGAATTTAAAGCAGAGCGGCAACAACGATATATGGCTCAAAAACGAGCTCGGCAAACAGAAAATAAACGACCCCCGCGACGTATTCCTCGCAAATGTGGACGACAAAAATAAATTAACCGTATACAAAAAAGTCGACGACGAGCCGAAAAACGATTTGTTTCAATAATCTCTGCGTTGACTTTTCACGGGTTTCGTTGTATAATTAATCATATTCATAATGTTTGTTTCGGGAGGGTTTATATGAAACATAAGAAATTAATAGCTGCGGTTATTGCCGCGGGAATGATGATGGGCTGCACGGCGGCGTTCGCAGATGAGACTGAGGCGTCGCCTTCGCCGTTAGTCACGGCTGAGAGCACCGCTCTGCCGCAGGAGGATATTTTGGCCTCAGACGGCGATTTGTCGAATGATGTCGATATAGCGGATGCTGCACTGCGGACGATGATTACATCGTTTGATTTATATTTTGATTGCGTGCTCGATGCGTGGCCAAGGAAGGACTATGCTGTTTTTAATATTTGCAGCGAGGACGGCGCAATCCTTGACTCGCATACCGTGTATATTGCGGAGCCGGAGGGCTTTTGCGTGAATTTCACGGTTCCCGCATCGCCTGTAGGTACGGTGTTTTATCTTGAGGTGAGTGGCGTTAATTCGATAGATTATTTTTCGGATAATTATGTGCTCCCGCTTGAGAGTATGCTGCCGCTTTATACTTACTGGTCAGAGCCGAACGAGTACGGTGAGAGAACACCGGTGACCGAGGCGTATATGACAGTGCATATGAGAACCCAGCCCGTGATTAATATAAGTGTGGACGGCGAACCTGTACAGCTGTCGTCGCCTGCGATTTTCGAGGGCTCGTCCATAATTGCGCCGCTTTCCGAGATTGCTGAGGCAATAGGTATTTCGGACTGCACTTACTACCCGCAGTATGACAGTGTGCGTGTTGAGACGGGCGATGATATTATGTATGTAAATATCGGGTCGGTGTATTATTCGATGTACGATCAGGACTTAACGTTTAATGTCCCGGTTTCCAACATAAACAGTTTGACGTATGTTGAACTAAGACCGTTTGTTCAGGCATTCGGCAGTACGCTTGAGTTTGCGGACAACGGCTCATCGTGCGACATTGTTCTGACAAAGTCGCCCAAGGCAATAAGCTCAATAGCTGCGCAGGAAGCGCGTATGAACGAGAGCAAAATAGGCAGCAGCACCGAATATATGATATGGGTTAACAAGGAAAAATTCAGATGCAGTGTGTTTAAAGGCTCGCGCGGAGACTGGAAGTGGGTTAAGGACTTCACAGTCGGAATCGGTGCAGAGGGCAGCGAGACGGTTACGGGTGTGTTTGAATATACGGATTACGTTTCGATGTGGCCGTACGCCTCGTATTATGTAGGCCCTGTTATGGTTTTCTACGGTAATTACGCGCTGCATTCGACATTTTTGAATTATGACGGCACGCCGTATAATAACAACGTGGGTATGAAGATTTCACACGGCTGCGTGCGCTGTCAGGCAAAGTATATCAACTGGATGACGGATAATATTCCGCTAAGAACCCGCGTATATGTAACCGAAAATTAGGCGCGCAAAATATCGATAAAAATCCGCCGCACGAACGTTCTGCGGCGGATTTCAACTTCAGTTATTAACTATTTGTGAATTTTGTCAGCAAATATTGACATTAAGTTTTGCCTGTGTTAAAATGACGATGAGGAGGTGTTCCGATGGACGAATTAACAATGCTAATTAAGCAGGAAATCAAGAAACAGTATCGCAGCGTAAGACAGTTTGCGATTAATGTTGGGATTGCTCAGACGACAGTGGTGAGCGCACTTAAAAACGGTGTATCGGGCACAAGTTTTTCTACTGTAATGAGAATTTGCAAGGCTCTGAATATTCAGGTGTTTGACTATTCCACACCGCTTGTTATGGATGATTCGGTAGTGGAATTACTTAAAAAGTATAACGCTCTTGATAAACTTGCGGAACATACCGTTCAGGCCGTGCTTAATGTTGAGTATGAAAGATGTCAAGCTGATGCGGAAAAGAGCAATATAAGGCGCTGAGCCGTGAATTAAAAAAGCCCCGCACGGCGTGCGAGGCTTTTTACTGTTATTCATTTTTTGATTTACTCGGACTCGGGCTTGGGCTCGAGCTTTCAGATTTTTCGTCTGATGATTTATTTTGGAGCTTTTTCACAGTTGAGGGGTAAAGGTCGGTATATACCTCGCCTGCCTCCCAGCCGCCAAGCTTAGCTTCTGCCATCTCGCTGAACGTCACAAGCTGATAGCCTGCGTCCTGAAGCGCAGGAATAAGTCTTACAGCCGCTTCAACCGACGGTTCGTATATATCGTGGAAGAGGATGATATCGCCGTCGGATACCTTGTCCATAACATTCTTGTACGAGGTGTCGGCATTTTTCGTTTTCCAGTCAAGGGTGTCTATTGACCAAAGGACAATCGGTACATTTTGCTCCTTGCAGACCGATTTAACCATATCGTTGTAGTCGCCGTACGGCGGACGGAGAACAGTCGCAGGTTCGCCTGCTATATCCTTAATATTATTGCTGGTATCTTCTAACTGCTTTTTAACCGCGTCGCTGCTGAGCTTTGTAAGCTGACTGTGGTCATATGTGTGACTGCCGAGCTCACAGCCTATCTCTTTTATACGGTTGATTGTGTCGCTGCCGCCCTTTACGTTTTTAACTATGTTTCCAACCATAAAGAATGTTGCGTGCGCGTCGTTCTTTTCAAGCGCGTCAAGGAGCTTGTTGGTAGTTGACGGATTGGGACCGTCGTCAAACGTCAGACAAACCATAGGCTTGTCCGGGTCAATATTGCCTGTTCCGCGTTTCCAACCGTTTTTCATATACTCATCAACGTCCTTTTTTAGTACGTCCTTTTCTTCGCCCGTTGACTTGTTTGTCATCTTTGTAAAGATAGTCGAGTAATTTTCGGTATAACCGTCTTTTTTATATTTCTCGGCGTCGCCCTTAAACACAAGTATACTTGTGCCGTCCTCAGCCCACATAGTTGTCAGAACCTCGTCAATACTCTCAAACCAGCCGACGGTTTTCTGCGCCTCAACCTCAGACGGGTCAAATTGTTCTGTGCGGCCGTCCTCGGCGTACATCGTGACCTTTGACGTATCCGTATTCTGGTCAACGTCAACCGGCACTGTGCCGTTCATACCCATACAAACTATCAGTATAGCCGCGAGCAGCACTGCTCCCCAAAACTTTTTCATAAGGATTTCCTCCCGGTTCTTTTTATCTAAAGCTGCCTCCCTTTAAGCGGGGAGGCAGACATATATAAATATTATAATACTAAAGCCGAGATATGTCAATCGTAGTATTTTAACAAATGTGTTACGAAAAAATCAGCCCAATAATATGTAGACAAGCGCTATAAGCAGGGCGGTGTCCTCGTTGTCATCGCTGTCTGCGAGCATAAGAATAAGCGCGGCAAGCAGCAAGTCCTCCGCCGTAATAAAGCCGAAAAGCTTTTTGGTTTCGCGGTTATAAACTCCCGGCGGAATGAAATTCATAATCGACTTAATCAGTCCCGAAGGGTTTGGCGTCGGTTCGTGAATGACGCTTTTGGGCGGGTTTTTTTGTTCGTTTATCGGCTGCGGCGGCGGGGGCGGAGCAGGTCGCGCTGTGCGGTTGTTTTGAGGGCGCCGCGTGTTTCTCTGCGGCGCGGCATTGCCGCTTGTACTGCGGCCTCTTTGATTGTCAGAGGTCTGATAGCTCCTCATGATACCGCCTCCTAAAAATTCAGATTTATGCCGCTGTCTTTGAGCAGAGCGAATGCCTTAACCATACCCATTATCTTTATCGCACCATCGGTTTTGTCCTGCCGTGACTTTTTAAGGTACGGCTTTATTGCATAGAGAAGCTTGGCGCTTTTTCCGTTCTCCTGCTCTTTAACTGACGACAGTATTCCGCCGAGCTTTATCATAAGGTCCATCTGGTCAAGACCCAAA
This sequence comes from uncultured Eubacteriales bacterium, assembly GCA_900542675.1. Lineage (GTDB taxonomy): Bacteria > Bacillota > Clostridia > Monoglobales > Monoglobaceae > Monoglobus. The sequence continues at coordinate 5,149 of UQOT01000061.1, read as the reverse complement.
GCTCCGCCTGTGCCAAAACCATCAGGCGCCGCGTTTGCCTGCGGCTCATCGGGGCCTGCGGTAAAGGCGTTTATTATGTTATTAAGCTTAGCCTGACCGTCGTCCGTATTCATCATATTCTGTATCTGCTCGATCGCAGAGCTTAAATCAAAGTCGCTGTCCATATTATTTGTTTCCCAAAATCGAATTTAAATTCTTCATAAAGTTCGGGTTGGACGCTGCCATTTTTTGCAGGGCGGGATTTGCGGCAAGAGCGCTGTTTAGCTGCTCCTTGCTGATACTGCCGAGCTGCTTTTTGAGCTCACTTTGATTTGAGTTTTTAAGTGCGCCGAGAGCCGCATTTATATCGTCGTTTGATACCTTGCCGTTTAGCTGCGCCAGCATTTGACTGAGCTTATTTGGGTCTATGTTGTACATAATTTTTTCGCTCCTTTCAATATTCTTTCAATACATTCTATGTATTTTAATAAAAATAGTGACAAAAAAATATTTGTGTGTTATAATCTATAGAAAAGGTTGGCAGGAGGTGTTTGGATGAAGGCGTTGATTTTCAGCGACGCTCACGGCAATTTTCAGAGCATATTCGATGCAGTGACATATGAGCAAAGCGCCGATATGATAATATTTGCGGGAGACGTGCAGCACGATGCAGACGATATCCTGCGCAGCTTCCCGGATACGCCGGTTGAATATGTGCTTGGTAACAACGACTGGCTTGTGCGCGGTGTTCCGAATGACCGCGTGTTTAATTTCGGCGGCAAGTGCATATTTTTAACTCACGGCCATATGTACGGCGTTAAGCAGAGCCTTTACAAGCTTCGGCAAAAAGCGCGTGACTTTGAGGCGGATATTTGTATTTTCGGACATACACACGAGCCGTTTTGCGAGGAGCAGGACGGAATTTTAGTGTTAAATCCGGGCAGCAGCCGCTTCACATATATGGTGCTTAATATAAATAACGGCAAAGTCGAAGCTGAGCTTAAAAAACGTCCGTAAAGACGGGGGTACGAAAGAGGAAAGAAAAAATGATTTTAGCAATTGACGTGGGCAATACAAATATAGTTGTTGCCCTTTATGAAAAATCTAAGCTGCGCCGCAACTGGCGTATGGCTACCGATATCAACAAAGCGAGTGATGAGTACGGCGTGCTGCTTATGCAGTTTTTAAGCCTTGAAAATGTGCAGGGCGGCGATATTACCGATGTTATGATTGCATCGGTTGTACCGACCGTTATGCACTCGCTTAAAAACGCAGTTAAGCGTTACATCGGGTGCGAACCGATGATAGTCGGACCGGGAATAAAGACGGGGATGAATATCCGTATGGATAATCCGAAGGAGCTCGGCGCCGACCGCATAGTTAACGCTGTGGCGGCGATTAATAAGTATAAGCCGCCGCTTGTTATTGTGGATTTCGGCACCGCGACAACTTTTTGCGCAGTTGACCGAAAGGGCGATTATATCGGCGGTGTTATTGTTGCGGGCGTTAAAATTTCAATGGACGCACTGTTTGAAAAGACGGCTAAGCTGCCGAAGGTTGAGATAGTCGAGCCGGACGGCGTAATCGGCCGCAATACAATACACGCAATCCAGAGCGGAGCGGTTTACGGTCAGGCCGGTCAGGCGGACGGCATAATAAGGCGGTTTAAGAAGGAAATAGGCGAGGACGCAACCGTTGTCGCGACGGGCGGGCTTGCCAAAACAATAGCTAAACAGTCCGAGGAGATTGACGTCGTTGACAGTATGCTGACTCTTGACGGACTTAAAATACTATACGATAAGAACAAGGAGAGATAAAGATGGACTATAACAAGGCTGCAATCGAACTGCATAAAAAGCTGAAAGGTAAGATTGAGGTAGTATCACGTGCGGAGACGAGCAATAAAGACCAGCTCGCGACTGCATATACGCCGGGCGTTGCCGAGCCGTGCCGCGAAATCGCAAAGGATAAGGCAAAGGTGTATGATTATACGCGAAAGGGCAATCTTGTTGCAGTCGTAACCGACGGCAGTGCGGTGCTCGGTCTCGGTGATATCGGCCCCGAGGCAGGTATGCCGGTTATGGAGGGCAAGTGTGTGCTGTTTAAGAATTTTGCGGGGATTGACGCGTTCCCGATTTGCCTTGACACAAACGATGTTGACGAGATAGTGAGCACAGTCAAGAATATTGCCCCGACGTTCGGTGGTATTAATCTTGAGGATATTTCCGCGCCGAGGTGTTTTGAGGTCGAGAGACGACTCCAGGAGGCTCTTGATATCCCGGTGTTCCACGATGACCAGCACGGCACGGCGATTGTTGTATCTGCGGGTATTATGAACGCACTGCGCGTTGTTAAAAAGCAGATTGAGAATGTAAAAATTGTAATCAACGGAGCGGGCAGCGCGGGCATCGCGATTTGTAAGATGCTGATGAATATGGGCGCGAAGAATATAGTGCTTGTTGACAAAATCGGCGCGATATGTGCAGGTATGGAGGGTCTTAATTCCGAGCAGGAGAAGATGTCAAAAATCACTAACCCCGAAAAGCAGAGCGGCAGTCTTGCCGACGTAATGAAGGGTGCGGACGTATTTATAGGAGTATCCGCGCCGGATATTGTAAGCGGTGATATGGTTAAGTCAATGGCGGCCGACCCGATTGTGTTCGCAATGGCAAATCCCGTGCCTGAGATTATGCCCGATAAGGCGCTCGAGGCAGGCGCAAGAGTTGTCGGCACCGGACGCTCAGACTTCCCAAATCAGATAAATAATGTTATTGCCTTCCCGGGAATATTCCGCGGCGCGCTTGACGCTAAAGCAAAGGCGATTACAGAGGATATGAAGGTAGCAGCCTGCAAAGCTATAGCAGGTCTTATATCAGACGAAGAGCTCAGCGAGGAATACATAATCCCTAAAGCCTTCGACCCTCGAGTAGCCCCCGCCGTAGCAAAAGCGGTTGCAGACGCGGCAAAATAAAAAGCCTTCCCTGAGAGGGGAAGGGGGACCGCTTGCGGTGGATGAGGTGCCCCAATTTGCGCCTGGGCGGGCGCGGCCACGGCTGCGCCTTTTTTATTTTATTGCCATATATTGATGTTATATTTACAAGCTACCGTATGGATGAGCATATTTTTCTTTACAAATTCCATAGTTTGTGGTATAGTATTTTTGTGAGACAATTGAATATTGTTTTAAAAAAGCCATGCTTACATTTGTTAAAAATGTATGCCTATTTTAAATTTCCATGGCTTTTTTGGAACAATTGTCTCACAGCAATATAGGCTACGTTTTTAGGCGCGGCCACGGCTGCGCTTTTTTATTTTCATAAAAAGGAGACAACAAAATGATTATCGACATAACCGGAACAGAACTGACGCCCGGAAATAATTTTAAAGACTGTCTCGGCAACGGTGAGAATTACGACGAAAATGGCATATTAATTGAGTGCTGCTGCGATGAATGCGATTACTACATATGCTGTCTTGCAAATGATTGGGAGGCATACTATGACGACAGGTGTGTAATATGCGACAAATTAAAATAGCAGCAGCAACCATAATAATTATGATTGCTGCTGCTATGAAAGCAGTATAACCGCCAAGACCAAAGGTATTATACTGCTTAAAATTAAAACCTTTGACTAACCGTTAATTCGTTAGCCATATCTTTCTATGGTTATTATATATCTATATTTAAATTTTGTCAACTATAAATTGTGGTCGAATAATATCTGCCTCTACTTCTCTGCTATAACTTCGACTTCTACCAAAACATTTTTCGGAAGAGTTTTTACTGCTACGCAGGAGCGGGCGGGTTTTGATGTGAAATACTTTCCGTAGATTTCGTTGAACGCCGCAAAGTCGTTCATATCCGCGAGAAAGCATACTGTTTTGACTGCTTTTTCAAACGATGTGCCGGCAGCTTCTAAAATTGCGCCGAGGTTTTTCATTACCTGTTCGGTCTGACTGTTTATGTCGTTTGCTTCAACATTGCCCGTTGCGGGGTTAATCGCTATCTGACCTGATGTAAATACCATTCCGTTTGACTCTATTGCCTGAGTGTACGGACCTATCGCTTCGGGTGCGTTGTTTGTGTGAATTTTTTTCATAAATTTTTACCTCCCAAATATATTAGTGGTTTCTGATTTTATAGCCGCTCTTTGTCAGAGCTTCTTTTATTTCGTCAAGGTGTGCCTGATTTCTGGTCTCGATTGAAATTCTTAGCACACAGTCGTTTATATCGAGTCTCTCGTCTGCGCGGTTATGGTCGAGCGACACAACGTTTGCACCGTAGCTTGAGATTATGTTTGAAACGCCCATAAGCTGACCCGGCTTGTCGGTGAGCTCTATTACGAGCTCCGCAAGTCTGCCCGACTTCTGAAGTCCTCTGTTTATGACTCTTGAGAGTATTGTTACGTCAATATTTCCGCCTGATACGAGGCAGACAACATTTTTGCCCTTTACGGGTAATTTGTCAAACATTACTGCGGCAACCGAGGTTGCTCCGGCGCCCTCAGCAATGAGCTTTTCGCGTTCGATAAGCTCAAGGATTGCTGTGGAAATTTCATCGTCCGACACGGTAACAATGTCGTCAACGTACTTTTTGCAAAGCTCAAATGTGTGGTCGCCCGGAGTTTTTACCGCAATACCGTCGGCGATTGTATGTACATTGGACAGGGTTTCAATTTTTTTGTCCTTAAGCGATTGCTTCATTGACGGCGCGCCCTCTGCCTGAACGCCGTATACCTTGATGTTCGGGTCGAGCGATTTTAGGGCGAATGCTACGCCGCTTATAAGTCCGCCGCCGCCGACGGGAACGACAATAGCGTCCACATCGGGAAGCTGGTCGATTATCTCAAGCCCGATTGAGCCCTGACCCGCGATAACCATCTCATCGTCAAACGGGTGAATAAATGTCGCGCCCGTCTCCTTAACGAGAGATACAGCCTTTTCGTACGCGTCGTCATACACGCCCTCTACAAGGCAAACGTCCGCGCCGTAGCTTTTTGTAGCTTCAACCTTTGATATCGGTGCACCGTCGGGGATACATATTTTTGCCTTAATACCGCTTCTTTGCGCCGCAAGAGCAACGCCCTGTGCGTGGTTGCCCGCGGAGCACGCGATAACGCCTTTTTTCTTCTCGGCGTCCGATAGCTGAGATATTTTGTAGTAGGCGCCT
>UQOT01000060.1 GCA_900542675.1 uncultured Eubacteriales bacterium | reverse complement strand
CGGATTACCTCCGCCCCCACAGGGTTCAACCACAGACGCTTTCGCTAACGCTCATTTGCTAAGTCAAACGTATAGTTTTGAAATCGGCCAATTTCAAACAAAGTGTAATTCACTTAAGAGCAACCCCCTTCGCTCGAGTGAAAAACATACCTTAGTGAATGGGCGCCAGCGAAGGCGTCCTTTTTGTTGTGCTGCACTTGACTTATTTTTGGGGAAATATTATAATGATATTATAAAGTTAGTTCTAAAGAAATAAATGCGGATGGGAAATTATGAGGGTTTGTAATGGAAAAAACTGAACTTAAAAAACTGCTTCGTGCGGTTGCCGGAGGAAAGATTACGCCTGATGAGGCTGAACTTAAGCTAAAGAATGAACCTTTTGAGGATATGGGATTTGCCAAGCCTGATTTTCAAAGAGGTGTAAGGCAAGGCGTTCCCGAAGTGATATACGGCGAGGGCAAAACGGCGGAGCAGATATCAAAGATAGCTGAAAAACTAATTGAAAACGGTCAGAAAACTGTACTGATCACGCGTCTTTCTAAAGAAAAAGCGCAAAATCTGACTGTTGTTGTAAAATACTATGAAACAGGAAGAATAGGCATTGCGGGTGAAATACCGAAGCCCGACGCGGACGGAACGATTGTTGTTGCAACAGGCGGCACAAGCGATATTCCCGTTGCAGAAGAGGCGGCTTTGACTGCCGAGGTTTTAGGAAATAAGGTAACTCGACTCTACGACGTCGGTGTTTCGGGAATTCACAGATTGTTTTCGTATAGCAATGATATTATGAGTGCAAAGGTTATTATAGCCATTGCCGGAATGGAGGGAGCACTCGCGAGCGTTATCGGCGGGATTGCCGATTGTCCTGTTATTGCTGTGCCGACAAGCGTAGGCTACGGCGCGGCATTCGGCGGGCTGTCCGCGTTGCTTGCAATGCTAAACTCGTGCGCAAGCGGTGTTAGCGTAGTAAACATAGACAACGGTTTTGGCGCAGGTTACCTCGCGAGTATGATAAATCACATATAATAAATTGAGATTTTTAGAATACTATGATTAGTCTGTTATTCTTTCGGAATCTTATGCGCTGTGCTTGCATATCGGACACACGAAGTCGGGCGAAAGTTCTTCGCTTTCATAGATATATCCGCAGATTTTGCAGCGCCAGAAGCCATTTGATTTTTTTGGTTTTTGAGGCCGGGGCTTTATGTTTTTATGATAGTACGCGTAAGTCAGGCTTTCGCTGTCTGAGAGGTTTTTAGCATCTGTGACTTCTGCGATAAATATGGTATGACTGCCGCAGTCAACGGTTTCTTTAACTTTAAGTGAAATATATGCGTTTGAGTATTCTGTAAGATACGGAATGTTGTTGTTTGAAACACTGATTTTGTCAAAGCCGTCAAATTTATCCGTGTCTCTGCCGCTTTTAAAACCGAAGCGTTCAAATACCTCAAACGGCGTATCGGTAGTGAGGCAGGATATATTAAATTCGCCTGTCATTTTAATTATATTATGGGTATAGTTTGACTTGTTCACCGCGAGCATACATATACATGGCTCAGCAGAGGTAATCTGTGCAAATGTGTTTACGATACAGCCGTTTAATTTATTGCCGTCACGCGCAGTGAGCACATACAGTCCATAGCCGATTTTAAACAGTGCTGTGTTATCCATATTTATTCCTCCTGAATGAGTAATTTATATTAAATATTATTATACCACTTAAACATAAGAAAGTAAACCGTGATTTTTAAAATATATTGCTTAATTGTATGTGTTGTATCCGTAAGCATTTATGAATTAACTCTTGACACATTTAACCTACTAAGTTATAATAAGAAAGATCAAATGCCCCCGTAGTAAAGAGGATATTACAAGCCCCTCCTAAGGGTTAGTCATCGGTTCGATTCCGGTCGGGGGTGCCATAAGTCAACATTGATGTTGAACAACCGAAACCGCAGTTTTACTGCGGTTTTCTTTGTAAAATGATAAAATATTTGTATAGAATTTTGGAGGTTATGTTACGTAGAGACCTTGTAAAGAAACATATAAATATGTGGGACGAGAAAATAAATCACTGAGAAGCCGATATTTGTTGTATTTTACAACTGTGAATGTTTTGTTTCTCGTGATTTTACTTGGCGTTTATCTTGTTATATAAATTGACAAAATATATGAATAATGGTAATATTAGTGCATATAAAACTGGCTTATTTTTCTCCTTTGCAATACGAGATTACAGCGGCAGAACATTATACAAAGAATTGGAGTGATTAAAATGGTTTTTGAAACGGAAAGACTTATTTTGCGTCCGTGGGAGGAGGCTGACGCGGAAGCGTTATATAAATACGCGAAAAATCCAAATGTAGGTCCGATTGCAGGATGGCCGATACACACAAGCGTGGAAAACAGCCGTGAAATTATAAAGAATGTTTTGTCTGCTCCTGAAACATACGCTGTTGCATTAAAGGACGAAACTGCGCCGATAGGCAGCGTTGGGCTGATGATTGGTAAAAACAGTAATATAGATATATCCGAAGACGAGGGAGAAATCGGATACTGGATAGGTGAGCCGTTTTGGGGGCAGGGTCTTATACCTGAAGCGGTACGTAAATTAATAAGATACGCATTTGAGGAGCTGCATCTTAGAATATTATGGTGCGGATATTTTGACGGTAATATAAAGTCAAAACGCGTTTCCGAGAAATGCGGATTTCAGTATCATCATACAAACAAGGATATGTATAACAAGCTGACGGATGACGTCAGGACTGAGCATATTACGCGCCTTACGTTAGAGGAATGGAAAAATGGTTTGCAGGCTTAATAATACAAAAAAGGCTGCTCATTTATTTGACGGTTGGAACGAAACTATTGACTTGCGTATGTGTGCGGTGCAAGGTTGATTTTGGAGTGTATCAAAAGAGACCTTTACCCGAGCTCGAGCTGGGACGCACAGAATTTGAAGTCGCTCGCTCTTGCCGAAAAGCTCGGTTATCACTTTGATTGTGAGTATACGGCATTTGAAATAGCCTATTAAATAAATTTGTTGCTGAGGCGGGAAGTATGGTATAATTAGTGCCGAGGGGAGGATAAGTATATGAAAAATAAACTTAAAATTTTAAGCGCTGTATTGGGTGTAATAATCGCTGTAGCAGTATTGGTTGAAAGTATTTTGGCATATGTTTATTTGCCGAATACATTGAGCGTCGTAATGATTATCACCGGAGCTTTAGCTTTTTTGCTGTCATTGGTTGCAGCAATTGCGCTGGATTACTCGGCGGGTGATTATGAATGCCGAAAATGCGGACATCGCTTTATGCCGACAATCTGCGCATATATTTGGGGTATACATACGATTACAACCAGACGTTTAAAGTGTCCGAAATGCGGTGAAAAGAGTTTTTGCAAACGCAAGTTGATATAGCGGGAAATGCTATGAAAAGACTGAATTTAAAGAAGGGATATGAAATGAAAAAAGTAATAAAAATTATTGTAATTGTTTTGGTGCTTGTGATTGCGGCAGGGCTTGCGGGAGTATGGTCAATGTTTGGGACGGAGCTTACTGCGGCAAATTCGGTAAAAAAATTAACAGATAATTTTTACTCTATGGAGTATAAGGGCGACTATGGATTAGACGGCTTTTTAGAGCACGGCGGGGCAGCCGATGAAACGGAGCTTGCGAATTACATAATGGAGTTTTTGTCGCACGGGTTTTACAAACCCGAAATGCAAAAATCAAATTACGGCTGCAGCACTATTCGGGTTAAATCACCTGACGGCGCTGTGCTGTTCGGACGAAACTTTGACTGGCAGAACTGCACCGCTATGGTTATCAGTACAAAGCCGAAAAACGGTTACGCTTCAATATCGACGAGTAATCTTGACTTTCTCGGGTTTGGCGACGGTTGGCTGCCCGAGGGTATGGCAAATAAATTTATGTCGCTTGCTGCGCTCTATGTACCGCTTGACGGAATGAACGAAAAGGGATTGTGCATAGCCGACCTCGTTATTGATGACGGTACGCTTACCAATCAGAACACAGAAAAGCCGGATTTGACTACAACTGCCGCGATACGTCTTATCCTTGACAAGGCGGCGAGCGTTGATGAGGCAATAGACTTGTTAAATCAATATGATATGCACTCGTCTGCAGGTATGCAGCATCATCTTTCAATCGCAGACGCAGACGGCAGAGCGGTTGTTATAGAGTATATTGATAATGAGATGTACATTACCGAAACAGACGCGGTCACCAACTTCTATCTTGCCGAAGGTGAAAAGTACGGTATAGGCAGCGAGCAGTCACATAAGCGCTATGATGAACTTAATGGTATGTTGAAAGAATGCGGCGGAATTATGAATAACGACACGCTTATAGAAACAATGAGCTCGGTAGCTAAGCATAACTATCCCGATGACGGGGAAACAACCGAGTGGAGCGTCGTATTTGATACTAAAGCGCTTACTGCACGGTACTGCCGCCGCGAGGATTATAGTTTTTACTATGATTTTTCGATGCTTAAGTGAGCATAAGCGGAAGGGAGACGTTAACTTTTATGAAAATCAGACAGGCTGCAATAGACCTTTGTCTAACACTAAATAATACATATGAGGATTATCCTTTTGATGACACCAATTGGACGGTGATACGTCATAAGGAAAACAAAAAGGTGTTTGCGTGGATATTTGAGCGCGAGGGACACATTTGGATTAACTTAAAGGGAAAACCGGAATGGAATGATTTTTGGCGCAGCTCATTTAATTCGGTAATTCCGGCATATCATCTTAATAAAACGCACTGGAACTCTGTTATTCTTGACGGGACAGTGCCGGAAGAGAATATATATGATATGATTACGGAAAGCTATGAGCTTACTATGCCCAAAACTAAAAAGAGCCTCTAATACCTGTATCATATTTATAAAGGCGCCGTATCTATGAAAAAATTTTCTAAAAACTCTTGACAAATTATTTTTTTATGTTATACTTATATCATAGTAAACCTATAGGAAATATAGGAGTATAATAAAAGGGGATAATACAAATGGCGAATAAAGACTGGAAGTTCGAGACAAAGCAATTACACGTTGGGCAGGAGCAGGCAGACACGGCGACAGATGCAAGGGCCGTGCCTATATACGCATCGACTTCGTTTGTTTTTCACAACTCAAGGCATGCGGCAGACCGATTTGGGCTTCGCGATGCAGGTAATATATACGGCAGGCTGACCAATCCGACTCAGGATGTATTTGAGCAAAGGATAGCGGCGCTTGAAGGCGGCACAGCCGCTCTTGCGACAGCATCGGGCGCGGCGGCGATTACATATACCATTCAGGCGCTTGCGCACAGCGGTGACCATATTGTTGCATCAAAGACGATATACGGCGGCACGTACAACTTGCTTGAGCATACTCTGCCCGATTTCGGAATAGAAACTACATTTGTTGACCCTGAGGAGGACGGGGCGTTTGAGAAAGCTGTTCGTGATAACACCAAGGCAATATTTATTGAGACGCTGGGTAATCCGAACTGCAATTTGATTGATATTGAGAAAATAGCTAATATTGCGCACAGCCATAGCATTCCGCTTGTCGTTGACTCGACATTCGCGACGCCGTATCTTATACGACCGATTGAGTACGGAGCGGATATAGTCATTCACAGTGCGACAAAGTTCATAGGCGGACACGGTACGGCAATCGGCGGCGTAATTGTTGACAGCGGCAGGTTTGATTGGGTGGCATCAGGAAAGTACCCGCATCTCACTGAGCCAAATCCGTCGTATCACGGCGTTAGCTTTGCAAAGGACGTAGGCGCGGCGGCATTTGTGACGTACATCAGGGCGATACTGCTTCGTGACACCGGCGCAACTCTTTCGCCTTTTCACGCGTTTTTATTCTTGCAGGGGCTTGAGACGCTTTCGCTCCGAGTTGAGCGGCACGCCGAAAATGCGCTTAAGATTGTGGAATACTTAAACAATCATCCGAAGGTTAATGCAGTGCATCACCCGTCGCTTGCGACCGAGCCAAGTCATACGCTTTATAAGAAGTATTTGCCAAACGGCGGCGGTTCAATTTTCACATTTGAGATTAAGGGCGGCGCAGAGGAGGCGCACCGTTTTATAGATAATCTTGAGATATTTTCGCTGCTTGCTAATGTTGCGGACTCTAAGTCGCTTGTTATTCATCCGGCAACGACCACACATTCGCAGTGCAATGAGCAGGAGCTAAGCGAGCAGGGGATAAAGCCGAATACAATTCGCTTGTCAATCGGTACGGAAAATATAGACGACTTAATCGCCGCTCTTGACGAGGCATTTAAAGTGATATAAAATATAAAAGGATTTTATTTTGAAAGAAGGAATTTTGCGTGGCAAAAATTTATAAGAAAATCACCGATTTAATAGGTGGAACACCGCTTTTGGAGCTTAGTAATTATGAAAAGAAGCATAGTATTCCGGCGACAATTATCGCAAAGCTGGAGTACTTCAATCCGGCAGGTTCGGTCAAGGACAGAATAGCGATGGCTATGATTGATGATGCTGAGCGGAAAGGAATTTTAAAGCCGGGAGGGACTATTATCGAGCCTACTTCAGGCAACACAGGGATAGGTCTTGCGTCGGTTGCGGCAGCGAGAGGGTATAATCTGATTATTGCAATGCCCGAGACTATGAGTATTGAACGCAGAAAGTTGATGAATGCATACGGCGCGGAGCTTGTACTGACTGAGGGCGCAAAAGGAATGAAGGGCGCGATTGAAAAGGCGGAGGAACTGCACTCTCAGATATCGGGCAGCATTATTGTCGGACAGTTTGTGAACCCGGCTAATCCTGCGTATCACAAAGCGGTAACCGGTCCCGAAATATGGAACGATACCGACGGTAAAGTGGATATTTTTGTTGCCGGAGTCGGCACAGGCGGAACGATAAGCGGCGTTGGCGAGTACTTGAAATCGCAGAACTCTGATATAAAGATTGTTGCAGTTGAGCCTGAAAGTTCGCCGCTGCTTTCCGAAGGTAAAGCAGGTCCGCACGGAATACAGGGTATCGGTGCAAACTTTGTGCCTGAAACGCTTAACACAGATATATATGACGAAATTATACGCGTTTCAAACGATGATGCGTATGAGACAGGCAGGGAGATTGCCCGCAGCGAGGGCGCACTTGTTGGAATATCATCCGGCGCGGCAGTGTGGGCTGCGGCACAGCTTGCCGTTCGTCCCGAAAACAAGGGAAAAGTTATTGTAGCACTCCTCCCCGATACAGGAGAGCGATATCTGTCAACACCGATGTTTGAATAGTGCTAATATATTGCTCATAATAAAAGCCCGAAAAATCGGGCTTTTATTATTTTTATGAAATATATTTTTTTATATGCGGACGGATTTTGTGAGCGGCGAGACAAGCTATACTGCATGTAATAAGGTCGCCGGGGATAGTTATTAAAAATCCAACGGTTAAAACCTTTGCCGCGCTTATTGGTACTCCGTTAACAAAGTTTTGTATTATGTAAAAATATATAAGTCCAAAAACATATATTATCCCGAGGCCCGCAAGCATAGCCGCGAACATACGCTTAAGCGACGTCGGTTTTCCGTTTGCGTACGCGATTTTGCCGACTGCGTACGCCGCGATACAAAAGCCGATTATATATCCGAACGTAGGCTTAAATATATATGAAAAGCCACCGCCGCCTGTGAATATCGGTATGCCGATAAGTCCGAGCAGCATATATAAAAGCGCACTAAGTCCTCCTAAGTTGCCGCCAATCAGAAAGCCTGCAAGAACGACGAACATTGTCTGTAGTGTGAACGGAATGAGCGGCAGCGGGATTTTAATAAACGCTCCTACGGCGATAAGCGCGGTAAACAGAGCGCATAACGCCATTTTTTTGATAGTCAGTTTTTTCTGCATAGTAGTCATATCCTCCTAAATTTTGTTGAATTGTTTTTTAAGGATAATAACATAAAAAAATACATTTGTCAACCATATAATTTTATAAAGTGTGACAAATGTATTTATGCTATTTAAATTGATTAAGTATATAATTTGTTATGTCGTTATATATTTGAAGCTCTGCGCCGCTGAGGCAGGCTCGGTGCTTTTCCAGCGTTCCGAAGTCACCGCGTCGGGCAGGCCCTGTAAGGGCTTTTTGAGGACCGTCATTTATGATGTTTTCGGTATTGTTTTTTATGAGCGGAGCAAGCGCGTTTAGTGCTTCGTCATAGGAAAACCCACATTCGGTGAGCAGTGTGCAGCCTGTGTTTGCGAGCGCGGCGGCAAAGTTGCTCACAAATACCGCGGCGGCGTGATATTTCGCCTTGTATCTTGAGTCGATTATACGCGATTTATTGCCGCAGTATGTTATAATTTCGCGTATATCATCCGCTCCGCAGCCGTCAAGGGTGAAGAACGCCTTGCCGAAATCCCTATAGCTTTTGTACTTGCTGTTTACGGCAAGCAGCATATGCAGGCTTGCCGTGCGTGAATTTTTCCCCGCGTCTTTTATCGGCGACAATACGTCCGCAGGCAGAGAACCGCTTGTGTGACAGAAAACTTTGCCGCTTATCTTATCTTTGTCAAGGAGCGAAATGTCATTCGCGATTTCAGTAATCGAGTCGTCGCTTACCGTAATAAATATCGTGTCGGCGGTCATATCGCCAATGCTGCTTACTGCGGTGCAGCCGCCGATAAACTCAGCGGAGTCCTCGGCGGATTTTTTTGTGCGCGAATAGTATTCACAGACGTTAAATCCGTTCAGGCTTAAATACTTGCCGAGCGATGTGCCGACTTTCCCTGCGCCTATAAATCCGATGCGGCGTTTTTTGATATCGTTATTGTTAAGCTTCATAATTAAAGCTGTCAAATGCTGCGTAAAATGGTGTATTATCGCCGCTGTACGCATACATTCCAATCATCGCGCCCGTAAACCGTTTGCCCTTTGTTATCGCTTGCGAACACAGGTAGTACAGGTTTTGAACCGTACCGACTTCTGTAAAGCTCTTGCCGTCAATGCTGTACAGGAATGTTCTCTTTAAGCCTTCTGTCACTATTCTTAAATACAGTGAGCTTTGCACCTCGGGAATATCGGCGGTATATGTATATTTCTCATCTTCATCAATCTTTTCAAACAGCTTTAGAGCATAACCGTTTCCGTTTTTGTATATGCCATAGGTGAAGTATGTGTTTTCGTCATAATATCCTGTAAGACCGTAGTTTTGGTCGCCGATAAGTTCAGCTCCGAGGTCAAGTTTTGCGGTGACGGTAAAATTAAAGTTGCGCTGTCTTTGTACCGTGATATTTTTTGCAAACATCGAGCTGAGCGGAGCCTTTGAACCCTTTATATAAAGGCGGCTGTTTTCGACTTTTATCCCATCGCTTTCGGGTGTTCTTGAGAAAATCCAGTACGGCTTTAATTCGCTGCCTTCAAAATCGTCAAAGCCTCCGTCGGGCTCGACTGTCATAGGCTTGAGTGCCGGTTTTTTCTGGAGCGCACTCGGGCCGTTTAAGTTATTCACAATAGGCCAGCCGTCGGGAGTCCAGGTAATCGGGTCAAGACAGGTCTCGCGCCCCAAAATTCCCCACTTAGCATCAAACAGACGGTATGCAAGGTATACAATATACCAGTCGCCGTCCTGTGTCTGAACCGGTTTTCCGTGACCGCAGCAGGTGATTGCTGCGTCAAGGTCGCGCTGGGTCATAATCGGGTTATACGGGCACGGTTCGTATACGCCCTTGAGTGTTTTGCTCCTTGAAACAGTAATTTGATGCGTCGGCCCTGTGCCGCCCTCGGCTTCAAACAGATAGTACCAACCGTCCTTATAAAGCAGATGCGGACCTTCGGGAGCACGCTTGTTGTCGCCGTAGTATAAAAGCTCGGCGTCGGAAATCTGCTCGGTGCAGTCGGAACCGAGTTCAAAGATACGTGCGCCGCGGTTGAGCAGCATATAGCGTCTGCCGTCGACATCTGTAAATATTGACGGGTCTATACCGTCCTCCTCAATAAATGCAGGTTTTGAATAAGGTCCTTCGGGTTTTTCGGACGATACAACAATCTGTCTGCGGAATTTACCTGTGTCGTTGTATCTGAGCGTTGCGGTTATGTAGAATTTACCGTTATAATAAGAGATATCGGGAGCCCAATATCCACGTCCGCCTTCCAAGTCGTCAATGTTCGCCCATTCGGGATTGGTTATTGCGTGACTTATTACCTTCCAGTTAACAAGGTCGGTTGAGTGCGATATCGGGATACAGGGGAAGAATGTGAACGACGAGTTAACCATATAATAATCCTCTCCGACGCGCACAATAGACGGATCTGCAAAGAAGCCGGTGCGAACGGGGTTTTGATACATATCCTCGTATTTCGCTCCGGTATACTCTTCAAAATATTCTTCAATATCGGTTTTTTCGCTGTCGTGTGCGATTTTATACGGTGTAACCAATTTCTTGTCACTTGCGCAAGGTGAGATACCGACTCTTTCGGTTATATAGCGCACGCAGTCCAAATTTCCGCCTTCAACCGCGGCGTGCAGAATTGTTCTGCCGTTTTTATCGCCGATATTGAAACTCGCTATCGTATATTCAACAAGGTATTTAAGCATCTCAAAATTGCCTGTCGCCGCGATATAGTGCGACATAGGCACGCCGTTTTCGTCCTCTTCATTAATGCGCTTCGGCGTAACTTCGAGAATTTTCTTGATTTCGTCAAGTTTTTGGCATTTGATTAGTTCTGTCATTTCGCTCATAATAAATTTCCTTTCGGGTTTATAATATTTATCTAAGTATATTTTACCAGTGTTTGATTATAATTGCAACTGTAAGTTTATATAAAATAGTGTTTGTATTTCAACAAAAAATCGAAAATTAGCGTTTACAATGCTGTTATATTATGTTAAAATATATATTAGTGTTTTATTGTAAAAGAAATGTGATATTTAGAGTATTGAGTCTGCAATCAAGTCGTCCTGTAGATTTGAATGTGCTGATAAATAAGTTGAAAAATATTGAGCATAAGCAATTGGAGAAATAGTATGAAGCAGCGTCAAAATCATAACATAGAGCCTGTATACGACCAAAATTCCAAAATTTTGATTTTGGGCAGCTTTCCGTCGGTCAAGTCCCGCGAAAGTGAGTTTTTCTACGGCCATCCGCAGAATAGGTTCTGGCGTGTAACTTCGGCAGTGTTAGAATGCAAGTGTCCGGAGAATGTATCGGAAAAGAAAGAATTTTTGTTAAGCTGCGGAATTGCCGTGTGGGATGTGATAAAGAGCTGTGATATAGAGGGCTCATCCGACAGTTCAATAAGTAATGTTGTGTCGAACGACATCGGTCGGATACTCGGCGCGGCAGACATAAGAGCAGTATTTACAAACGGCGGAACTTCAACTCGGCTGTATAAAAAATTTATACAGCCGAAAGAGGGTACACCTTCCGTACCGCTTCCCTCCACAAGCCCCGCCAACGCCCGTTACACATTGGAGCGCTTAATTCGTGACTGGTCAAAAATTAAAGAATTTTTATAAACTACTTGCAAAAAACCAAATTTTGTGTTAATATAGCAATCAGCGTATAGCCGAGGACGTAGCATAAAGAAGTTTGCAGAAAAGGGTTCCCGAAAATGCACATGCGTTTTTGGGAAGAGGAGGAGCAACGAAGAGAGCGAAGTCGTCGGCGTATAGCCGAGGACGTAGCATAACGAAGTTTGCGACGACGAGTGTCCGTAGCTCAGCTGGATAGAGTGTCAGACTCCGACTCTGAAGGTCACGGGTTCAAATCCCGTCGGGCATACCACATAAAACGCCGTAAAACCGCGTTGTTTTCGGCAAATCGAAAACCGCTCCAATCGGAGCGGTTTTGTCGTTAGTCACAATGCCGCCAATTATTAATCCACAAACTATGGCATCTGAATATCAATATGCATTACCCTCATTCGTCGGGGGCCTTCACGGGCAAATAATATTTGTCTTTATGGTTCGCGTGCGCGTTGTGGCACAAATTAATGTCGCGTACTCCCCTGCTTCC
>UQOT01000059.1 GCA_900542675.1 uncultured Eubacteriales bacterium | reverse complement strand
GGAGGTATTACTCAATTTGACCTTGCTTTGTACAATGCCGTAACAGCGGAACGCGCAGAACAAAAGCCGTCAATTCGCCGGCAGCTTGCGAAAAACAAAGGAAAATCAGAACACAAAAAATCTATTACAGAAAACAAGGAGGATATTTCATTATGACATTTACACAGGACGAAATAAATTTAATGTGTATCTATGACACATCTGACAAGGGACAGCTTCAAACGGAGCTGTCCCGCGCGCTTCCGTATATTGAAAATGCGGAGCTTAAAGAAATTGCAGAAACGGTGATTGATAAGCTGGAGTATATGACGAATGAGGAATTTTCTAAGCTGGAGCTTGAACCTGATATTGATATGGAGGAATAGTCTATGAGTGATTATATATTTAAAGCATTTATTGTCAACCGTTTTGAGTATGACAACGGCAATAAGGAAACAAGCGGAGCTTGGTTGTACTTGCCGACAGACGCGGAGACTGTCAAACGAACCTTTGAGGAAATAGGCTTATCCGAAAATGCAAGCCCTGATAAATATTTCTTTGACGATTACGTTTGCGGAAATGATGATTTGAAAAAATGTTTTAGTCAATACGAAAGTGTTGACGCTCTCAATTATCTTGCCACTCGCATATCGGAGTTGGAAGATGTTGAAATGACAGTTTTTCAAGCAGCTATTAAGACAAAGAATTGTGAAAATATTAAGGACGCAATCAATATTACATACAATACGGAATGTTTTGATATTGTTTGTGATATGGGAAGTTGGAAAAATGTTGGCGCATATATAGCCGAGCGCGAGGGGCTTGGTGTTGAAGTTTTAGGACAGCTTTCTAATTATATGGATTACGCTACATACGGACGCGCTTATGCAAATGACAACGGCGGATATTTAGTAGATGATGTATATGTGGAAAAAAATTCGGTTAATTTTACAGAAAAATACAACGGCAATATTGAGGATATACCGCCTGAATATCTTGTTACCGAACAGGATAAACCGCAGACAATGACGGTGCTTGTGGTGGAGCCTATGAAAGAGCCGCACACAAAGGAAATTCCGACAGAACTTGAAGCACTGCAAAAAGAGGTTGGCGGGAATATTCAGGTTGTATATCCGTTTGCGGAGCCGATAGGCTTAATTTGTAATGACGAGGGCAAAATGAACGGGCTTGAGCTTAACCGTGCCTTATATGACGCGGAGAGTGAAATGTACGATATTATCGCAGGAACATTTGTATTAGCCGGATTAGCCGGCGACAGTTTCGGCAGTCTTGATAAAGAACAGATAAAGCAATTTTCAGAGCGTTTTGCAAAACCCGAAATATTTATGAGAATTAACGGGAAAATAAAGGCGGTCAAAGCCAAGCCCTCAATTAAGGCAGCGCTTGACAAAATGAAAAAGGAGCAGGACGGCAGGAATAAGCCGCAGCCGCAGAAAAAGCCGCCCAATCAGGAATTATGAGCAAAATCAAAAGACTAACACCCGCGCAGTTCCACAGGGTTAAGACAATTATAAAAAATCAATGCTGTAATTACTGTAACGGCGAATGTATATTACTTGACTGCACCTGTCCACAAACTATTACATATTCCCTTATCTGCAAATGGTTCAAAAGCGCGGTGCTGCCGAATGATAAGGAATTGTATATAAAGCTGATAAAACCGACAGATACAAAAAAGTGTGTTGTATGCGGTACAGAGTTTATACCAACAGGACGCAGGGCTAAATATTGTGATAAATGCCGTAAAATCGTATGGAACAGACAAAAGGCTGAATATATCCGAAAAAAGCGGAATGAGTGTAGAAATTTATAGCCTTAAAAATCGCATAAAATCAAGTGTTTTCACACTTGAAAACAGGAAAGTAATATACTTTCATTCATACCCTCAAAAAATGGCTCATAAATTTCTACATTTTAAAATGGAGCGTAACCGTATTGTACGGCTACGCTCCATTTTTTTATTTGGATTGTCTGAAATTAAGCAATTCACTTTCAGTAATGGGAGTGTAAAAATTTTTCTGTAATTTTTCGTTGCTTCAAAGGTTGAAAGATACAGTGCCTTAAGGCAAGGCGGTATCGTTCGGAAATACGCTTCTCTGGCCGTTCAGCCCGCGGTACGAACAGTTGAGGCTTTATATCCATAACGAAATCTCATTATAATTATTATGTATATTATAACAAGTCCGCATATCAAACATCATTTCAATTAACTTAAAAGTAAATTACTTTACAGAAATCACGAACAGGAGCGGTAACACATCAATTTATTACTCAAACGGCACAACAAGCCGCGACACGTAATTTTTAGGATTTATATTCTTTCCGACATACGGCGCGACAATCGCAAGAGCACGTACGTCTCCTTTAGGAGTAATGCCCATCTCATTTATTTTTTCGCTGAGAGTAACATATGCGTCGTCCAAGTCGGAATAATCGCCGTAATACAGCATTGAAACAGCGCGGCAAGCGGAAATTTTAACCGCGTCTGCAGGCGCGGTTTCAGGCTCTAACGGAATACAGCACTTATAGCTGTGCACAAGGTCGAAATTAAAGCCTCCGTTCAGAAAGTCGGAGCATTTATTGATTATAAAAAGCGGCTCGGTGGGCAAAAACCTATACCCCTTTTCACAAGCCTCGTGAAAAAGCGACTCCATAGCATTGATTTTTTCGCGCGGCGTTCCCGTATACTCACGCACGAAACATACATATTCCGGCAGATTGATAATTTCAAACCGCATATCATTTTTGTTGTTCAGCCGTATTGTCATTTCTTCAAGCATACGTTTAACTAACTGCAGTTTATCCATAAAACCGTCAAGGAGTGTAGGTGAAGCACCGTCTGAAACATAGTATTCTTTAATCTCGTCATAGCTCAGTCCCAAATCGAGCAGCTTACGAACCTGAAGTATCTGCGATACGTTATAATTGTCGTAATAACGAATACCACCGTTTAAATTTTTCTCCGTATACGCCGGCGTTAAAATTCCTCTGTCCTCAAGCCGCAGTATTGTGCTTCTTGAAACGCCGCAGCACTTAGCGACCTGTCCTATTAAAAACAAATTATCTTTTTTCATTCAGCTTCACCTCATATAGTTATTTTATCACAGTCGACAAGGTTTTACAATATTCTTTTTATGCAAAAATTTGTAGAAAAGTATTGACTCGTTCACCTGTGAACGTGCTATGATAAATATAGGCATAAATACGAAGAAGGGGTTGACGGGAAATGCGAAACAGAATAAAATGCGTTAGCAAGCAAGCAAGCAAGCAAGCAAGCAAGCAAGCAAGCAAATTGTACGCCGTACAGGCTTTTTTGTCAATGCTTTTTTCGGATATTTTTGTGAAATTTTTAGGGTATATCTGCCTGCGCCCGTTCGCGGTGCGGATATACCCTTTTTGCTTATTTAAAAGCGCGGCATAGCTGCAAAGTAACTTTTTTTATCGGTAAACACCGTTTTGAATAAAAAGCATAAAACAGGAGGAATTACAAAATGAAAAGAAAAATTTTATCAATTATCACGGCAGTAAGTATGATACTATCGCTTATCATACTGCCGCAGACGGCGAGTGCGGCGGATAATTATTGGGCTGTTACGGGCGAAGATACTAATTTTGCCACTTTTTCGGCTGCCGCGCCGCACGCCCACCGCCTTTGCGCAGACACGGAGTGCGAGGATACATATCACGACCATACGGAATACGATTTTACCGCGTGGACGGCGACAGACAGCTTGCCCACAACAGCGGGCAATTACTATCTGACAAACGACGTTACGCTGTCGGATAAATGGACTGCGCCGGACGGCGTGAATCTCTGTCTGGACGGTCACACAATCAAGCAGACAGGTAATAATAGTGTAGTTTATGTGGCTTCCAATTCCAAGCAAATTGCTATTTGCGACTGTAACGAAAGCAATTTATCGCATAAATTCACGGTTGCGGACAACGGCTTGTGGACGCTTGACGAGGAAAACGGCACAAAGACAATTGAGGGCGGCGTTATAACCGGCGGAAAAAGGGGCAGCGGTATTTATGTCGGCTCAGGCTGTATCGTTAGTCTGTACAACGCCGCGGTTGCAGGCAACAATAATAATTCCGGCGACGGCGGCGGAGTATATGCAAGCGGCGCATTCAATTTGTACGGCGGTAAAATAATCGGAAATATAAGCTACTACAATGGCGCGGGATTGTATGCAAGCGGAAAATGCACAATCATCGACGGCGTTATAAGCGATAATATTTCAGACGGTTGGTATAGCGGAGTTTATTACAGCAGTTGGTTTAATCCGCTGACGCTTGGCGGCGCCACTGTGATATACAACAATACGCGCTACGGAGAAGCAAGCAATGTCTGGATACACCAGCAAAACGGCAAGCTCACAATAGCCGACGGCGGACTTTCCGATGGCGCGAAAATCGGCGTTGCTGTCAACTCCAATTCTACTTGCCCAACCGCGGACAATCCATGGGTGATTACCAACAACGGCACAGCCGATTATCTCGATTATTTTGTGAGCGACAACAGCAAGTATGCCGTAGCGGCGAAGGACGACGCTCTGGCTATATACGCTCTCGCTATTATTACACAGCCCACGGCGGATAGTCCCAAGGTGGAAACAAACATAACGCCGGAAAGCTATCAATGGTATACCGTCAGCGAACAGGATAATCAGGGGAGGATAGATGTCCATGAAGGAACAGACAACAATGACGGTTCATATACCACCGAAGCGTCATCAAGCGCCCACGGAGATACTTATTCGCTTGATCTGAAGATTTATGATTTAAAGCTCGGACAGACCTTTACCTTTACGTCTACAACCAATGAATTATATAGTTTATATGCGGATTTTGAATATGAATATGATGAAAATAACAGTGTTTACAATGTTACGGCAACGGTGACGGACCTGAATAGCAGCGGTTATGTATCGCTTTCCAATGACGATGAAACAGCCGCCGCCACGCTGAGTAACTTCCAATACGGCAAGGTTTATGTCGTAGGCGACGCCGTTGAGGGACAGACCTCCGACACATTTACGGGTTACGGTACGGTTCTCTGCCGCGTA
This sequence comes from uncultured Eubacteriales bacterium, assembly GCA_900542675.1. Classification (GTDB taxonomy): domain Bacteria; phylum Bacillota; class Clostridia; order Monoglobales; family Monoglobaceae; genus Monoglobus. Next base: position 7,051 of record UQOT01000059.1, on the reverse strand, counting down.
ACCTGGAGCAACGGCGCGACAACGGATTCCGATGTGATTACCGTACCGTTGTTTAACGGCGAGGGTACGGAGGAAAGCCCTTACCTTATTCCTGACCTTGCGACGCTTGAGAAGTTTCGCGATTACGTAAATGACGGGAGCGGCGCGGGCGAGTATTTTAAGCTGACGGCGAACATTGATATGTCGGAAACATATAACAGCACAAGCGGCAAGTCGTGGACGCCGATTGGAGCGGACGGCACACCGTTTAAAGGCACGTTTGACGGACATGGGAATACCGTAAAAGGCGTTTACTTTAAACAAGCCAGCTATGACGGAAATGAAACAAATTATATAGGTTTATTCGGTCTTATCGGCGAGGAAGGCGCGGTTAAAAACCTCGGCGTGATTGACCCGTCTGTCACAGGTTCCGATATGCATTATATCGGCGGTGTGTGCGGCGAAAACTGCGGTACAATCGAAAATTGCAGTACGACAGGCACAACAGGCACTTTGGGCAGTAGTTTTTGCTACACTATCGGAGGCATATGCGGTAACAATAAAGGTTTAATCAAAAACTGCTATAACACATTTAATTCTTTTGAAGGCTACGTGATTGGCGGCATTTGCGGTTATAATTACGGCACAATAACAAGCTGCTATAACACAGGAACGATTTCGGGAAACGATTATATTGGCGGCATTTGCGGTGGTAATAACAGCAATGTCACAATAACAAGCTGCTGCTATCTTGATACCTCTGCCGACAGCTCAGCCGGCGGCACAAGCAAAACGGCTGAAGAATTTGCCTCAGGCGAGGTTGCGTGGCTTTTGCAGAACGGTCAGCTAACGCAGGAATGGGGACAGGATTTAACATCAGATGATTACCCCGTTCTTACAAGCGAAGCGGCTAAAAAGGTGTATAAGGTTACATTTATGAACGGTACGGACGAATATGCCGTTAAATACGCAAACTCAACAGGTGTAAGCGCTTTGCCGGATAACCCGTCAAAGGAGGGCTATACCTTTGAAAAGTGGTCAACTTCTGAAACGGACGGTACAGATTTCACAGCGTCCGCCGCGCTTACAGAGGATATGACCGTATATGCGGTATTTACGGAAAATACTGCGCACAGCCACGATATGTCGGTTGAGTGCGGAGATGAGGATGCAATAACCTTCGCTAAAGCGCTTACATCACAGGACGGCGTATTGTATATTGATGGCGTACAGCAGGCGGAGGGGGTTGAAGGGTACACTCTTGAAGCCGGAAATTACTATCTTGCGGAGGATATAGCCCTCAACAGGAACTTTGCGGCAGAAGTATCCTTTATGGAAGAGGACAGAACGGTAAATCTTTGCCTTAACGGTCATACTATTGATTTTCAGTTTGATTATTATAATGTCTATGTAGGCACAGATACAACCTTTAACATCTGCGACTGCTCGGACGGACGCACAGGTAAAATTACAGGTGAGTACAGCAGAGATGCCAGACATCTCGGACTGGTTGACAACAGAGGAGTAATGTCCGTTTACGGCGCAAAAATAGAAAACGCTTCTACTGACGATACAAACGGAAATTATCAGCGCGCGATTGCGAACGCGAACAAGCTATACCTTTACAATGCTGAAATTACGTCTAAAAATGACACGGCGATTGTTTCCTCTTACCGTGATATGAATATATACCTTTCGGGTGCGCCGAAGGTTAAGGGTAAGGAAGCCGGCTTTGATTTGTATCAGAATGAATTCGAGGATAATCCTAATGATAAAATAACGCTTCTGACGCCTCTTACGGTAACAGAGCCGTATAAGGTTACAGCGGCACAGCCGATGACGATTACAATAGGCTGGAGCGATAAAATGGGCGACGCTAAAGCTTCGGATTACTTTGTAAGCGCAATGAGCGACTACGAAATTGTAAAGAATGATGACGGCGAGCTAGAATTTGTTAAAAAGCATGTCCACAGCCTGACAAAGCATGACGCTGTCGCAAATACCTGCACAACAGACGGCAATAGCGCGTACTGGAAATGCGAAGGTGATGGCAGCTGCGGCAAAATGTTCTCGGACGAAAACGGCGAAACTGAAATTGACGCAGTTCCTACAATTAATAAGACAGGTCACTCGATGACAAAAACAGACGCGGTCGCCCAGACCTGCGAAACAGACGGAAATGACGCGTACTGGACGTGTTCAAACTGTAACAAAATGTTCTCCGATGCAGGTGGTGAGACTGAAATTAACGCGATCCCTACAATTAATAAGACCGGCCATAGCTATGGCGACTGGACAATTATCACAAAGCCGACCGAAACAACAACGGGTATGGCGCAGCGTGTTTGTGCAAATGACAGCTCTCATATCGACAGCGTAACGCTCCCTGTTCTGACAGATACAAGCGTATGGACACTGATAGATGAAAAAGATCCGACCGAAACAGAGGACGGATATAAAAAATACACCTCTGCCGATTACGGTGAAATTACGGTAACGATAGAAAAGAGAACAGAACCGAGCGCTGCGCCTACAGTTGAGCCGACATCAACACCGAGCGCAGATCCAACTGCAGTTCCTACAGGCGCGCCGACGGCAAAGCCGACAACAGTGCCTACGAGTATACCGACAGTAAAGCCGAGCGCAGTTCCTACAGGCGCACCGACAGCAAAGCCGACAGCAAAGCCGACAACAGAGCCGACGGGCACACCGACAGCAAAGCCGACCGCAGAACCTACGAGTACACCAACGGCAGAGCCAACATCAGAACCTACGCCTGAACCGTTTGAGCCTGATTTATCCGTAACGCAGACAACAACTTCAATTACAGTGAAGAACACAATATCAGGATATACATATACGCTGTATGACCCGAGCGGAAACACTGTTTCGGAGGTTACAGCAAAAAATGGAGACGATATTGTTTTCAGCGGTTTGAAGAAAAATACCGCATATAAAATTATTGTAACATCGGCGGACGGTCAGGAGTACACCGAAACTGTAAAAACAAAGTCAGGCAGCAGCGGTTCAAGCGGCGGCACTTCAACCTATACAGTTACGTTTAACGCGAATAACGGCACATCAAATACAAGCGTTAGGATTATGAAAAATACGACTGTTTCAGAGCCTACAGCACCGAAAAAGGAGGGTTACACCTTTGACGGTTGGTATACCGATAGCAAGCTTACAGCGGAATATGATTTCAGCGCAAAGGTTACAAAATCCTTTACACTGTACGCTAAATGGACGGAAGAAACAGTGCCGACAGCAGAACCGTCTGTAACTCCGAAACCGACTGATACTGATGAACCGTCAGATATTTCCAAAGTACAGCATAAGGCGTATATTGTCGGATATGAGAACGGAACATTCATGCCGGACGGAAATATCACGAGAGCGGAAACAGTTGTAATACTCGCTCGTCTGACTGAAAGCTTTGACGAAAACGGAAGCTATACAACCTCTTTTGCAGATGTTGACAATAATGTGTGGTATTACAGATATATAGGTTTTGAGGAAAGTCAAAATATCATAACAGGTTATGAGGACGGCACATTTAAGCCTGAAAACAGTATTACGCGCGCTGAATTTGCAAATATGATTGTGCATTTTGCGGAATTAAATACCGAAAATGCCGATACTGCATTTACAGACATAAACGGACATTGGGCGCAAAATCAGATTGCGGCTTGTTACGCGGCGGGATATATAAAGGGATATGCGGATAATACCTTTATGCCCGATAATTATATTACACGCGCTGAAGCAGTCGCGATAATCAATAGAGTTCTCGGCAGAGATGATATTAAGGATTTTGAAAATCCGTTTAGCGATGTAACCGATAGCCATTGGGCGTATGCCGATATTATGGAAGCAGCAATTACTCATAATGCGGATTAAAAAGCAAAAGGAACGATTATTTAGGTTATGTAACAGGGGACTATTACGATAGTAATTATGGAATATATCCGGGAGAGTTTGAAATAGATGAGGAATTAGCATTAGACATAGGCAATTCAGTCATTAAATCTCTCTGTGGGGATAATGAGGACGATATACTTGAAAAAACAGAATTTGTTGTTTACAAAATTAAAGAAGATGTTGACAAAGATGTTTTTGTAGTAGGCAGATGGTATCCTGATAGAATGGGAGGAGGTTATTATGTTGCCATAAACAAACGAGATGGAGCAATTTTAAAGATTTGGGGAGAAGAATAATACTCCATAACCCAAGCGGAATATACTAAAGAGCCGTTTGAAAAATTCTCATTTTGGACCTTATAATGGCGATTGCATTAACAAGCTGTACAGCGAAACCGGCAAAACAGCAGCCCATATCTGCACCTACATCTACATCTATAATCACCGTTCAGCCCACCGAACAGCCTATTTCAGAATTAACCGTACATTATATAGATGTAGGACAGGCAGACGCCGCATTATTACAATGTGATGATATAGTTCTAAAAAATATAATAGAGGGAGGTAATTAAAACCTCCCTCTTTCATTGTGCTTAATTTTTCTGTGCGTCATTGAGCAATTTTCTTGCTACTATAAACTTTTCCATTCCGACAGCCGGAATATCACGGTAACAAGTATCAAGTGCAAATTGTTCATCATAATTAAATGACGGGTTGATTGACTGATATATTTTTATGTATGCCTCTTTGACAGCCTCCATATAATCCTTACCGTTCTGAACCTCTGTAATCAGGTTGGCAAGCAATACTTGTAATTCTTCTTCCGCTTGTGTGTATGCGTCAGGTCTGATTTGCATATCACGCATAATGCGGATTGCGTTCTGTGCGATTGGTGATAAGATACCGTAACCGTTGCCGTCCGTCTGATTTGCTATTACAGCCTTACGGATTTTTGTATTTGCATAACCGGCGGCTAATGTATAACCGAGATATCCTGCCTGCACTTCATCAAGAATATCACCTATAATATTTTCGGTGATTTGTATTTGCGTCTCTGTTGCGTTAAGAGGTGCGCTTTCTCTTGGAATTGGTGCGGCAAACGCTGTTGTTACTGACGCCGACAATGCGGCAATTAGTGTTAGAGTAATAATTTTCTTTTTCATAGTGATTTCCTCCTTTAAGGTATTTTTATTTCTATAATAATTATACCATAAATCAACATATAAGCCCAGCGTGTAAAATGACGATTGTTAAGGTGCTGCCCTGTACAAAGCGCACAAACTGTTATCAGCGTTCCGGCTCCCGTTCGGGTTCCGGCTCTTTTTCAATATTCAATATAACCTCCGCGTTAGATTTAATAATATCAATCTCGGCGCATTTCTTTTTTAATTCCCGGTATTCCTTGTATAGCGCGTCCTTGCTCTCGGACAGCTCCGCATAATCTTTTTCCAATTCTGCAAGAGACGGCGGAGTCCCCGAAGCCTTTAATGCTTTTGCGGCGGCGCGGTATAAAATCAATTCCCTTTGGTGTTCCTGTTCAAACCGTTCCTTATTTTTTGATTTCCGATACTGCATATATACAGGCTGAAACTCATCGTATATATTCAGATTTTTTAATATTCCCGCCGTACTGTTTAGCTGACGCTCAACGGTTTTAATTTTATCCAGTTTATCATCAAGCGCGGTATGCAGCTCGTTGACCTTGTTTTCTAAATCCTCATAGCTCATAATATGATGTTCGGTTAAGAAATTTATGGTCTTGCTCGCCTGTTTGAGATTATGGATTTTCGCCCAATGCTCATAGCCCTTACTCTGCTGCGCCTTAATACTGTTCTGAATATCAATAATAAGGTTGATACGGTTATTTGGTCTGTACCGCTTTTTATTCTCAATACGCTTTATAATTGCCTCAACGGTGTAATTATCGCCCAGCGTTTTGGAACGCATAAATTTATTCCGTTCACTGTTGCAGAACGATATATTTTTATTCTGACGCTTAACCTCATATCCGGCAATCTGCATACGGACAATAAAATCGTCAAAGTCAATAGACCTTTTAATAGCGCTGTCAATGGTTTTTCTAAGCTGCGCCTTCCAACTTCTACCGTTCTTTTCGGCGTGATATTCCTTATACGATTTACTGTTATTTTTGCTCGGCTCTTTTATAACGGATAAACCGTATTCCTCACAAATTCTATCACTGACGCGTCGGGATTGATTATACCATTTTTTATTTATATGTATATGCTTAAAATCCACAAAAGAAACGTCGTTACAAATTATATGATTATGGATTGCGCCCTTGTCAATATGGGTAGTCAAAACAAATTCATATTTGCCGCCCAGAATTTCCTCCGCCCATTTAATACCGATTTCGTGAGCCTGCTTAGGCGTGGTTTCACCCGGCACGAATGATTGTATTAAATGCCGCGCTAAATGTGTTTGCTCGCCGCTTTGCTGATACTTAACCTTTTGGCGCGTCCATTCAAATTCAATATCCGCCGTCGCAGGCGAGCAGCCGTAGGCATATATAAGCAGCTTGCCGTCTGTCTTGTCGGGATTGCAGATATAATCAATCGCTTTTTTTACCGTAGCGTTGATAATATGGTTCTTTGTATAAGCCATATATCGTCCAGCCTTTCCCGTAAATCCTGTATGTCAGCCTCATAAATGCGGCTCGTAGAATTAACGCGCTTTGCAATCTGATTTATGTTCTGCCCGATACGCTCAAGCTCCTTTGTAAATTCCTTAATGTTGTCCGTGTCAGTGTAGATGATGTAACCGTCAATCGCCATTTTACGGATATAAGCTCCGATTTTGGTAGTCGGTAACAATTTCATTTTTGCGTCTATTAACCGTCTTTCGTCCTCTGTCAGCCATATTTTTAGTTGTATGTTTCTTTTTCTATTTGCCATAATTTTTTACCTCCGTTCTTCTCTAAGGGGTTTGGGGATTTTCACCAAGATTTTTCCCGATTTGGCATATCGGGAAATCGCGAATGGGTACTCATTCGCTTTGCTTGCTGTCCTTAAAAAACCTTATATTTAGTAAACAAATGAAAAACGAAAAAATAGGCAATTTTTTTGAAAATTTCAAAAAAAATTTTCATTCAGGTATAGAAAAATATGTCAAATAAGTGAAAAACGCGTCAT
>UQOT01000058.1 GCA_900542675.1 uncultured Eubacteriales bacterium | reverse complement strand
GCTTCTTTTATCAATGCTGAATATTTTAGTATGGCAAAAAGCCCCGAAATTATAAGAATAAATAACGGCAGCCTTGACTATGCTCGGTCAAGGCTGCCATTGATATCAGCAATTCATATTTCTTAAAAGCCGCTGCATTTGCATAATTCCCTTTTGCTGAGACGCAATTATGGCATTCAGTATTGGGTGGAGCTCATCGCATATATCATACCTCAGTGCATTTTTTGACATTTCAACAGCTCCGCGGTGATGCGGTATCATTTCACGCATAAAATCCGCGTTTACGTTGTTTGTCGCCGCCGCATTTTTCATTCCGCAAAACATTGTCTCCATAATCCGATTGACTCTGTGATTGTATGCGCTCACATCACACTTGGAATTTACAAGGCAGCTGCACTCGCTCTTTGCAGCACGCATATTTTCAATGCTTTTTGTCTGCTCGCTTATAATGTTTTTCGCTATCTCCTGAAGCGGAATAAGCGTTGTGTATTTCAATATATTTTCCGACATTTCTATTGCCGCCATATGGTGCGGTATCATTTGAACAATGAAATTATGCGAAATGCTGTCGGTCAGTTCCGCCGTCGTCATTCCCTCTATCAATTCGTCCAAAATACAATGAAACCGCTTTAAATAGCTTTTTGTAACATCACTTAATCTGTGTTCATTATACATAAACAAAACCTCCTTCACATATTGTATGCGAAGGCTTGATTTTGTTGCCTATTACCGCCTGCGGGCGTCTTTTGTTCTTAGTATTAATGATGGAACAATCTGATGCCTGTAAACGACATTGCTATGCCGTACTTGTTACAGGTTTCGATTACGTTGTCGTCGCGGATTGAGCCGCCCGGCTGTGCGATTACCGTAACGCCCGACTTGTGAGCGCGCTCGATATTATCGCCGAACGGGAAGAACGCGTCGCTGCCGAGAGCAACGTCTGTGTTCTTTTTAAGCCACTCCTTCTGCTCCTCTTTTGTGAATACGGGAGGCTTTGTCTTAAACGTCTTTTCCCATACTCCGTCGGCAAGTACGTCCATATACTCGTCCGAGATATATACGTCAATCGCGTTGTCTCTGTCGGCGCGCTTTATTCCGTCAACAAACTCAAGCGCAAGCACCTGCGGCGCCTGTCTGAGCCACCATATATCCGCCTTGTTGCCCGCGAGGCGTGTACAGTGAATACGCGACTGCTGTCCCGCGCCGATACCTATCGCCTGACCGTCCTTAACGTAGCACACGCTGTTTGACTGCGTATACTTGAGCGTAATCAGTGAAATCATCAAATCGCGCTTTTCCGCATCTGTCATATTCTTGTTATCCGTCACTACGTTTGAGAGCAGCTCGGTGTTTATATCAAGCTCATTTCTGCCCTGCTCAAATGTTATGCCGAACACCTGCTTGGTTTCAACCGGGTTTGGCTTGTAGTCCGGGTTAATCTTTAAGATATTGTAGTTGCCCTTTTTCTTCTGCTTGAGTATTTCGAGAGCCTCGTCCGAATATCCCGGCGCGATAACGCCGTCCGAGACCTCCTTTTTAATAAGCAGAGCCGTCGCCTTGTCGCACTCGTCCGAAAGCGCAATAAAATCGCCGAACGACGACATTCTGTCCGCACCCCTCGCACGCGCATATGCGTTAGCGAGCGGCGTCATCTCTATTGTATCGTCAACAAAGTAAATCTTCTTAAGCGTATCAGACAGCGGTGTACCTACCGCCGCGCCCGCCGGTGAAACGTGCTTGAATGAAGTCGCCGCAGGAAGTCCCGTCGCCTTTTTAAGTTCTTTAACAAGCTGCCAGCCGTTCATCGCGTCAAGCAGATTAATATATCCCGGCTTGCCGCAGAGAACCTCAATCGGCAAATCACTGCCGTCCTCCATATATACCCTCGACGGCTTCTGATTAGGATTGCAGCCGTATTTAAGTTCCATTTCTTTCATAAATTGTCTTCCTTTCTATAGCCTTCCCCTATGGGGAAAGCATCATTTATTCTTATTAACAATCCTCGTATCGGTCTTGCCGGTGGCTATGTCTATGTATCTGACAAATAGTGATACTTTGTTGTCCTCGTTAAGGCTCTGCCAGAGCATTTCGGTAAATTCGTCGATATCGTCCGAAATGCCGACCTTCTTCGGTTCGCCCTCAAAGCTCGGAAGCGGACTGCCGTCGCCCATATAGGTATGGATAAAATGACCCTCGCCCGCGAGCGGATTTGAGTATGCGTATGTATATCTCTGGCACGACGACGGGTCGCCGTCCGCGCTCTTTAAAATTGACATCGCGTAATTATAATCGCCGTCCGACACCTTCATAACCGCTGAAATTCTCGGCGTGTAATTCGGCGCATCGTCCTCAAACTCACGCGTGCGGAGCGATTGTTCAAACGTCATCTGCTTGTTCATCAGCTCATAGATAGTGTCGGTCTGGTCGCCGTTTGTTACAATGGTCTTGTTACCGAGCACTCTGACCGGCGCATATATGATAAGATGCGGGTCCTCAAGCTTCGACGGGTCAAACGCCTGTGTGCGAATTCCGTCGCCGTCCTCTGCAAAAACGCGGTTGCGGCTGTTGACGCTTCTGCCCATAATAAAGTACGCCGTGACAGCTTTTTTGCCGTCGGGCGACTTGCCGACAACTATTCCTCTGCCGGGATAGCTGTTGCTCTTAAGTTCCTGCGATAAGTCTAATAATTGCATTACATTACCTCCTGTTTGTTCGCAATCATATTTATTGCCTCAGGCAAAATCTTCCACTCCGCCTGCTCCATTACGCGCCTTTGCAAAATTTCGGGCGTGTCGCCTTCCTCTACCTCAACCGCCTTTTGAAGGAGTATCGGACCGCCGTCGCATATTTCGTTCACTATATGCACCGTCGCACCCGTGACCTTCACACCGCGCTCAAGCGCCGCTTCGTGAACCTTAAGTCCGTAAAATCCCGGACCGCAGAACGACGGAATAAGCGACGGGTGTATATTAATTATGCGGTTTTTAAACTTGCTTATAAGCTGCTCGCCGACAATACTCAAATACCCCGCCATAACGATTAAGTCAACATCCATATTCTGCATATGGTCGCATACCGCCGAGTCGTGCTCCTCTATAGAATTAAACGCCTTGCGCGATATCACTATAGCGGGTATGTTGTGCTTTTTAGCGCGCTCAATCGCGTACGCCTTGGGGTTTGACGCAACAACGGTCACTATCTCGGCGTTCGTTATCTTTTTATCGGCTATCGCGTCAATAATTGCCTGAAGATTTGTACCGCCGCCCGAGACTAAAACTCCGACCCTCAGCATATGTCCACGCCCTTTTCGCCTTCAACAATTTCACCGATAACCATAGCGGTCTCGCCGCAGCCGTTTATAACCTCGACTGCCTTGTCCGCCTGAGCCTTCGGCACAACAAACATCATTCCGACGCCCATATTGTACGTTCCGAACATATCCTGCTCCGAAACGCCGCCAAGAGCCTGAAGCTTTTTGAATATCGGGAGGATTTCAAAGCTGTTTTTATCTATCTTCGCTCTTGTGCCGTCCTTTAACATTCTTGGAATGTTTTCGTAAAATCCGCCGCCTGTGATATGCGATACCGCTTTAACGTCAACCGCATCAATCGCGGCAAGCATCGGCTTTACATAAATTCTTGTCGGCGTCAGCAGCGCTTCGCCTACCGAACATCCGAGCTCATCGTCGTACTCACCGAACCTCTTGGCACAGCCTGCGCCGTCGTCTATATTCAAAATCTTTCTGACAAGCGAATAGCCGTTACTGTGAACGCCCGAGGATTTTATACCGATAATCGCATCGCCATTCTCTATGCGGCTGCCGTCTATTATCTTCTTCTTGTCAACAATTCCAACCGAAAATCCCGCTATGTCATAGTCATCGTCGGGCATCATTCCGGGGTGCTCCGCCGTCTCGCCGCCGACGAGCGCACAGCCCGCCTTGACGCAGCCGTCAGCAACGCCCTTAACTATCTCTGCAATCCTTTCGGGTCTGTTTTTACCGACAGCTATGTAATCGAGAAAGAACAGCGGCTTCGCACCGCCGCAAACGATATCGTTAACGCACATCGCCACACAGTCCTGCCCGATTGTGTCGTGTTTATCCAGTATCATCGCTATTTTAAGCTTTGTACCAACGCCGTCGGTACCCGATACAAGAACCGGCTCCTCATAACCGCCGCAAAGCTCAAAAAGCCCGCCGAAACCGCCGATACCGGACAGTACGCCCGGTATATTCGTGCGAGCCACGTGCTCTTTAATCAGCTCAACCGACTTGTAGCCCGCCTCAACATCAACACCCGCCTGTTTGTATGCCTCGCTCATTAAAATTTCCTCCGTTATATGTTAGATTAGATTTATTGCATAAATAATTATTTATTCAGCTCTGCCTGAAGCTTCTTATCCTTCTCGGCAACCGCAGCCGCCATATCCTTCTTGAACTTGTCAAGCTTATCGGCAAGCCCGCTGTCGCTCAGCGCAAGCATCTGCGCCGCCAAAATTCCCGCATTATCCGAAGCGTTAACCCCCACTGCAGCAACCGGAATGCCGCTCGGCATCTGAACCATTGATAAAAGCGAGTCAAGTCCGTCCATAAACGACGACTTAATCGGCAGAGCTATAACAGGCAGCGTAGTATACGCCGCGATTACACCGCCGAGATGCGCAGCCTTGCCCGCCGCCGCAATAATAACCTTAACGCCCTTATCCTTAGCGGTCTTGGCAAACTCCTCAGCCTGAGCCGGGGTTCTGTGCGCCGAAATAACGTGCGCCTCAAAATCAATGCCGAACTCCTTTAATTTGGTTATAGCGCCCTGCACAACCGGTAAGTCGGAATTACTGCCCATAACAATTGCAACCTTTGCCATAAAAAATCTTCCTCTTATTCTAAAAAATTATTACAGGAATTATTATAACCTAAAGACCGCCATCTTTCAAGATATTTTGAGAATTTTTATAAAAATAATTTAAACAAGAGAGAATAATTATATGGCAAATACAAACAAAAGGCTACCCGCCCAGGCGCCTTACAGTCAATCATATCATTTACCGGTTTACACGTTGCATCTTCTCCGCTCCCATCGAGCGGGCAGGCTGTGTGAGTGAATTAATACCGCGTAGTACCTAATCCCTAGTCCCTAAGTTGCTCCGTTTATATACTATTTTTCCGTTAACTATTGTGTATTCGACATCCGAACCTCGGGCGGCGTATACTAAGTTTGATACCGTGTTGTGGTTTGGGGTAAGGTGCGGTGCGTCAAAGTCGATAACTGCCATATCGGCGAGATACCCCTCTTTAAGCATACCGAGGTCGTCAAAGCCGAGCGCTTTCGCGCCATTTACCGTTGCCATTTTAAGCACGCTCCACGCGTCCAAAACGGTCGGGTCAAGCGTTATGCCCTTGTGCAAAATTCCCGCGATTTTCATCTCCTCGAACATATCAAGATTATTATTGCTCGACGCACCGTCCGTGCCGAGCGACACGTTTACGCCGCGCTCTAACATCTTTGTAACCGGAGCAACTCCCGAGGCAAGCTTTAAGTTGCTTACAACATTATGCGCGGCGGTTACACCGTGCTTTTTAAGAATATTAATATCCTCGTCGGTCATATAAACGCAGTGCGCGGCGACTGTCTTATTTTCAAACATTCCGACGCTTTCCATATACGCAGTCGGCGTCATACCGTGCTCTTTTATACAGTCGTCAAATTCGGTCTTTGTCTCTGCAAGATGCGTGTGTATAAGCACATTGTGCTCCCTCGCATACTCGGCACAGTCGCGCAGCAGCTTTTCACTGCAGGTATATATCGCGTGCGGAGCAATGGCGAGACTGATTAAATCCTCGCCGCCGTATTCCTCATTCAGTTCCTCTGTGAGCTTGATTTTTCTGTCGTAGCCGTCAAAGTTAATCCCCTCGGCAAGCACTGCGCGAATTCCCTTTCTAAGCACAGCCTCTGCCGTAGTCTTTTCAAAAAAGTACATATCGTTAAAACAGGTCGTGCCGCTCGCAAGCATCTCATCTATGCCTATTTCGCTGCCCTCTTTAATCATATCTTCAGTGAGCGTATCCTCGAACGGAAAAATCTTGTTAAACAGCCAGTCCTGCAAATTCATATCATCGGCATAGCTGCGAAGCAACGTCATAGCAAGATGCGCGTGAGTGTTAACAAGCCCCGGCATAACGACTTTTCCCCTGCCGCGTAATACGGTCTTAAAATCGCCTTCGGGTCTTTTTTCGCCCACATAGCTTATCCTGATGCCACTTATTGCAACGTATGCGTTATCTATCACTTTTCGGCTGTCGTCCATTGTCACTGCCGTTATATTTTTAAGCAATATATCGTTCATTTACTATACCTCGTACTTTAAATCACCTACGCCGATATCCTTTATCTTTTTCAAATAGTCCTTTGCCTCATCGCGGGCAAGCTCTACATCAAGATTGCGGTAGTTTCCGCATTCAATTTCGCTCTTGCCCGGCATTTCACCGTTATAATCCACAACGGCCTTAAACGTATTTTTGATTATTTCAATATCCCTTGCGCTGTCTGCGTTTCTTATAAGAAGATAGAACCCCGTCTGACAGCCCATCGGACCGAAGTAAATAACATCGTCCTTAATCTCAGAATTACGCACCAGCGTTGCAAACATATGCTCTAAGCTGTGAATTACCGCGTTGCTCATCACATCGCCCGTATTAGGCTTACGCATACGGATATCATAGGTCGTAATATCGCCGTCAATCCGTGATATATACACACACGGCTTAATCTTTCTGTGGTCAACCGTAAAGCTCGCTATTTTCTGCATACTATTCTCCTTAAATCCTTAAATCCTAAAAACTTAACCGTTATCGCGGTTATATTTCATCTCGTTCAGCTCCTGCCGCGTAATCAGCACCTGCCGCGGTTTTGTACCCTCGTACGGTCCGATTATGTTAAGCTCCTCCATCTGGTCAATCAGCTTTGCCGCGCGCTGATAGCCCATTTTGAATTTCCTCTGGAACATAGCAACCGAAGCCTGTCCGTTTTCAAGCACAAGCTCGACTGCCTCTAAAAACATATCGTCGGTTCTGTTATGCGAACCTCCTGCAGTGTGTCCGCCGTCCGAGGTTCGGCTTGCCGCCTCAATATCGGCGCTGACTCTCTCGTGCTCCTTTTCAATATGTTCAATTACTTCCTCGTCATACTCCGCCTCGTACTGACTCTTTATGTAGTCAACTATAGCCTCAATCTCGCTGTCGGACACAAAATTACCCTGTACTCGCGTCGGCTTCATAGAGCCTCTCGGTGAATACAGCATATCGCCTCTGCCGAGCAGCTTTTCCGCACCCGCCGAGTCGATTATCGTACGGCTGTCTATCTGCGACGATACCGCAAAAGCAATTCTTGACGGTATATTCGCCTTGATAACGCCTGTTATTACGTTAACAGACGGTCTCTGCGTCGCTATGACAAGATACATACCCGCCGCTCTGGCAAGCGCGGCAAGACGGTTAATCGCTTCCTCAACCTCATTCTTAGCCGCAACCATAAGGTCGGCAAGCTCGTCTATTATTATCACGATTTCAGGCAGCTTAGCGTCAGGCTCGCCGTTTTCTTCCATAAGCCGATTATAGCCGTCAAGGTTTCTGACCTTGTTATCCTTTAAGAGATTGTACCTGTTCTGCATCTCGACAACCGCCCAATTAAGCGCGCCCGCAGCGTGCTTAGGGTCGGTTACGACAGGGATTAAAAGGTGCGGTATTCCGTTGTATACGCCGAGCTCAACCATTTTGGGGTCAACCATTATCATCTTGACCTCGTCGGGCTTCGCCTTATAGAGTATACTCGTTATAAGCGAGTTTATACACACCGACTTACCCGAGCCTGTAGCTCCCGCAATGAGTATATGCGGAAAGTCCGCAATGTCCGCTATAACGCACTCGCCGCTTATATCCTTGCCGAGCGCGACTGTCGTTCTTGACTTGCGCCTTTTAAATTCTTCGGTATCTATTACCTCGCGTATCGGCACGGCGGTCGAGGCCGCGTTCGGGATTTCAATGCCTATCGCCGATTTGCCGGGGATTGGCGCTTCAATTCTCACGCCCGGCGCGGCAAGGCTCAGTGCGATATCGTCAGAGAGGTTTGTTATCTTTGAAACCTTTATGCCGACTCCCGGCTGAAGTTCAAACCTCGTGACCGACGGCCCCTGGGTGATGTTTATAATCTTCGCGTCAACCTTAAAGCTGCGCAGCGTGCTCAGCAGTCTGTTTGCCTTGTCCTCAAGCTCCTGCCTGATTTCAGCAGGCGTCTTTTTCTTAGGCTTCGGCTTTGACAAGAGCGACAAATCGGGAAGCTTGTACTGAATTAGCTTTGGCGCGGCGTTGTGCTCACTCACCTGCGCCTCTATCATATCCTCAGGCGACATTTCGCCATCAGCCTCCATTTTCCTGCCTCTGACTATTGCTTCATCAAGCGGTACGCCGTGTTCAAGCGCATACTTGGTCGAGCTGTCAAGCCTGTCCTGCATTTTTGCCTCGCTCGGCGGCTCAAAATCGTCCGGGTCGGGCTCCTCAGGTATGTTCCCGTTTTCATCGGGAATATTCGTCAGAGCGCCCGTCTTGGTTGTGTCCAAAAACTCGGGAACGTCAATATTATCAAACGCACCATCGCTGCTTTCGGTATCAGGCTTTTTCTTTTCAAACAGCGTCACGGGTATATCGCCGTCATCCTCCGATACCTCATAAATTGTACCCGTCTTTATGTTATCCAAATCAAACGGGAGGTCGTCAAGGCTGAACTTAGCCTCCTCCTCTTTGCGGCTTACCGATGCGCTTATATCCGCCGCAGAATTATCCTCTTCAAACTCAAAACGCTGCGGCTTTGTGGGAGTTCTGTGCTTCTTTCTGCGTCCTTCGGGCTTCGGAACGGCTATATTATTAATATCAGTCGTATGCGGCAGGGTATCAAAATCTACTTCACCGCCCTGCTCAAAATCAGGCTCGGGCTCCTCGGCGGCAATCTCAACCTCACGGTTCATACGCGCTTTTATACTTTTGCAGCTGCGAATTATAAACCTGCCTATCTTTCTAAACACGCCCTCAACCGATACATTTATAAGCAGAATAATAAACTCAATCGCCGCCGCAATCGTGAACACCCACGCGCCCATAGAGCCGATGAGCAGCACAATAGCCTTGCACAAAAATCCGCCTACGATGCCGCCGCCCGTGCCGTCTGTGCCGCGATTATACAAATCCAATACATTAGCCCATACACCGCCCGAGACAAAGCTTGTATCGTGCATCGCCAAAGCATAAATCATAACCGTACACAGCATAAGCCCAAACAAGGACAGCCACATACCGAGCGAGTCTGTATCCTTTTTATCAACAATACATCTGATACCTATAATCACAAAATACAGCGAAAACAACGACGACGCTGCGCCAAACAATCCGTAGCACACGCTTTTTATAAACTCTCCTACAATTCCGGTCGCTTCCAAAAAGAACGCGCACGCCAAAAACAGCCCTACGGCGATGAGCATAATGCCCTTAACTTCGCCCGACAGGGCTTTCACCTTCGGCTGTGCTATATTTTCTGTTTTTCCGCGCTGCGCGGGCTTTGACTGCGTCTTTGCGCCCGCCGGCGCGCTCTTTTTTGGCGGAGCAGTCTTTTTCGCCGCGGCAGTCTTTTTGGTCTTGCTGCCCGCCGTGCTCCTCGGAGCAGCTTTTGTTTTTTTCGCGGCGGCAGGCTTCTTTGCCGTCTTTTTGCCTTTTGTGGTTTGAGCCATTTATATATCTCCTTAATTTAAACAAACAGGGCGGATACCTCCGCCGCCCTATCAAATAAACACTATCTCCATTTTTTCGCCGACTAAATCGCTCGGAACCTCGCCGACCTTCCAGCCCGCCTCCGTCGTTTCGATATAGTAATAATTTGTGCCGCCGTACGACAGGTTTCCCTGGCCGCCGGTCTGAACCCCGACCGCCATATGGTCGCGGCTTTCCAAAAGCACCGCTCCGTAGCCGAGCAGCTTCAGCATCTTAGCGAGTAAAACCGCAGTATCTTCACAGTCGCCGCCCTGCTCGAACAGCGTTTCTATCGGATACTTCGGGTATTCCTTCACGCCCTTAAACAGCATATCGTCCTGATATTCAAGCGACTGAACAAACGCCGACACAAACCCCGCTATGTCATACTGCGATGAAAAGCCGTTCTCTATCGCCGTATTCTTAAGCGCTTCCGCAACAGTATAAACCGCGGCGTCGTCTGCCGCATCGCAGGCGTAATCCGCATAGTTATACGTTCTCGGCTTTGACGCGAAATAGTTATAGTCATAATATGAAATATCAACATTCATCGAAAAGCTGCGTCCCCTATATGGATACTGCCATTTATAGCTGAGCGTCGCATACGGCTTGTTCTGATTGAGGGTAAAGTACGACCTAAGGTCGGGGCTTACCGTCTTTGAAATCATAGCCGCCGCCTCGCAGCGCTTTACGTACGACTCTGGGTAAAACGTACCGTACTCATCGCTGCCCGTTAAAACTCCAGCCTCGTACATCGTAAGGATTTGGGCGTAATACGGGTTATATGCGGGCACGTCGGGTATCGGTGAAATATCGTTTATCTTTTCAAAACACGCCGGCAAAGCCTTATAGAGTATGTACGCAAGCTCTGCCTTCGTTGCGGGGCGCGTGTAATTTCCGCTGAACTCATAAGCTCCGACTATTCCCTGATTTGCCGCATACGCAAGATACGGAACAAACCACGACAACTTGGAATTTCCGGCTTCGATATTCATATTAATATTATTTTCGTAGTATATCGAATTAAGCCGCGCCGCAACGGTGATTGCCTCCGCGACGGAAATATTCCCATCAGGCTCAAACGCGCCGTAGCCCGTACCGTTCATTATCCCGTATTCATACGCAAAGGCGACATAGTAATAAAACCAGTCGCCGCTTAAAATATCGGTGTATGTATAGTCATCAAACGTGTTCTGCTGCCAAAAATTCGGCAAAGTCTCGGCATATACACCTTGGCTCAGCAAAATCATCACAGCGGCGGTACACGCGGCAGCCGCTCTTTTCAGTCCTCTCATACTCATATTTACGCCTCATTCGCCACTTATTATGTATATGCAGACGCGTCCGAAAGATTTTATTTTTCCGTATCGTCCGCGCCGCTTCCCTCGGCATCGTCATCTTCAGCCTCGGGCATAAGCGTCACAACCGTCTCCTCAATCCTATGGTCAGCGATTTTGGTTATATTGACCTTCATTCTGCCGACAGTTATCTCGGGCGTCTCTCCGTCCGCCGGAACCGTACCGAGCGAATCGAGCAAAAGCCCCGCAAAAGTATTATATTCCTCGGCAGGCAGGTCAATTCCGAGCTCATCGCTCACGTCCTCAATCTCCGCGCCGCCGTAGATAAGCCACGTATCATCGCTCATCTTTATTATGTCAAGGTCCTCCTCGGGCTTCTCGTACTCGCTGTAAAGCTCGCCGACTATTTCCTCAATTAAATCCTCCTGCGTGACGATACCGCGGAAACCGCCGTACTCATCAAGCACAATCGCAAAGTGAGCGTTCTTGTCCTGCATCTGCGAGAACATTTCGTCCGCCTTTAACGACTCAGGCACGAAATACGGCTCTCTTAAAATGCTTTTAAGGTCACCGCTGCTGCCGTGATGGAGCATAAGCTTATAAAAATCCCTGCTGTTGACCACGCCGAGTATATCGTCAATCGCGTTGCCGCAGACGGGATATCTCGTGTGGTTTGTCTCGTTAATAACTTCCTCCCACTTCTCGGCGCCGTCGTTTATCCAAAGAATAACTGCATCGGTTCTGTGGGTCATTATATCCTCAACCGGCTTGTCGTCAAGCTCAAAGATGTTGTGTATCATCTCTTTTTCATCGTCGTCTATAACGCCGCTCTCCGAACCGATATCGACAAGCATACGGATTTCCTCTTCGGTCACGTCCTCATCGTTCTCGCCGGGCTTTATGCCGAAAATGCGCAGGATTATGCTTGATATAACCTTAGGTATGCTTACAAACGGCATACAAATATATGTCATAAGCACCGACAGCGAAGCGAAAGAACACGCAATACCCTCAGCGTGCTTACTGCCGAAGCCCTTTGGCACAAACACACCAATAACCAAGTAAATAAGCGCTGCCGCAGCTAAAACCACCGCGAACGCAAGCCAAAACGAAACAC
>UQOT01000057.1 GCA_900542675.1 uncultured Eubacteriales bacterium | reverse complement strand
CATCAATAATTTGTTTATAAAATTCCTCGTAATACGGTAATGTTTGTTTTATTTTTCTGTCATATTCTTTTGATGAAAATGCAGCGGTATGTTTCATTTTAAATTCTCTCTTTTAAATATATCAATATCAATCGAATAATCTTTGTCAATCAAAATATATGTATGTCCATACTTTTTGCACATAGATAAATTCTTTTGATTTTCGGTAATCAGATATTCCATTGATAACTTCTCCTCGTCCCGTTCTTCTATAACACTTGCATACTTCAAAATATCCTGAAAATGTGTTTCAATATATTTTTTTGTCATAATAAGGCAGCAATATTTAATACGTTTCAAATAATCATTATCAAAATCATTGTGCCAATCAAACGGAATATAACAGCCTTCAATAATAAGATTTTGATTGTTTTCAATCGCTGTTTTTACAATTTCCTTGACGATATTCCAAAGATACGGAACAAGCTCGTCATCGTCATAAGGCGTTAAAGTAGTATTATTGCTTCGTATAAGCCCCATTTTCAAATGGTCTATTGACAAATATGGATAATTGTATCTCTCCAATAGTTTTTGTGCTAAAATAGTTTTGCCTGTATGCGTACTCCCAGATATTAAAATAATCATTTCAACCTCTTTAATGCTGCTAAAATATCGTCCTTACATATTCATATCAATTTAATAAAAGCTTTGCAGCTCTCTAAATACTCATTGTATTGTTCTTTTTGATTATTAACCAACCAACTGAAAACCTCTTTTAGAACAGACGCGGAATTATCATTTGTTTGATTTGTGAATTTTTTATACATTCTCCGAATATCATCACCACAATTATTACCTCTAATATAATGTTTCATATTTGCCACCAATAACTTTAATATATGAGAGTAAAAATTGTTTACAATATCTATTTTTGTGATACTATAAATATGAGGTGTAGCAATACATTTTACATCTACAATAAGAAATGGATTTTTTGATGATATTGCACACGAAACAATATACTTCTCCGGCAATAAATTTGGCGCATAGTCGCTATATATTAATGTTTCAAGTTCTTTTGTGTCCTGCAAAGCAATATCAATTATAATATCCGAATTATTGTCAATACAAGTCTGTATCTATCGTATCTAATATCCAGTATTTGCAATAACTATGGATTTTCTCTATTTCTTTTAATGCCGATTGTGCGATACCCCTATTTTGATATTCAGGAGTAATTGCCAGTGCGGATACCATGCAAATTTTACCGCACATTATAATTCTGACTGCACCGACTGCAATATCATCTTCAACAAAAATATATCCTTGTGTTCCTACTCTTGTATATTTCATCAAAACATCTTCTTTTGTTTCCATATAAGGATTGGTTTCTTTGTCTTGATATTTTTCAAATAGCGGTTTATATGCAGCTTGTTGTATTCTGAATACATCATCTATCTTTTCTTTTGAAAATTTTCTGACTATCATTTCTTTTCCTCTGCCATTAAGTTCAATATATCACTGATTGAGCTTTTCAATTTTTCATTGTTCACTGAAACAGTTTGCCCTAACATATTCGCCACAACCTCTGCCATATCATCAGTTGTAATCTCGTTTATTGATTTATCAGACAATTCATTTTTCATTTGCTGAAATATCTCCGTTGTTATCGGCTGTGGGGGTTCTCTGTCAATATTTTTCTGAATATCTCTTAATATCGCAACAAAAGTATTCTTTATTTTATCCATCTCGGCTTCGTGGTCACCTAATTTCTGAGATTTCAAGAGCCGTATATCCTGTTGAACTTCTGATTTATGTTCAGGATTGTCCTTCATAAAATCCGCCAATGTTGAGGTTGCCATATTAATTGTATCATTTCTCGTCGCAATTCCGTCAGCAATACTGTTATCAGAATACGCTTTTATCATATAAATCAAATACGGAAAACTCTTATGCTCCAATAGTTGATTGATAATATCAATGTCAATCTTTTTTGTAACTAATGCTTTAACCGCATTCTCTGATAATCCTAATTCAGATATGTCATAATTTTTAGGTGAGCGCACTGTTGTCAAACCGAGAAGATAATCTGTTGAAACATTAAAAGCTTTTGCGAGCTTTATCAATATATCACTGCTTATATGCGTTATTTTTCCGTTTTCAATTCGGCTCAACTGTGATTGAGGTATTTGCGTTATTTGACTTAATTTCAGTTTAGTCCAGCCCATTTTAGTTCTTAAATCACCGATGATTTCCCAGCGTTCCCGGCAAGTACATAGCGACACCTCCTGTTAAAATAAGTATATCATTAAATGTGCAGATTTGCAATAACCTAATGGTTGTTTTTGCCAAACTGCATAGATTTGCACAATAGCAATGTGATTGAAAATTACTGATATAATTTATTTATAACAATATGAAGGGAGGGATAGATGCGAATTTACCTCAGAAATAAATTTAAACTATGAATTTGTACAAGCAGACATTGAAATACTTGCTCGCAATCTGTTACCGGCAATTCAAAAATTCTTTGAAAGCGATGAGGGCAAGCATGAATTTGAGGAATGGAAATCAAAACAAAATACATAAATACAAACGGCGGCTACATCTCGTAACCGCCGTTTTGTGTTACAGCCAAAACAAAAATCCGAACCCATCACCGATTAGTGAAAAGTTCGGATTTGATTGGTTTGGTGACCAATCGGGGAGTCGAACCCCGGACACCTTGATTAAAAAACATTGTTTTGACAGCTATATTCATATCCGCGCTTTGAAAAATCTACGTGAGATTATGGAAGGCGGTAAAGATGAATAGATATATTCCACCTGACTTTGAAACAATCAAAAATGCGAATGTCGGCGACTCTGCTGCTATTCAAAAAATATTGGCTCATTATAACGCATATATTCATTATTTTGCGAAACAAAACGGTAAAGAATATTCGACAATGGATTTTCCGGATAAAACAATTTATCCTACACAGAAAATGATAGAAACAATACGCCAAGAATTTATTTTAGACCATTCAGAATTTTTACAAGACAAAAAATACAAGATAAACTTATGTATTTTTAATAATTCAGTTAAAAATAAGCATACCACTTATCAAAAGTAGTATGCTTATCTTTTTGAGCAATTCGCTTTAACAGCCTGTTTTAATTTTACAGTTTTATCAAGGACTGCCCAAACGGGAGCATTTTTTGTGTCGTGCCTCCCCTTTTAAGGGGAGGCAACAGGTTTGCCGCATCGCGCTTCGGGCTTTAAATCTATTTAAAGCTGTTTACTATTTCTTTAAATGTGTTGCCGCGCTCTTCGAAATTTTTGAACAAGTCAAAGCTTGCGCACGCGGGCGAGAGGATTACAATGTCGCCGCTCTTGGCAATTTCACGCGCCTTACCCACTGCCGCGCTGAAATCACTTATCTTATAAATCGGCAGGCTTTTTTCATCATAATTCGGCGCTGCCTTTACCGCAGCTTCTATCTTATCCGCAGTAAATCCGCACAGAACCAATTTTTCGGCGTGCTCGCACACCACAGGGCCAAATTCGTCGAACGGTATTTTTTTGTCATAGCCGCCCGCTATTAAAATCACCTTTTGGCTGAACGATTTAAGCCCCGCCGTCGTCCTCGCAGGCGAGCTTGCGATTGAGTCGTTGTAATACTTAACTCCGTCGATTTCGCGCACAAACTCTATCCTATGCGGAACGCCTTTAAAGCCCTTCGCCGTCGCGCGGATTACATCGTCGCTTACAAGCCCGTCCACCGCGGCAATCGCCGCAAGGTAGTTTTCGACGTTATGAAGTCCCGGAATGTATATATCGTTTATATTTAAAATTTCACGTTCTGTTTCGCCGCCCGCGCACTTTGATATCATATCTCCGACTAAGCAATATCCGTCACTGAGACTCGTTTTACGGCTGAAATAAACGCCGTTTTCGGTCTCGGTATAAAACTCACGCGTTAAGTCGTTATCGTAGTTAAACACCGCGCGGCAGCCTTCGCCCTGATTTAAAAATATCGCCTTTTTCGCGTCTACGTACTCTTTAAAATCGGTATGCCAGTCGAGATGATTGGGCGTTACGTTGGTCACCACCGCAATCTTCGGGCTCTTTTTCATCGTGTGAAGCTGAAAGCTCGAAAGCTCGACAATCACCTTATCCTCGGGCTTTATATTTTGAACCTCATCAATCAGCGGTCTGCCTATATTGCCGCCGAGGTAGCACTTGTACCCGCCGCGGGTAAGCATATCGTTTATAAGGCTCGTTGTTGTCGTCTTGCCGTCGCTGCCCGTCACGGCGATAATATCCGCAGGACACAGTTCAAAAAACAGCTCCATCTCGGACGACAGCGCTGTACCGCTCTCTACTGCGTTTTTTATAGCAGGAACATCGTATCTCACACCCGGGGTTTTGTATATCACATCAGCGTCATCGTCGATTTTATCAAGATAATTTTCACCGAGAATAAATTCTACGCCAAGCGCCTTAAGCTCATCATATGTATCACCGAGCTGCTCAGCCGTGCGTCTGTCGTGCGCCGCAACACGCGCGCCGTGTTTTATCAAAAACTTAATAAGCGGAACGTTGCTCACGCCTATGCCGATTACCGCAGCTTTTTTGTTTTTTATGCTCAGATTAAATTCATCGACTGCATTCATATGATTATTCCTCCAAACTTTCCTGAATTTAGAAAATTAAGAACTTAAAAATTATGGGCAGACAAATCCTGCCCGCCCATAAATTTATTTTTATTAGCTTACTCTTCTGTATCCTCGTCCGCCGCAGGAACATCAGCCGAGTCTAAAATATCGCCGAGTGTGAAGCTTGACTCCTCAACATATGAATTTGGAGATGCTTCCTCTTCGGGTTCATCTGCCGCATCTGCTTTCTCAGGCTTAGACATAAGAGCCTTCATCGAAAGAGCAATCTGCTTTGTATCGTCGTTTATCTCAACAACTTCGCAGTCAACAACATCGCCGATTGAAAGAACGTCCGACGGCTTGTTTATTCTCTCGTTTGAAATCTGCGAGATATGGATAAGTCCGTCAACGTACTCCGCAACCTCGGCAAATGCGCCGAACGGAAGAATTCTTACGATTTTAGCCTTTATCTTGTCGCCGACATTTAAGTCCTTAACAGCCTTAATCCACGGGCTGTCCTCTTCCTTCTTATAGCCGAGCGAAATTTTGCCCTTTTCCTTGTCGAGGTCCTTAATGTAAACCTCAAGCTCCTGACCGGGCTTTACAACCTCAGACGGATGGCTAATTCTGTTCCACGAAAGCTCAGAGATGTGAACGAGACCGTCAACGCCGCCCAAATCAACAAACGCACCGAACGGTGTGAGCGACTTAACAATACCTGTGTACTTCTTGCCAATCTCCGCGCCTGCCCAGAACTCGGCAGCCTTAACCTCTTTAAGCTCTCTTACGAGAGAAATTCTGTTCTTGTCCTTGTCAAGCTCCTTGATGTAAACTTCAATCTCGTCGCCAACCTTAACAACCTCAGACGGGTGCTTGATACGGATGGGCGAAAGCTCAGAAATATGGATAAGACCGTCAACACCGCCGAGGTCGATAAACGCACCGAACGATGTAAGAGACTTAACAACGCCCTTGTACTGCTTGCCCTCAGCCGCATCTGCCCAGAATTCAGCGGCAGCCTTGTCCGCTTCTTCCTTAGCAACAGTCTTGATTGAGCCGACAACTCTCTGTCTGCCGCGTCTGTCGGTATCCATCTTTATAATTCTAAATCTCTGTTCTGTATTGAGTAAAACGCCGAGGTCGGCAATAAAATTTATTCCGCACTCCGAAGCCGGAATAAATACGCGAACTCCCTTAGCGATTGTAACAACGCCGCCCCTTACGAGTTCAACAACTCTGCCGGTTAATATTTCGTTGTTTTCAAATGCCGCCTGAAGCTCCTCCATTCCCTTAACAGCGTCAATCTTCTTTTTAGAAAGTGTAACAACACCGTCTCTGTCGCTGACATGAACGATGTAAACATCAACTTCTTCGCCGAGCTTAACCAAATTGTTTATATTCTCGCTCGGGTCGTTTGTAAGCTCATCAAACGGAATAACACCGTCATACTTACTTCCGATATCAACCTGTACTTCCGTGGGTGTAATTCCGATAACTACGCCCTTAACTACCTCGCCTGATTTGAGCGGCTTTAAGGTTTCCTCCAAAGCCTCTGCAAAATTCATTTCATTTTCCGCCATGGTTAAATAGACCTCCTTGATTACCGAACCGGGCGTTGAAGCCCCGGCGGTAATACCTGCTTTCTTTTTTTTGTTTAATTTATTTTTATATTGTTTTATTATTTTACTGTTTTTAATAAGGTACGTGTCGGGGCAATGCTCGCGGCACACCTCAAAGAGCTTCAGCGTATTCGAGCTGTTCTCCCCGCCGACTACAAACATAATATCGGATTTTTCGGCAATTCGCGCCGCCGATTTCTGTCGCTCATCGGTCGCACTACATATTGTATCAAAAAAATCCGCATTTGTAAAATGTTTTTTTAAAATTTCTTCAACTTTTTTAAATAAAGTCCGCCTTATTGTCGTCTGAGCAACGACAGACAGCGGCATTTCGGGATTTTTTGATAAAATTTCATTCATTTGCGCGTCGTCGGCGCCCTCTATAATTATCGCCGAATTATCGCACCAGCCGTTTATGCCTTTTACCTCGGGATGATTTTTGTCGCCGACAATAACGACGCATCTCTTTTTTTCAAAATATTCACGCTCGACAATCCTATGTATCTTTTTGACATACGGACAGGTCGCGTCAATAATTTCACAGCCGTTTTGTTTAAGGCGCTCAATTTCATTTTTTGACACTCCGTGAGCACGTATAATCACACGCGCGCCGCTCGGAATGTCAGCTATATCATCTATATAATCTATGCCCTTTCGGCTTAAATCATCGGTAACATCACTGTTGTGTATCAGCATACCGTAGGTATACGTTTCTCTCTCTAAGTTCTCAGCCGCGTCGAACGCAATCTTAGCGGCACGGTCTACTCCAAAGCAAAAACCCGCGTTTTCCGCAATCTCAATCTGCATAATTATTTCTCCTCAAGCTTCGGGCGCGCCGCAGGCGTGTTTGAAAGCGCCGAAATTTCAGGCATCAGCAGCGTGTCCGTTATATCCTGAAGCTGCGCCGATGTCAGCTTTTTATCAAAATATTCCGACAAATCTATCGGCTTCCCGATATTTACCGTAAGCCTAGAAAACGGCTTGTAGCTGCCCTCTATTCCAATCGGAAGTATAGAAGCTCGCGCCTTTACGGCAACCATCGCAGCGCCCATTTTTCCCCTGCGCAGCCTGTCTCCGTGCGAGCGGCCGCCTTCCGGGAATATAACAATGTGCCTGTTTTGCTCCGTCATATGGATTGCGCCTCTGAGCGCGCCGAAATCCGAATGCCCGCGCTTTATCGGAAAAGCGCCGAGCTTTGTAATAAGCGCGCCGAAGGGTCTGAACTTAAACAGCTCCTCCTTTGCCATAAATCCTATCTGAAACGGAACAGAAAGCCCGACAAGCGGCGGGTCTAAATTACTCTTGTGATTGGAGCAAATTATAAATTTTTCGTTCTCGCTTGGGATATTTTCCCTGCCGTTTATCCTGAGCCTGAAAAACACCCTGAAAAATCCACTCACTACAACGCGGCCGACTTTATACAGTGACATTTATATTCTCCTTTATGCTTTGTTTACGCTCCACAGGCTGAAAACCGCCCCTACGGGGAGATGGGCGCCGCCAGGCGGTCGGAGGGGCAGAATGCTCCCTAATATATACTTTGTCGCCAAAATTTAATATATTTACCAAACTATTCGTAGGGAGCGCCGACTCGGCGCTCCGTAATAAATTAATATTTTGCGTTATCCCATATACTTTGTCGCATTCTGAGCCCCTCAGTTAACCTATCGGTTGACAGCTCCCCGTCGAGCGCCTCTTACATTCCCTACGTTCGCGGACACGGTGATACGCTTGCATATTACCGCGTATTCACCATGCTCATAATCTTATCTGTGACCTCCTCAATGGTGAGGTCAGTGCAGTCGAGTATAATACTGTCCTGCGCGGGTTTGAGCGGAGCAAATTCTCTTTCGCTGTCGTTCTTATCCCTATACTCTATATCGCGCTTTACTTCTTCAAAATCAACTTCGGCGCCCTTTTGTCTGAGTTCTTCAAACCTGCGCCGCGCGCGTTCGTCAACAGACGCGGTTAAAAATATTTTTATCTCCGCATCAGGCAGAACATATGTTCCTATATCCCTGCCGTCCATAATAACATTTCCGTTTTCAGCCATTTTGCGCTGGAGCTCTACAAGCTTTAGCCTCACAGCGGGAATTGTCGCAACATTCGACGCGGCAACCGAAACCTCCGGCTCGCGTATCGTCTCGGTAACGTCGCTGCCGTTTAAGAAAAACCTCTGCGCACCGTCTGAGTTTATAATTCCTATGTCTATGTCATCAATAATCTCAGCCAAATCGCTCTCGCTGTTTGTGTTTATTCCGGCATTGAGCGCAGCAAGCCCTACGGTTCGATACATAGCGCCCGTGTCAATATAGACATACCCGAGCCTTTTCGCCGCCAACTTTGAAATCGTACTCTTTCCCGCTCCCGCCGGTCCGTCAATCGCTATCTGCATTATCCTTCATCTCTTTCGTGTTCTCTTCAGAATTTTCAGAATTTTCATCGCTCCCATACGGCTCTTTTACGCCGCCGAGCAAATGCAAAATTTCTTTAAGCTCATCAAAGCTGCCCGCCATATACTTATAGTCAAAACCGCTGTCTTGCGTGAAAATCACATTACAGCCCGCATTAGCGGCAGCCTGAAGCTTGTCGGCAATCTCAAACGAACTGTCAGTCACAAGTATTTTCGCTCCGACCCGCCAAATCAGTCCTTCTATCCCCTCAGCGCCGGAAAATCCATTGGCGGCAATTACGTTTAAAATCGGTATGCCGTACTCGAGCGCATACTCGACATCAAACTCCGCCCCGCTGAGCACAGGCGCATACAGTGCGCTCCTGTCAAAAACAAGGTCTGCCACCGCCTTAACGTTATACGGCTTTGCGAGGAACAGCACGTTTCCGACCGTGTTGTTTATCGTTTCCGCAACGCTTTTGTAGGAATTGTCGGCGGTTACAGATATACCCGCCTTTTCGGCAAAAGCGCACACCTCATCCGGGCTCAGCCGCATAGTGGGCAGAGCCGTTTTTATAACCGGAACCTCCGCGTCCGCAGCCGCCGCAAGCATTGCCTTTGAAACATCGCTCATCGGGGCTTCGATAATATCTATAACGCAGTCTACTCGATTTTTGTATAAAATCCTTCTGAAGGCTCTGTAGCTCGCCTTTCCGACTATTGTATTTCCTCTGCCGAACGCGCCCGCGCTCTCAAAGTCGCTGAAGTGGAAAATATTCGGCACATCAATACTCTCCAAAAAGCCGTACATCTCCACCGCCGCGGCTCCGCCGTCAGACAATACGAGTATCATACCTTACTCACCTGCCGCATCGTTACTGTCGGCTTCTTCCTCTGCTGCGTCCGTGTCGATATTAATGTCAATATCGATATGAGCGTCCACATCGTGCGCAAGCTTTCCGCCGCAATACGGGCAATATGTGCATTCGTCCTTGACGTTTTTGCCGCATGAGGGGCACTTAACCGACGCCCTGATACCGCCGAGCTGGTCGGCAAGGTCGTCAAGCTTAACTCCGAGCGCGTCAATCTCGGCGCATAAGTCCTTGATATCCTCATCAAGCGGAGAACCGCTCTTATAGCTCTTATATACAGCTTCGCCGATTTTTGAATACAGCGATTTTACAGAATTTGTCGTATCGTACATTGAGTACTTAATCTTTGAATATTCGATAGCCTCGCCCGATTTCTTTACAACCGTCTGTGCGGCGCTCTCCACCGCGTTCTTTACGTTATCAAAAAAATCCATATTGCTTTCCTCCTGAATAATATTAGATTTGTTAATAAATTCTAAACATTAAATCTGAACAGGACTATGTCGCCGTCCTTCATAACGTATTCCTTGCCCTCGCTGCGCACGAGCCCCTTCTCCTTTGCAGCGTTCATACTGCCGCAATTCATAAGGTCATCGTAGTGAACAACCTCGGCTCTTATAAAACCACGCTCAAAATCGGTATGAATTTTACCTGCCGCCTGAGGCGCTTTTGTTCCGTTTTTTATCGTCCACGCTCTGACCTCGGGCTTGCCCGCCGTCAAGTAGCTTATAAGCCCAAGCAGACTGTAGCTCGCCTTAATCAGCTTATCAAGACCCGACTCCTTTGCGCCGAGCTCGTCTAAGAACATCTGTTTTTCGTCCTTCTCAAGTCCTGCAATTTCCTCTTCAATCTTTGCGGAAATCACCATAACCTCAGCCTTGTCGCCTGCGGCATATTCCTTGATTTTCTTTACAAATTCGTTATTGTCCTCGTCCGCATAATCATCCTCAGCAACGTTCGCGCAGTAAATTACGGGCTTCATAGTAAGCAGAGACACATCCGTCAGCATATCGATTTCATCGTCCGTCATATCCATTGAACGGGCGGTCTTACCCTCTTCAAGATGCGCCTTGAGCCGTTCATAGAACGCCTGATATGCGAGGTACTTTTTCTCCCCGCCGCGAATTGACTTCATAATCTTGTCAATTCTTCTGTCAAGTATCTCAAGGTCAGACATTATAAGCTCAAAGTTTATCGTTTCTATATCACGCACCGGGTCAACGCTGCCGTCAACATGGACTATGTTTGTATCCTCGAACGCCCTGACTACGTGGACAATCGCATCAACCTCGCGGATATTCGACAAAAACTTGTTTCCGAGACCCTCGCCCTTGCTCGCGCCCTTTACAAGACCCGCTATATCCACAAACTCGATTACCGCGTATGTCGTCTTGTCGGGGTCGTACATCTCCTTGAGCTTATCTATTCGCTCATCGGGAACAAGAACCGTCCCGACGTTCGGCTCAATCGTGCAGAACGGATAGTTTGCCGATTCGGCGCCCGCCTGCGTTATCGCGTTAAACAGTGTACTCTTCCCGACATTCGGAAGTCCGACAATTCCAAGCTTCATTTGTATTATCCCCCTAATTCAATTTTTCCTCAAACAATGCAGCAAGCTCCTTTGCCCGCTTTTCAATAAGCGCCGTGTCCTTGCCCTCTATCATTACCCTGACAAGCGGCTCGGTACCCGACGGTCTTATCAGAACTCTGCCCGAATTTTCAAACTCGGCCTCAAGCTCCGCAATCGCCTGTCTTATCTCCGGGAACTTCATATAGTTCTCCTCAGACTTGTTCTCGGTCTTAACCTTTGCATTTATAAGTACCTGCGGATAGACCTGCATAACCGACGCAAGCTCAGACGCAATTTTCCCCGTATGTTTGAGCACCGAAATAAGCTGTATACCTGTCACAAGTCCATCGCCCGTCGTGTTAAAGTCAAGCAGAATTACGTGCCCCGACTGCTCGCCGCCTATCTTGTGGCTGCACTTTAGCATTTCCTCAAGCACATATCTGTCGCCGACCTTTGTGCGCTTTATGTTAAGCCCGTTCTCATTGCCCATAACAAAAAATCCAAGATTACTCATAACCGTTGCAACTATTGTATTATCGGGCAGCTTACCGGCTTTTTTCATATCAAGCGCAATTATCGCCATTATCTTGTCGCCGTCTATAACTTCGCCGTTTTCATCAACCGCGAGAACTCTATCTGCGTCGCCGTCAAATGCAAGACCTATATCCGCACCGCATTCCGTCACAAACTTTTGAAGCGCCCCAAGATGTGTAGAGCCGCAGCCGGCGTTAATGTTCACACCGTTTGGCTTGTTGTTTGAGACAAAAACCTCTGCGCCGAGAGCTTTAAGCGCCTTTTCGGCGGTGACCGACGACGCGCCGTTCGCGCAGTCTATTGCGACCTTAACGCCCTTAAAATCAACGTCTGCCGTGTTCTTTGCAAATTCTATATACTTACAGACAAGGCTGTTATCCCGCGTAATATGACCTATATCCGCGCCTGTCGGAGCCTTTATATCCTCAGCATTGTCAAGAATAATTGCTTCTATACGCTCCTCAATCTCATCGCTGAGCTTGTAGCCCTCGCCGCTGAAATATTTTATTCCGTTATGCTCGAACGGGTTGTGCGACGCCGAAATCATAACGCCCGCGTCGAAGCCCTCACTGCGCACAAGATGCGCAATTGCCGGCGTCGGAA
>UQOT01000056.1 GCA_900542675.1 uncultured Eubacteriales bacterium | reverse complement strand
GGCGTCAACTCTCTAAGTTTACCACATCTCTAAAACTTTGTCAAGTATTTTTTTGAAAAAATTTAAAAATTTCTTTACAAGAGCTTTAATGTGGTGTTCCGACAAGAACTTTTATATATTACCACTTTTCTCACAGCTTGTCAAGAACTTTTTAAAAAATTTTTTGTTTTTTGCCACAATATAAATTGGTTGCGTTTGTTATTGACATTATTTTTATATACCTATATAATATATTATAAATTATAAACATTTCGGAGGGAATTTTATGAGAAATACAGACAATGGATATGACAGAAACGGGCAAGACCCATATTGGCAGCCCGATAACAACTATAACTATCCAAACCCCAATCCGCAATACGGCAATAATTCCTCAAACAGCGGACTTATTGCCGTAATCGCCGTGCTTTCAAGTCTGATTATTATCGGTGCGGTCATTCTTGTACTGATTTTAACAAACGTAATTTCAATAGGCGGCAATAAAAGTGCAGCAGATGCGTCTTCGACAGCTCCTGCGGTCACCGCTGCTCCGCAGCCAATACCCGCTCCGGTTAACAACACTGTCATTTCGCAAAAATATGTTGCAAATGTTAAGTACTCGATTTATTTCAGGAGCGAACCGGTCGAGAATGACAGCAATATCATATGTGAAATACCGCTCGGAACCCAAGTCGGGTTTATTGAAAACGCAAACACCGTGTTTGCTAAAATCAACTACAATGGCTCAATAGGCTACGCAAAACAGCAATATTTGTCTGACTATATGCCGAATATTTCAAGCAATACAACAATAAGCTCTTATATGTATGTTGCAAACGTCAAGTACTCAATCTACTTTAGGAGTGAGCCGAGAGAGAATAGCGGTAACATCATATGCGAAATACCTCTCGGCACAATGGTTGGTTTTATCGAAAGAGCAGACAATGTATTTTCTAAAATCAACTACAACGGTTCGATCGGTTATGTAAAAACGGAATATCTTTCAACTATTGCTCCGGGAATCAGTTATTCATCAGGCGGCTCAACTATGACGGTAGTAAACGTCGCATATGCAATCTATCTGCGCAGTTCTCCGTCCGAGTCATCCGACAGCAACATAATTGCAGAAATTCCGGTCGGAGCAACCGTTACATATCTGGGTACGCCGGACAATACGTTTTATAAAATATCATACGGAGGAATGGTCGGATATTCTAAACAGATTTATCTGTCCTTTAACTGATTATGAAAAAACGCTTGCTTGTAATTCTTGTTATTCTCAGCATAATTCTGATAGGAATGATTGTACTTTTTTCACTTATGCTGAGCGGCTTAATACCGACCGATGTGCTCTCAAGCGACTCAACGCTTGTCGGTGCAGGCAGTCCCACATCAATTAATATAGCTGATGATCAAGCCGCAACTCCTACACCAGCGGCTGTGTCTAAGAAAATCGTTGTTCTTGACCCGGGACATGGCAAATCATCATCCGAAATGAGCGAGCAAGAACGAATTGATGAGATGTGGATAAACGACCCGAGCCGCGGCTGGGGCGAATGGCGGCACTGGAAGTCGGGAGAAACATGGGTTGACTGCGAAGGAACAGACTGCACCGGCAGAGCGCCTAAAGGCGGAACCTGCTTTTACCGTATGGCAGACGGCGACCGCAGTACCGAACCCGAAATAAATCTGAATAATACGCTCAGCGCGAAGAAGTACCTTGAAGAAATGGGATACGAAGTCCGCCTTACGCGAAGCTCCAATGACGAAAACCCGTCAATGACAAAGCGTCTTATCTACTGCTATCCCAATAACGACACAAATTCGGAGCCGGACGCAGACGTATTTGTTTGCATTCACTCAAACGCGGGCGGCGGACGCGGAAGTGCATATATGGCGCTCAGCGGCGAGTACGACCAAGCAGGAACACTTCCGCCGGAGGAATACGTCAGTGAAAGCAACAAGCTCGGCAGTCATATAAACAACCGAATTGTTACCGAAACGTCAATGCCGGCGTGGTCTGGCGGCAAGTACGACGGCTTCCCGACAACAATCCTGTTCTGCAAAAGCCCGATACCTATAGCATACCTCGAAATCGGATTCTTTGACAACGAGTCGGATTTGAATATACTCAAGACCGAATACGACTCCATCGGCAAAGCAATTGCCTATGGAATTGATGATTATTTTAAATCTAAAACTGAATAACACAAAAGGTACAGCCAATCAAACGGCTGTACCTTTTTATTTGGTTATATATTTAAATTCCAAATCACCTGCGCGAGTTCTGCTCTTGTAGCTGTTGCTTGAGGGCGAATTGTGTTATCCTCAGGATAACCGCTTATTATTCCCGAACCATATGCGGCTTGCATTGACTCGAGCGCCCAGCCGCTGACACTGTTCGCATCGGCAAATCCGCTTATGTCACCGACTTTAATGTTTTCGGAGTTTTTGTATCTCACATAAGCAATTATCATCTTGACGAGTTCCTCTCGCGTAACCGCTCTGTTCGGCGCAAAACCTCCGTCACCGTTTCCGCTGACTATTCCGTTATTCGTACCCCATACAACCGCATTGCTGTACCACATTCCGCTTTCAACATCGTTAAATACGCTTACATCACTTAATTCTGTACTGCCGCTCATACGGTAAAGCATTGTTATAACCGCCGCTCTTGTGGTATCGTCATACGGCGAAAACGTCGTATCGGTTGTTCCTGTGATTACTCCCTTGCTGTATAAATCATTTACCGCACTGCTGAACCAATCGCTCGGTGCAACATCCGCAAATATCTGCTTAGACTGTGTGATGGGCTGTGTCGTTTCGACTGCCGCGCTCGGTATAGGTGAGGCAGACACCGCAGCCGCACTCGGCGAGGGTGAAGCAGGCGTTACCGCCCCCGTTGAAAGACCGCTGTTCTTCGTCCATCCTCCGCCGCCTCCGGTGGACTGTCTCACCTCGAATTTGGCAACTATAGTGTGCGGCTCTGTAATATTTTCAAACTTATAGCTCTTAACCGCTCCTACCGAGACATCATCAACAAGCACATCCGAAATCTTGTATCCGCTGTCCGCCTTTATCTTAAATTCCGCGCTTTCTCCCTCCTGAACCTCAATCGCTCCGGACGGGCTGATGCTTCCGCCCTGCTCCGCAGATGCGTTGATATATAATCCTTCCGGCTCAATTCCGACAGCCGCTAAACTTACAAACACATTAAATTCTCCGCTTACATTCGGGAGTTTTCCATTTATTGAATATAAATCTCTTCCCGAAATAGGAACCTCATATACTTCCTCGGGATTACTTACGGAAACAAATTTAGCGCTGCCGACTAAATATGACTCCTCTTTGCTTGCATAATAACTCTTCAGTATATTATTGTATTTATCCTTCAAAGTAAAGGTATCAAGACTTATTGAAAAGTCTTTATCCCCAAAATGCACTTCGCTGCCAATTGAACGTAAGTAATTAATTTCACCGCTATACTTTGTATCAATTGCTATCACATTGTCAACGCTGCGATTAACATCTATTTCTCTTTTCACTATTGCACTGCATTTGTTATCGCTACCTAAAAATGTAAGGCTGAGCTTATGATTGCCCTCAAGAAGGGTTATCATCTTGCTTTTAAGCACCTGTTCAAACGAAAGTGTTCCATTGGAGAAATCGGACAGTTCATCAGAAACAGCTACTTTATCAAATATGCTCGGCAAGTCAAGCGCAACATCAACGAAAGCTTCGTTCTCAGTCTCTAACTCTATATCAAACTTATCATCAGCTTCACTCAAATCGATTTTATCTTTTACGGCTATCTGCTTTGAATTGTGCTTATAGGTTATGCTTATATCATATATATCTTTAGGCAAATAAATATTATCTGCATTAAAAGTATATGAAACGCCGTTACTGCCTAATACTGAAACAGACATAATCTCCGGCTTGGATTGGTCGTCCATTTTAAATCCCACATTGATTAAATCGGCCTTAGATAAAACTCTCGGTATATCATTTGCCTTTATATCAACTCTATACAATGTGTCATTCAAATGTAAATACAAATACGCTTTATCCGAATTTGATAAATCTTTTATCAACCACCTTGATGTCGAAGAACAACTCACTGTATTAGCTTCTTTATTTATCTTTGAGTTCAAATAATATTTTTCAAAATCCATCTCTCCACTGTCTGTATAGCATATGTGTGCATTGATGTAATTCAGCGAGTTTAAATCCTCGTCTTTCAACTCAAATTCATATCTTATAATATAATTTGACAAATCAATCAAGCCGTCGTTCTCGGTTAAATCAATGTCGTATAGAGATATACCCCCTATATCATCTTCAAGCTGAACATCAATATCATAAGATGCCGGGCTTAGCTTAAGCGGCCCATTGCACGGAATGCGAATATCCTTGTCTATACTGTTATTGTCTACATACTCAATTGATATTTCCTTGATTTTTCCCTTCTCAGGCGGTAAACTAAACTCCAAATTTTTACAATTGTTCAATGAAAGCGTTTTTCTTTCACTGAGTAAATCACTAATCGGAATATTGATAAAACCGCCATCACACATTAGGAATAATCGGCAATTATCAATATTGCCTATCATATCATTTTTAAGCGTAATAATATAAGCTCCGTCATCTGCCGGCAGCACCTCCGCCTTTGTTGCTTCGTAACCGTTTTCGCTTAACATAGTAACTGTAAAGCTTGGATTAACAATTGTATTGTCAACTCCAAAAGTTATTTTATTTTCACTGCTTATATCAATGTCAGCTGTTTTATCCAATAGTGCAGTATCTGTTTTATTAACGAAATACTCCGTTTCAGCCTTTATAGAATGCTTGCCTGCACTGAGTGCGGGTATAACTATATAGTATTGAACCGAGCCTTCATCAGCCTCTCTGCTTTGGACGCTGCCTTCGCACATTACATTATCAATGTAAAATCTGACGTCTTTAACATATTTGGAGCTGCTTATATTAGCTGTCACACATATTTCGTCATCGACAAATGCCTGTTTGGGTTCAATATTTATTATTTTCGGAGCGGTTCTTTTTTCGGCTGCAATAACTTTTTTGGCAACATTATTATCCGTCTTGCGTTCCTCGATACCTACGGTTTTATTCTCCAACGCTACCTCTATATTATTCTTATCGAGTGTCGGTGTCCAATCAAGTTCAATACTTTTTGATGAAAATGCTTCCATAAATACATTTTCCTGTCTGTATATTTCACTACCACCGTCCGATATAGATATTGTAACCCAGCCGGATTGACTTCCGCGATTATATACATTGAATTTTAATTTATTCGCTTCTCCAACAACCAAATCACTGTCAGCGTAAACATTTTCGGTGTACACCGCAAAATCCGGATGAAGTCTTACATCCTCCAGACTTTCGGGAGAACCTATATAGCTAACCTCCGCATCGCTCGGGTATATCAAGGTAATCTCGCTGTTAGTTGTCACATAATGATTTCCCGGATTTGTATTGTAATCCCACGTAAGTTGATTTAGTGAGCCAAACTTCAAACTATCTATTGGCAGCTTCAGCATATTAACTTCAGTCAAGCCGTTATTCTCGGATGAGCCTATTTTATTTTTGTTTAAATAGTAATCATACTTGGTATCATAATTATTGACATACTTATGATCATTACCGGAAAACATCCTTCCTGTTTCATATAATTCAATATCGTTGCTTCTGAAATTCGGCACATAAAAATCTGCTGTAACCGAACCTCTGTTTGTACACTGTGAACCATATACGTCATAATACATTGCCGAGCCGTCTCTCAGCTCCATTGAATCCTCTAAGTCGCTTATCATTTGGTCAATGCAGTACTCACCAATCATTGCGGCGATAAATCCTACCGGATGTGCACTAAGTGGTACACTCGCCCATCGTAATACATTTTTTGCAGCTTTGAGACCTGCATATCCCGCCTTTGTAGCATCGTCATAATTCGGATTTTCAATTACCGAACCGACTTTGACTACATCAGATAAAGTTGAATACACTTTGAGCCCCTTATTTAGACCATTTATATCCTGTATAAAATCTATATCCTCAGTGGCGGTTTTCCACGCTTCCTTCACAAACTTCTTTTCAACGTGTACTTGAAAATCAGTATGATCATTCGGAATTACTATTTCAGAAATCGTACCGGGAATATCAATTCCTTTGCCGACAGATGCCATAATTTCAGCAGCGAGCTGCTCATACTCCTTTGAATTATATCGTTTGGTATCTGTAACTGTTAAGACTCCTGTTGACGGGTCGAATGTATACCAATCATCATCCGCCGCAGTTTCGGCATAATCTCCCGAAGTAACATATATCCTTGTTGAAATGCCGATTGTTTCACCATCAATGCCGTATGATAATTCAGCTTCTTCGCTTATGTCAAAGCAATAATCGACTGACTCGTTAAAAATCTGTTTGGCAATATTGTTTATATCCTCAGTTGTAACTTCATTCAGCTTTTTATCGCCCAAAACATCTTCAAAGGCAATATTTTCCTCTCCAACCTTAATCGTTGATTTTACAGCTTCATCATTTAGAGCCAATTTATAATACGGATTATTGTCTTGAACTAATCCAAGCTCTCCCATAGTTGTTGAATTTATTTCAGCACCCTTTGTATCAAAAGATATCTCTTGAGTTAGTTTATTGGCGCCGCTTTTTACAACTAGGTTACCGGAAATGACAGACTTGTTATTTTCTTTCATTTTTGCCAAATCCGGAGATAAAGTAAAGTAGACTGAATCATCACTATTAAGCTGATAATTGGATATTAGCGGGTAATACTTAGTATACTCTGCGACTTCACCGTCTGTATATACATATACATCGGATATATCAGCACCGTTATTCCTTAACGAATAAGTTTTAGACAAAGTCGAAGCGTCCGAACTTGTCATATTAAGAGATACGTTCCAATCGGGCTGATTGCACCTCAAGTAAATTGTAGTTTTTGAATCTGCTTTCTTCTCTGTCGGCTCTCCATCACCGGTCGGAGCGGGAGCTGCCGTTAATACGTCAGTATACGCATAAATAGGCAATTCATAATCTACATTTTCCGCATTTTGTGTAAATATGCTTAACTCAATGTTCTGTGTCTCCCCGGACTGAATTACCGACGGATTGTCAATTGAACCTTCTTTAACAAAATTAACAGATATATCGTCATAATTATTAACACACTCAAGATGATATTTTATTGCTGTATTAGAGGTATTTCTTACCGTAACATCACATTTCTGCGAATAATCTCTGCCAACGCTGAAATTACCTCCCGTCAATATTAAATTACCGTTATAATCTTCTTCTGTTCCCACGCTCTTCTGAAGCTTCACTGTATCTTTATACTGAGCCTCTATAGATAGAACATCCGAATTTTCATCTGCATTTACTTCAGCAAAGCTTATGTGCGGTATCAACACCGCCAGCATAACTAAACATAAAAGTGTTGACAAAATTCTTTTTTGCATAAAAGTCCCTCCATCGTTTTTAATTTTGTTACATAATATGATCTATTGTAGACATAATATTAACACAATACATCATATTTGTCAAGCAATATTGTTCATTTATCATATGAATTATTGTGATAATCTATAATTACAATAATATACGGAGGTGCTGACATTATGGATGATTTTAATAAAATTATTGGCGAAAGAGTTTGGAACAAAAGAACTGAGCTTGGGCTTACACGCGAGACTCTCAGCGAAATGGCGGATATAAGTACACGATTTTTGTATGAAATTGAAAACGGAAAAAGAGGAATGTCCGCGGCTGTTTTAGTCAGGCTCGCCAAAAGTCTTAATACCGACTGTAACAGTTTGGTTTATGGGAAGAGTGACGAGAACAAATTTGCTTATATTGAAAATATATTGTCGGAGCTCAGCGGAGATGAGCTTATGCACGCGGAGAGAATTTTATATCACTACTCAAAAGCCTGCGCAAAATGATGCGCAGGCTGATTTTAACTTACAAATATTCCTCAAAGTATTGCAAGGTTGAATACTCGCATATCAGTTTATTCTCCGGAAATTGAATTTTTGTTTTAGCTTTCTTATACTTTTTTATAAAACTCAAGAGCTTTTGCTCTGCAATATGCTCTTTGCCTTTCAGCGCTATAAATTCGTTTGGTCGAATGTATGGAGAACGTGTAAAATCAATATACTCATCAGGTTTCAAAAGTAAAACTGCCTTTGAAAAATCCAAGCCACAGCTATTCTCTTTATCACTCCATAAAACATATTTATGTGTAATATGTGACCTAAGCGGAACTGCGAATAAATAATCGTTTATTTTAATACACACCTGTATATACGGTCTGTCTATTTTTTGCTCAATCTCGGGACAATTTTTGTAATCATCATAAAACTTCTGTGTTAAAAATATGTACTTCATTATTAATCTCCAACTGAAAGGAGTCCCATAAAGGGACTCTTCTCGGTGAGCTTTTTTTATTTTCACTTTGTCGCGCTCTACGACAAAATCTTCTCAGTGAACTTTCTTTATTTACCGCTCACGTTCTATGAGCATATCCCATAAGCTTTTCAGCTTATAAACACATTATGTGAAGACAGAATAAAACTTATTCAACTTTCATTAACATTATATCATATTATCAACAAAAGTCAACCGATTTTTTAAAATAAAACTCTTTATATTATAACTAAATATTATAACAAAATTATTGTATCATATAAACAGTGCTTGTAAATGCCAATTTTTTATTTTCACTTTGTCGCAATAGTCCCTCATCCGTCACCTTCGGTATTTCGAAACGCTGAAAACGGCGCGGAGGGTTCCGCGCCGTTTTTGATTTTTAATCTTCTAATTCGATCGTATTCTGTTCTGCGGCGGCTGTGCCGTAGCTTGGGTATACGTCGATGTTGTTATACTGCGGCATTCCCGTACCTGCGGGTATGAGCTTACCTATGATAACGTTTTCTTTAAGTCCTACGAGCGGGTCGGTCTTGCCCTTTATCGCAGCGTCGGTTAAGACTCTGGTCGTCTCCTGGAACGATGCGGCGGACAGGAACGATTCGGTTGCAAGAGCAGCCTTGGTTATACCCATAAGCTGAAGCTCTGCCTTTGCCGGTTCCTTACCCTCTGCTATAGTCTGCTCGTTAATCTTCTCTAAATCGTAGATATTAACGAGTGCGCCTGTGAGTAATCCGGTTTCGCCCGGGTCCTCAATCTTAACCTTATGCATCATCTGACGCACAATAACCTCGATATGCTTATCGTTGATATCAACACCCTGGAGTCTGTAAACGCGCTGTACTTCCTGAATAAAGTAGTTCTGTACAGCTGTTTCGCCCTTGATGTCCATAATATCGTGCGGGTTGAGCGAACCCTCGGTTATCGGGTCACCGGCTTCGATTACGTCGCCCTCGTGAACCTTTATTCTTGAACCGAACGGGATAAGGTAGGTATATGCGCCGCCCGTCTCCTCATCGGTTATTGTAATTTCTCTCTTCTGCTTCGCTTCGCTTAAGTGAACGGTACCGCCGCCCTCTGAAACGATTGCGACACCCTTCGGCTTACGCGCTTCGAAAAGCTCCTCAACACGCGGAAGACCCTGTGTGATATCGTCGCCCTGAGCGACACCGCCGGCGTGGAACGTTCTCATTGTCAGCTGAGTACCCGGCTCACCGATTGACTGAGCGGCGATGATGCCGACAGCCTCACCTATATCAACCTTCTTACTTGTAGCTAAGTTCATACCGTAGCACTTCGCACATACGCCAACCTTACTGCGGCACTTAACAACCGAACGTATCCTGACTTCTTTAATTCCTGCACTCACGATTAAATCAGCCTTATCGTGTGTAATCATCTCACCGTCACGAACCAATACTTCTCCGGTCTTGGGTGATACAATATCGCCGATTACCGTTCTGCCCTCAAGTCTGTCGATAAGCGGCTCGATAACCTCGTTACCGTCCATAATGTCCGAAACGATAATACCGTCATCTGTTCCGCAATCCTCCTCGCGAACGATAACCTCCTGCGATACATCAACAAGACGGCGTGTGAGGTAACCCGAGTCGGCCGTTCTGAGCGCCGTATCGGTAAGACCCTTTCTTGCACCGTGAGTCGAGATAAAGTACTCGAGCACGTTAAGACCCTCACGGAAGTTAGCACGGATAGGAATTTCTATCGTACGTCCCTGCGTATCAGCCATAAGTCCGCGCATTGCGGCAAGCTGACGAATTTGGTTTACGCTACCGCGGGCGCCCGAATTAGCCATCATATAAATCGGGTTAAGCTGCTTCAAGCTGTCCATCAGCGCGTTGGTTACTCTATCTGATGTGCTGTTCCAGATATTTATAACCTTCTGATATCTCTCTTCATCCGTAAGCAGTCCGCGGCGGAAGCTTCTTGTAACCTTATCAATTTCATCCTCGGCTTCCTTAAGGAACTGCTTCTTCTCCTTCGGAATTTCCATATCAGATACGCCGACCGTGATAGCTCCGATTGTCGAGAACTTATAGCCCATTGCCTTTACATCGTCAAGCAGCGTTGCGGTCTCGGTTATGCCGTGAACCTTTATGCTGGCGTTTATTATCTTACCCAAGAGCTTCTTATCCACTCCCGGCTCAACATTATCGCCTATAACGCTCTTTATGTTAGGCTTTTTGAGTACATTATCGCCTATTTCAAGGTCAAGCACCTTATCGGGGTCGGTTCTGTCCACAAAACCCAAATCCTGCGGAATTTTTTCATTAAATATAAGTCTGCCGACTGTCGCGTCAATTATGCCGGTCTTAGTTTCACCGCCGACTTCACGGCTTACGCGAACCTTAATCGGGGCGTGCAGACCCACAGTCTTATTCTCATACGCGAGCTTTGCCTCTGTAGGTGACGAGAACACTCTGTATACGGTGTGACCGTCCTCTTCATACGGTGAGCCAAGCTCTGTGTCGTCTTTAAGCGTAAGATAGTACGAACCGAGAACCATATCCTGCGTCGGTACCGTAACCGGCTTACCGTCCTGCGGCTTAATAAGGTTGTTTGCCGAAAGCATAAGAAATCTTGCTTCTGCCTGTGCCTCAGCCGACAGCGGAAGGTGAACCGCCATCTGGTCACCGTCGAAGTCAGCGTTAAACGCCGTACATACGAGCGGGTGAAGCTTAAGCGCCTTGCCCTCTACAAGAACCGGCTCGAATGCCTCGATACCGAGTCTGTGAAGCGTTGGCGCACGGTTTAAGAGCACCGGATGGTCGGCAATAACATCTTCAAGTACATCCCAAACCTCGGGACGTACGTGTTCAACCATACGCTTTGCCGACTTGATGTTATGCGCAAGCCCATCGCTGACAAGCTTCTTCATAACAAAGGGCTTAAACAGCTCAAGCGCCATCTTCTTCGGAAGTCCGCACTGGTAAATCTTAAGCTCCGGACCGACAACGATAACCGAACGACCCGAGTAATCAACACGCTTACCGAGAAGATTCTGACGGAAGCGTCCCTGTTTACCCTTGAGCATATCCGAAAGCGACTTGAGCGGTCTGTTTCCGGGACCCGTTACGGGTCTGCCGCGTCTGCCGTTATCTATCAGCGCGTCAACGGCTTCCTGGAGCATTCTCTTTTCGTTTCTTACAATAATATCGGGCGCACCCAAATCGAGCAGCCTCTTTAATCTGTTGTTTCTGTTTATTACACGCCTATAAAGGTCATTTAAGTCACTCGTCGCAAATCTGCCGCCGTCTAACTGAACCATAGGTCTAATCTCGGGCGGGATTACCGGAATAACCGTGAGTATCATCCACTCCGGCTTGTTTCCGGACTTACGGAACGCCTCGACAACCTCAAGACGTCTGACTGTTCTAATCTTCTTCTGACCCTTTGCACCGTCTAAGTCTTTCTTTAATTCCTCATACAGCTTATCAAGGTCAATACTGCGGAGCATCTCATAAATCGACTCCGCGCCCATACCCGCACGGAACATATCCCCGTACTTTTCGCGGTTTTCGGTGTACTCCTTCTCGCTCAGTATCTGATTTTTCATCAGTCCGGTATTGCCCGGGTCAATTACTATATACGCACCGAAATAAAGCACTTTTTCAAGCGCTCTCGGTGATATGTCAAGCATAAGACCCATACGCGACGGAATACCTTTAAAGTACCATATATGCGACACGGGAACCGCAAGTTCAATATGACCCATACGCTCGCGCCTTACCTTGCTGCGTGTAACCTCAACGCCGCATCGGTCGCAGACTACTCCCTTATAGCGGACGCGCTTATACTTACCGCAGTGACACTCCCAATCCTTGGTAGGACCAAATATTCTTTCACAGAAAAGTCCGTCTTTCTCGGGCTTTAATGTTCTGTAATTTATAGTTTCGGGCTTTTTAACTTCACCTCTTGACCATTCTCTGATTTTCTCGGGTGAAGCAAGTCCGATTTGGATAGCTTCAAAATTTTGATATTCTCCCATAACGACCATGCCTTTCTACTCACATTTTCAAATATTGTCTGCCGTGAGTCTGACAAACAATTTTTAACTGACCGTATTCTTTAAAGTATCTTAAAGAATATCATCGTCGTCTTCATCATCAAAATCTTCCGCTGCCCTGAGTTCTTCGAGGGATTCAGCGTTATCGCTCACATCACTGTCGGCTTTTTTCTCGGCCGAGGACGCCGCAATTATCTGCGCTACCTCATCCAATACGCTGACGCTGTCTTCATCATCAAGTTCCTCAGCCAGCAAATCGTCTTCAACCGCATCATCGGCTTTTTCCGGAGCGCCATCT
Organism: uncultured Eubacteriales bacterium; assembly: GCA_900542675.1. Lineage (GTDB taxonomy): Bacteria > Bacillota > Clostridia > Monoglobales > Monoglobaceae > Monoglobus. The sequence goes on along the minus strand of UQOT01000056.1, from coordinate 73 downwards.
TCGCTCTCCTCAAAGCCCGCGATGTTAACCGGCAATTCCTCTGCATCTTCATCGTCAATTGACTCTTTAAGGA
>UQOT01000055.1 GCA_900542675.1 uncultured Eubacteriales bacterium | reverse complement strand
ATGCAATTCTTATGGATGTGCAAATGCCCGTTTTAAACGGTCATGATGCCACAAGAGCAATACGTAAATCCGATAATGAGTATGTAAAAAATATACCGATAATTGCTATGACGGCGGATGCTTTTGCCGAAGATGTCGCCGCTTGCAAAGCAGCAGGTATGAACGGTCACGTATCTAAGCCTCTTAATATGCAAAAGCTAATCAAAGAGCTCCGCTCTGCGCTTCAGCATAATAACGATGAAAACACTCAAAAATAATTACCTATAAGGCGCCTTTCGCTACGCCAAACCGCACTATTTTGCAAGACTTTTTCGTTTGCGGCGATTTTGGTTGTATGTCATAAAGACTGTTATTGGGAGAATTTATGTAATATCATTTAAAAATCAACAAAAAACAGCGTCGGAAATTAATCCGACGCTGTTTTTAAGCGCGTATTCAAACGCAAGCGATTACACTACAAGAAAGTCATTAAAGTCTGCGTAACCGCCTTTTTCGCCCACACAGGCTATACCGAACTTCGCACCGACCCATTTGCCCTGCATACAGTCGAACTCGCCGAGCTGAACAAAGTCCTCGCCGTCTGCGCTGTAGTATGCGCGGCAATATGCTTCCTTACTGTTGGTGCAGGAGATTACCTCTAAGCGAAGCCAGCATTCAGTTGTGCCTATACACTTGTCTGTGACCTTCCACTCGCTGCTGCCCTCTTTAAAGTCGCCTTGACAGAACTCGACAATGCCCTCGTCGGTCAGTGCAAGATATCCGTACTTAAGTCCGAATGCCGACAACACAGCCTTATTTTTGCCCGTCCCCTTCGGAATTGAGACCTTAACACTTGCCACCATTGACGGTGCACGCCAAAGCTGAGTCAGGAGATTTGGTATGTTCCAAAGATACTTATCCTCTTTGTTCTCAAATTTTTCACTGTATAATCTCAGACTGCCCTTGTTCTCGGTGAGTGAGTACCACTCGGCCTTCGGGTTAGCCTGCCACTGCCACTGAATACCAAGCTTATCCGATGAAAAATCATCTGACGTCGGAATTGTTGTAACCGGATACTCCTTGCCAACATTCGGCTTCTTATGACGGAGCACAGGCTGACCGCAAAGACCGCTGTCAATATTCTCACCCATTACCGGCCAGCCGTCAATCCACTGAACAGGCTGCAAATGTGTAATTCTGCCGATAACCTCTAAATCCTGGAAGTGGATAAACCAGCTCTCGCCGTTTTCAAGCTCAACAAGACCGCCCTGGTGAGGTCCGTTTATCTCGGTCAGTCCCTGACGGAGAACAATGTGATCTTCATACGGGCCGTAAATATTCTTAGAGCGCATAGCAACCTGCCATCCGGTCGGAACACCGCCCGCAGGCGCAAGTATGTAATACATACCGTCGTGCTTATACATCTTAGGTCCTTCTATAGTCGGCTGACTGACCGTGCCGCGGAAAATTATCTTATCCTCGGAAGTAGCCTTTGTTCCGTCCCACGTCATTTCGCAAATCGCAAGATGGCTCTTTATGCCGCAGCGGCTGTTTGCATAGCCGTGAACGATATATGCCTTGCCGTCCTCATCCCAGAACGGACAGGTATCAATAATGCCAAGCGCCTCCTTGACAAGCACAAGCTCTGACCACTCGCCGTACGGGTCCTCGGTACAGGTCATAAATATGCCCATATCCGGGTCGCCGTAGTATATATAGAACTTGCCGTCGTTATATCTGATTGCCGGCGCCCAAACCGCACAGCCGTGAAGCGGCTTATTGTAGCGCTCGGGCAGTTTTCTTACCGCATAATTTATAAGCTCCCAATTAACCAAATCCTTTGAGTGCAGGATAGGCAGGCCCGGAACATTTACAAAGCTCGACGCCGTCATATAAAAGTCATCTCCGACACGGATAACATCCGGGTCTGAATAATCTGCATATAAAATCGGGTTCTTATAAGTTCCGTCGCCTAAATCGGCGACCCAGTTTCCTTCTGTTCTGTTCATTATATTCCTCCTATAAAACTACGCCGTCTTTAAATATAGAAATTTCACGATAACCGTTCTTTTCGTTATTGGTCTGCTTTCCGTTTGCAACCTCAATTACAAAATCAAGCAAATCCTGTGTAAGGTTCTTGCCCTCAACTATAGGACCCGCGTTAAAGTCAATCCAATGCGGCTTTCTTTCAGCCAATCCCGAATTTGACGCAATCTTAACAGTCGGAACGGGTGCGCCAACCGGCGTGCCGCGGCCTGTCGTAAATAAAATCATATGACAGCCCGACGCTGTAAGGTTGGTAACCGCAACGATATCATTACCCGGTCCGGTAAGCAAATTAAGCCCCTGCTTCTTCACGTGCTCGCCAATCTGAATAACGTCAACAACGTCGCTTGTTCCGCTCTTTTGAACACAGCCGAGAGACTTATCCTCAAGAGTGGTTATACCGCCCTTTTTGTTACCGGGCGACGGATTTTCGTACACCACCTGATTGTGGCGCATAAAATATTCCTTAAAGTTATTGATAAGGTCAACCGTCTTGTTAAACGTCTCCTCATCACGGCAACGATTCATAAGAAGCGTCTCCGCACCGAACATTTCGGGCACCTCGGTCAGGATAGTGCTGCCGCCGTGAGCGACAAGCAAATCCGAGAACTGTCCTACTAGCGGATTTGCCGTAAGACCCGAGAAGCCGTCGCTGCCGCCGCATTTTAAGCCGACAACCAGCTTTGAAATATCGCACTTCTCGCGCTTAAATCTCTGCGCAAACTCCACAAGCTCACCGATGAGCTTAAGCCCCTGCTCCATCTCATCGTCAAATTCCTGTGTGGACATAAACTTTACTCTGTCGGGGTTCCAATCGCCGAGAACCTCTTTAAACACCGGAATATTGTTATTCTCACATCCGAGGCCGAGAACGAGAACGCCCGCCGCATTCGGATGATTAACCAAGCCCTTGAGTATCGCCTGAGTTGTCTTTTGATCATCACCAAGTTGTGAACAACCAAATGGATGTACGAAATTAAATATTCCGTCAGTCTTTCCGGCATACAGCTTATTCGCCTCACGCGCAAGCGCTTCTGAGGTCTTGTTGATGCAGCCGACAGTATTAACAATCCAAATTTCGTTACGAATACCCACGCTGCCGTCCTCACGAACATAGCCGTTGAAATACTTTTCACCCTCAGGCTTATTCTGCGGCTTATTCTGCGGCTCGTACTTATACTCAAGTATACCGCTTAAATTAGTCTTTATATTATGCGTGTGTACGTGCTCGCCCGCCTTGATATCCTCAAGCGCGTGACCGATTGGATAACCGTACTTTACTATATTTTCGCCCTTTTTTATATCGCGGCAGGCGGTCTTGTGACCGTCAAATTCGCCGCCGACATTAACTTCAACATTATCAATCGGGCTAATTTTTATCTTTCCCAATTCTTTAAGCCCCCTTTTTATTATTTAATTAAGCATTTACGCATTAACTACGTCCTGCATAGCGGCTCTGATGCCCTTCTCGTCGATAGCCTTAAGATGAGCGTCAATAGACGGCTTGAGCATTGTAAGGTCTGTTCCCCAATACTCGGTCTTTTTGAGTATATCATCAACGGACGCAGACTTCATAAACTCCATAACGTCGGCATTGTCGTTTGCCGCATCGGTTCTGTAAAAAGCGATAAGCGCAGCAAGTGAGAACACAAGGCATCTCGGCTCCGCATTATTTGCCTTGATATACTCAAGAAGCGACGGCAGAACTCTAACCTGAAACTTTGATACCGAGTTAAGCGCTATGCTCAAAAGATAGTGCTTAATAAACGGATTTTGGAAACGCTCAATTACGTCGTTTGCAAACTGAACAAGCTCATCCTTCGGCAAATCAAGCGTCGGAATAATCTCGTCAAACACGCCCTTCTTCATAAAGCTGAATACGAGCTCATCATCCATAGCTTCTTTAACGGTCTCAAGACCTGCGAGATGAGCAGCGAGCACCATCATAGTATGTGCACCGTTTAAAATTCTAACCTTTCTCTTTTTATACGGTGTTACATCGTCTGTCCAGAGAACGTTAAGCCCGATTTTTGTAAACGGCAGCTCCTCCGAATACTTCTTATCACCCTGGATAACCCAAAGATGGAAAATCTCAGCCGTGTTGATTACGTTATCGAGGTGACCGTACTCCTCCTCCATCTGCTTAGCGGTATCACGCGGATAACCCGTAACGATACGGTCAACAAGTGTGCTTGTGAATGCGTTATCTTCATTTATCCACTTCTTAAAGTCCTCACCGTAACCGTAGTCATCGGCATACTTGAGCACGCAGTCCTTAAGCACTGCGCCGTTGTTGTCTATAAGCTCACACGGCAGAAATAAAAATCCCGGAAGTCCCGCATCAAATCTCTTTTTGAGGAAGAGTGTAAGTCTGCCGGGGAATGTGTTATTGTCAAAATCGTTCGGGTCCTGACCGGGCTTGTACTCGATACCTGCCTCAGTTGTGTTAGACACGATATATCTGAGGTCAGGATTAAGTGCGCACCTAAAAAACTCTTCATTCTGAGTATAGGGATTAATGCCTCTGGTTATACACTCAACCACGCGTGTTTCTTCAACCTTTTCTCCGTTTTGAAGACCTCTTAAATACAAATCATACAGACCGTCCTGCTCATTTAAAAAATCAACAACCGGGCCCATATTAATCGGCTGAACTACAACAACACCAAAATCGCCGCCGTTTTCCTTATTTAATCGGTCAAACATCCAGTCTACAAATCCGCGGAGGAAGTTACCCTCGCCGAACTGCAAAACGCGCTCTGTCAGCTTACACGCTTCTTTTCTCTTTAATCTTTCCATAATAGCATTTCTCCTTCCGCCCGATGACGCCGGGCTGTGTATATTTTAGTCTTCTGTCTTTACTATTTCCTGAGAATCATTGCTCTTTGCCACTCCGTTTACATTGAGAGTTTCCTCCGACTTCTTATCAGTCACTATAAACTCCTTCGCCGTCGGCGATACCATTGAGTTGCTTATCATAATGTCCTTGGACTCCGCAAGCTTAACAGCAGTGTTGCTGCCCTCAGACGTAAGTCCGCTGACTTTTACAAGCTCCGATCTTTCGATTATGATGGACGGTGTTCTTTCAACATCCAGATGAACATTGTTAAAGCTTACGTCCTTCATATTTGCGCAGTAGAAGCCGCAGCCCTTTGTCGGCGGTACGTGCCACGCCATAATCGGACTGTATTCAACATCGTGCTCACCCTTTGTCATTGAGCATACGAAGTTGTCAACGTGGAGACTGGTAACGGGCATTTCGGGAATACCATAGATATATCCCGCCGCACACTTAACCTCACGCGCTGTAACGTTGCTGATGTAAATATTCTTAAATACCGGCGTGCTGTCCTCAATCGGACGCTTTTCAAGGTCAAACAGTTCCATATCGTTCGGGTCTGTGCCGCCGCACTGATAGTAACCGTTTATTGTAAGCGGTGAGAATACGTTTGTCATCATAATATTATCAATTCTGATATCCTCAACGCTTCCTCCTCTCTTACGGCGGGTCTTAATCCTGATACCTCTGTCGGTGCCGTTGAATACACAGTTTGAAATAGTAACGTTTCTAACGCCGCCCGACATCTCACTGCCGATAACTACGCCGCCGTGGCCGTTGTTCATTGTGCAGTTGGTAATCGTGATATTCTCGCACGGGAACTGCTTCTGGAACAAATCGTCCTCGGTACCCGACTTAAGCGTTACGCAGTCATCACCAACATCAACCTGACAGTTTGAAATATGTACGTTCTGACAGCTCTCGGGATTAATACCGTCAGTATTCGGCGAGTCTGCGGGGTTCTTGATTGATATACCGTCAATCGTGATGTTGCGGCAGCACATCGGATGAACCGTCCACATTGCGGAATTAATTATGCTTATGCCGTCAAGTCTGACATTTTCACACATTATCGGCTGAAAAGCTCTCGGTCTGTGCTCGTTCTTCGGTGTATGCCACCAATTGTATCCGCGGCCGTCAAGCGTTCCGCGGCCGGTAACGGTAATGTTCTTAGCATTGAGTGCAGCAACAAGCCCTGTATGCCCGCCGCGGTTGTATCCCTCAATCTCCTTGTTGGTAATAAGAGGATAATCCTCCGGGTCGGCACTGCCGAGTATAGTCGCACCGCCGTCTAAGTAAAGCGTCATATTATCGCCGAGAATAATCGAACCGGTAACATACTGTCCCGGAGGGAAGTATATAGTACCTCCGCCGATTTCCTTCATTTTTGCGATAACCTCAGCAATTTTTTTGGTGTTGTTGGTCTCTCCGTCACCGACAACGCCGTAATTTGTAACATCAAATACAGCTGATAATGTATTCATTTGTCTGACCTCCGTAATATTTAAAACTCTTTAATTATAGTTTAATTCTATTATAGTTTTAGGCTGTAGTCAAGTATAATTTTCACTAGACTAATCTCTTTTTGCGACGCTTACCATAAGCGCCTCAGCCTCATCTTTTAAAAGCTGCCTGCTCCAGGGAACACGGTGCGATATATCCGCCAAATGCCCGTGTGCATCGACATTTTTATACTCAAAATACCGAGTATTTGCATACTCCGTGCCTGATTTCAAATTCCACGTCAACCAGCCCTCAGGTGCAGCCGAAAAATTATAAGTGCACTCGATAAATGCTGTCGCCGAGTTAATCCCCTCCTGCTCTGCACGCCACGGTCTGCCGAGATAAATATTTCCGCAGCCCTCACACGCACTTATATAGCAGTGGTAGAAAACAAAGCCCGCGTCCGAATTTTCCGAAGTATTAGCCGCAGTTATATACGACTTTTCTCTGACGCAGTTTATATCGCAATCCTCAAACAAAACCGTTGCATCACCAAATATGAAATCAACGCTGCCCTCAATATAGCACTCGTTTACATATTGGCGCGTTTTGCAGCAGAGATACATTGTATCCTGCCAGCCTAAAAAATTACAATTATCAAAAACCGCACCATCCGCACCGCAGCTGATTGCAAGCGCCTGAGTCACCTTTATATCGGGGTCTGTGCGGTTATAATTATTTTCAAACGTTATATTTTCTGCCTTAAAACCTGCAGCCGAATTAAGCACCGTTACTGTCGCTGACGAAAACGTATCGTACGTTCCGCCGTCCGGATTTGGATTACCCGATGCCGCGTCATACGTAATCGTCACAACTCCGTCGCCGACTAATGAAATATTAGGCTTATCGACCGTTATTTTTTCTTTATATATTCCGGAAGGAATAATTATTGTATCGCCCGGGTTTGCCGCGGTAAGCGCCTCAGTGATTGTTTTGAAATCTTTTCTTACAATATAATTCATATTCTCATTTTCCTTAAACTTTCCGATTTTAAATGATTTTGCATTAATCTATTCGACCACCCGCATCCCGCTTCTATAGAATGCGGCTTAATGGTTCAAAATCATTTAAAATCGTCGTAGACCTACTTGCTATTTTGCCCTAACGCCAAGACAACTGCCAAATATAATTTGGCAGTGTCCCGGCGCATATTGAATTTTCAAGGTCTGAAATACAATTCAAAAACCTATTTATCACGGCGGAAATATTACTGTGCCGCTGCTGCTGTCTCAGCGGAAGCAGCATCTGTTGTTTCGCCTTCCTTGGCAGCAAGTTCTGCTTCTTCCTTCTCAACTTCAGCCTTTGTTCTCTCATAAACCCTTGTCTGAAGTTCGATGAATTCCTGAAGACCAACCTTGTTCATATCATTGATATACATCTGCCAATCCGAGTCCTTAGTCGGGTCAACATCGCCCGAGAAAAATCTCTGGATATACTCATCTCTCTTTGCGTTAAGAGCGATTTCAAGGTCAGAATACTTCTGCTCCTCATCCTCAGTATATCTCATCGGAACCTGCTCAAAGTAATAATACTTATCCTTAGCGTTGAATGCTTCATAGAGCGCTTCAACTTCCTTACCGCGGATATCGTCGAACATATGCTGTTCCTTCTTGAACTGCGAGCCGAGTGAGCCATATTCGTGCGACAGAGTCTTATCCTTCTTCTTATCTGTCTTTGAGTTACTCTCATCGTACCAGCCTTCGTTGAACTTAGGCTTGCCATCAGTCATTGTATAGCTGTAGTTACCTTCTGCTATACCCTTCTGCATATAATCCGGGTCGCTTTCCTTAACACCGTAGGTATTGTAAAGCTGACCTTCCTCTGTTGCAAACCAATTAAACATTGTGAGAATAGCATTGTATCTGTCCATATCCTCGCTGATGCCCTCACTGAATGCCGGACCCCAGTTTGAATACAGCGGGTCTCTCTTATAGATAGTACCCTTCTCCGGGAACGCGGTAATCATTGTGTCTGACCACTGCCAGTCTGTTACTTTATCCGCGTCTGTACCCTTTGTCTTCTTGTTGAAGTCATTGATGTTATATACGTAGTTGTATGTAATAAAGCAGTTATCCTGCGCAAGTCTTGACGAGAACGTATCCTTATCGACTGAGAAAAGCTCTCTGTCAATAAAGCCCGCATCGTTAAACTTTTTAATTGTCTTGTACATCTCACGAGCATTGTCTGTTGTGAGAGCGTACGGTACATACTCATTTGTAACCGGGTCAACATATGAATGCTGAGTCATAATAAGCTCCGGCATCCAGTATGCCTGACAGAAGCCTGTGATAGCCGAACCCGGCGATGTTGTACCGAGACCGTTACAAGAAATAATAATCTTGTCAGGATATGCAGCCTTTATTTTTGCACATACATCATATAATTCATCTATTGTGCTCGGGAACTCGGTTATTCCGAGTGAGTCAAATATGTCTTTTCTGTAATCCCAGCACATCTGTGCCTTTTCCTGTCTGAGTGTCGGGAGGTAGTAAAGCTTACCGTCTGAGCTCTTCGCAAGAGATAATACCTTCTTAAACTCCTCTTCGCTCCAAAGCGCCTTCCAGTCCTTTAACAGACAGTCATCGCCTGTGTATGCCTCTTCCGGGATAGGATCAAGATAACCCTCAGAAGCCCACTTCTTGTACTGAGGCTCTTTACCGCCTGTTGTAATCTCAGCTTCATTACCTGTAGCGTACGAAAGATTTGTCTTTGTCTCCCAGTCGCCTCTCGGAATTCTGTCATAGTTAAGTTCTACGTTGAACTTATCTCTGATGAGATTTGCAAAGTTTGTGTCCTGACCCTCAGCGTACTCAACACTGTCCTGGGTGTACATATTCAGATAATATGTATATATCTTTTTGCCGTCCTTTTCGTACGACTTGCGATTTGCCGTGCCGCAGGACGCAAGAACAGATGTAGCCAAGGCAGCCGCAGCCGCCAAAGCAACAATCTTCTTAACCTTCATAAAAAATCCTCCTATTCAATAAATCATTTAAGGATTAACCCTTAACAGAACCTACCATAACGCCCTTTACAAAGTACTTCTGAATGAACGGGTATACGCAGAGCATCGGTACGATTGAAATGAACAGCGTTGCATATTTAAGCGACGCCGTGCTGACCGTGACTGTGTTAAGCTCACCGGCCTGAGCTGCTTCAACAGCAAGCTGATTTTCCATAACAATCTGTCTTATGATGTACTGCAGAGGATACAAGTTCTTAACTCTGTCGCTCAAGTAAAGCATTGCGCTGAACCACTGGTTCCACATATATACTCCGTAGAAAAGTCCGACTGTTGCAAGCGCGGCCTTTGAAAGCGGAAGTATAATCTTTACAAATATTGTAAGCTCGTTAGCGCCGTCAATGAATGCTGCTTCCTCAAGCTCAACCGGTACGCTCTCAAAGAACGAACGCATAACGACTAAGTTATAAGTCGAAATAACAGCCGGCAAAATCATTGACCATCTTGTGTTAAGAAGACCAAGCTTCTGAACAATCAAGTATACAGGAATCATACCTGCAGTAAAGAACATCGTAAATACAACAAGCTTTGTAATAAGTCCGTGGAACGGAACTCTTTCCTTTGAACGTGAAAGAGGATAAGCAAGTGTTGTTGTAAACGCAAGCGACAATACAGTGTAGAGCGCTGTGTTTATAACTGCCTGCAAGAACGACATCGGTACAGTCTTACCGGTCAGTACCTCTTTATACGCTTCAAGATTAGGCTCTACAGGCCAAAGAATAACTTTACCTGCTTCAAACGCCGTTGTGCTTGACAGTGATACCGACAGGATATAAATGATAGGATAGAGAGTTACAATCATAAGCAAGATAAGGAATATGTATATAACTATATCCAATATAACTGATGAAACTGAATTATCTTTTACCATGGTTTATATTCCCCCTTTCCTTAGAACAAGCCTGTATCTGTGAGCTTTCTTGACAGGAAGTTTGCAAATACAACAAGTATAACGTTAATTATCGAGTTGAACAAACCAACGGCTGTCGAGAACGAAAGTTCACCCTGTGTAAGACCCTGGTTGTAAATGTATGTACTGAGTATCTGTGATCTCTTGTATGTAGCCGGACGCTGGAGGAGCAAGGCCTTGTCTGCGCCGAGCGACATAATCTTACCAATCTGCATAACGAGCAGAATAACGATTGTCGGCTTAATAAGCTGAATTGAAATGTGCCACATCTTCTGAATTCTGCTTGCGCCATCGATTGTAGCTGCCTCGTAGAGCTCCTGGTCAACAGCCGAAAGAGCAGCGATGTAGATAATAGCACTCCAACCTATACTCTGCCATACATCGGATGCGATGTATACGGTTCTGAACCATTCCGCTCTGTCAAGGAACGGAATACCTTCTTTAATAATATGACACTTAAGAAGCAGCTGGTTGATGATACCTTCATTTGCATAGCTGCCTGCGTCAATCTTTGTGCCCTGTGAAGAACAGAACAGCGTAATCATACCTGCGATAGCTGCAACCGATACAAAGTGGGGAAGGTATGAAATAGTCTGAACAACCTTCTTAAACTTTGCCGATCTGAGCTCGTTAATAAACAGAGCAAGGAGTATCGCAAGCGGGAACAGCCATATGATGTGCAAAATACTGAGCACGATTGTGTTCCATATGTAGTTCCAAACATCAGGAATTGTGAAAAATCTGATAAACTCCGCAAATCCGTAGTTATCAGCCCACGGGCTGCCCAAAATACCAAGCTTCGGCTTATAGTCCTTAAACGCAGCCAACAGACCGTAAAACGGCCAGTAGTGGAACAGAGCGAAATATATGATACCAGGTATCATAAGAATAAGCAGAAACTTACCTTTGCCGAACTTAGCAAACTCTCTTTTGAAGTATCCGCCTTCGCCCTTAGTTTTTTTGCTGCCGGAGGCAGCACTTTCTTTTTTACTCAAAGCATATTCCTCCCATTCTTTAGGATTTGGTCGTGTAAATTTGCACACGCCCAGATTATTTTGATGTATATATTATATACGATTTGCACAAATAAATCAAGATATATTAGTTGTTTTTTGCAAAAATCACAATAAAACCTTAAAAAGGTAGCATTTTACAAGATTTTTGTTATTTTACCTAAAAATCAGGTTACAAACACGTTAATTTTTGCTATTTCTGTGCTAAATAGTTATAAATAACCTGTGCCGCTTCGGCTCTATCAGCAAAATTCTGCGGATTAAAGCAATTATTTTGGTCACCTTGCATAATACCGAGTACGTTCAGCATAAGTACATCTCTTTGCGCCCAATCGGAAATGTTTGCAGCGTCAATATATTTATCAGAAATATTCAACGTGTCTACATTGATTGCATCAATAGCCGCGCTTCTCGCCCATGTGCGGTAGATGATAGCAGCCATCTCCTCTCTTGTGATTGTATCGTCAGGGTTAAATACCATCCCTTGCTCGGTGAGAGTTCCTAAAATCAAACCATAAGCTTTTGCTTGGTAAATGTACGGGGTATGCCACTCAGTTGAATCAACAGGCACATCCAAAAATGCTTCACCGTATTCCGTTGCTTCAGCTGTAGGATTGGTCTTTTTATACGCCTCAACCGCCATCTTGGCAAACTCGGCGCGGGTTACATTTCTTGACGGGCAGAAATACTTGTTTCCGTTTTCGTCAAGCTCTCCGTTTATTATACCCTGTGCCGTCAGGCTTCTTACCGCTTCCTCAGTCCATTCGTAGCCGCTCATATCAACGTAACCGTCCGCTGCGCCGCCTGAGAGCTTAAACTCGCTCAGCTTAAACTCGGATACCTTAAAGTCCTCGTTGGACGCGCCGAATATACCTAAGTAATAATTCTCACTGAGCCTTGCCTCGCAGGATGCAATCTCCTTCCAAACGGTTCCGTCCTCGGACATCTCAGCCTTAAGCGTATTACCGCTCTTAATAAGCTTCATCCAAACCGGGGTCTTTTTGTACTTAACCTGACCCAATGTTTCGTATTTCTCGCCGTGCGCTTCTGTCTGCTTCAAGAACTCACCGTTGTATCTTTGGAAGTATGCCGTGTAACTGCGCGAATCCACATCAAGACCGTCTCTTAATATAAATCCTATCTGGTCATAATCGGCAACCGCCTGCTCGTCAATCTTAAACGAGGCGGTAAAGTCACCGCTCATCTGCGTGTACGCATATGAGCAATCGTCATACTCGGTGTCGGCAACGCCGTAGCCGGGCGCATAAATCGTCACACCGCCGTTTCCGTCAAAGTCAAAGCCTTCGTTTAATTTACCTCCGCCCAGACGTACAACATCCCAGCCGGACATATTTTCAAGGTTGGATACGCCGATATTTGTTGTCAGACTTTGCTTTGCGCCGTCTTTATCGTACGCCACCGCCGTTATCGAATGGCTGCCTGCGGCAAGGCCTGAAATCTGCGTTTCAAACGGGGCGTCGCTGTCCTCGGCATAGAGCTTGCCGTCAACATAAAGATCGACCTTATAAAGCTCCTCACTGTCCGCCGAGGTTACGTCCGCGTAAATATTATCGGTTGTATAATAC
>UQOT01000054.1 GCA_900542675.1 uncultured Eubacteriales bacterium | reverse complement strand
AAATCAAGGCTGCCCATACTGTCGATAATATTCGCCTCACAGCCGCGCAGAACGCGTATACCCTCGATAACATCGGGCAGCTCGTGCATCGTCACAAAGTGCCATATATGCGCCGAATCGGGTATTGCCGGCGCGTGATTCGTCATACAAATCATCTGTATGCCGTTTTGCTTTCCGTAATGTATATTCTCACACAGCGTACCGAATGCGTGGTCACTGCAATTGGTATGCGTATGCGTATCTACAAGTATTCCGAGTTTACTCAACTTAACTGCCTCCTAAAACTGTTAACCTATATTATTTATCTGATCCGTAATTCTGCGGTTCAGCTCCTCCGCTGCGTTATATCCCATACGCTTCTGACGGTTATTCATCGCCGCGACCTCAAAGATAACGGCAAGGCTTCTGCCGGGCTTTACGGGAATTGTCAGCGACGGTATGTCAAGCCCTAAAATATTGGTATACTCGTCAACCAGACCGAGACGGTCATACTGCTTACCCTTCTCCCACGGCTCTAAGTGAATAATCATATCTATCTTCTCTGACTCCTTAACCGCGCCCATACCGAATATGCTCTTAACATCAACGATACCTATACCGCGTATTTCGATAAAATGCCTGATTATATCGGGTGAAGAACCGACAAGCGACTTTGACGACACCTTCTTGATTTCAACCGCGTCGTCTGCGACAAGACGGTGACCGCGCTTTATAAGCTCAACCGCGGTCTCGCTCTTTCCGACGCCGCTCTCGCCGAGAATAAGCACTCCCTGACCGTATACCTCAACAAGCACGCCGTGACGTGTAATACGCGGCGCAAGCTCTACGTTTAAGTATCCGTTGAGCGTACTCGTAAAATACGACGTAGGCTGAGCCGTTCTAAGTATCGGGGTTTCATATTCCTCCGCAAGCTTGAGCATCTCCGCAGAAGCGTTGCAGTTGCGCGTCAGTATAACCGCTGAAATATTCTTTTCAAACAAACGCTTTAAGCTGTTATACCTGACCTCCGCCGAAAGTCCTGCCAGATATGTACTCTCAACCATACCGAAAACCTGAATGCGGCTCGGGTCAAAATAATCAAAAAATCCGGCAATCTGCAGCCCCGGTCTGTTATAGTCGGCTGTTTCTATAAAAACATCTCTTTCGGGATAATACAGTTTATCAAGCTTCATCTCCCGAATGATTTTTTCCAAATTAACAGTGATTTTCTCCATAGTCCTATCCTCTTTTAATATTCCCGCGCCGTTTTGCGCAGTATAATAATATTATTAATACAATTATACTATTTTTTACTCTTAATTGCAATAAACTTTTGATGTAAATATATAAAAAATTTTTCAAAAAAATACTTGCATTATGGCGGTGTTTCTGTTATAATATTTCGAGTTGAGTTAATTTTTAGAAAATTAAGGAGGTGTATATATATGGCAAAGTGCGAAATTTGCGGCAAGGGCGTAAGCTTCGGTATCAAAGTATCTCACTCGCACCGCAGAGCTAATAAGGTTTGGAAACCAAACGTTAGACGTGTCAGAGCTATTGTCGATGGTACTCCTAAGAAGGTATACGCTTGTACCAGATGCATAAGATCGGGCAAGGTAAACAGAGCGGTTTAATTCTGCATTTTTATTAAATTTAATAAAAACACGGGCTGATGCAAAATGCGTCAGCCCTTTTTCTACATTTCCGCACAGTCTCCGCGGGAGAAATCAAGCCGGCAGCCGACGGTTTCGACGCGCCGTGCCAAACACTGTATACACTCCGCCGCCTCATCGCCCATACAGATTTTGTTGTCGTAGAGCGAGTAATCACGCCGCACGCCAGTCGGCGAGAGGTTCGGCATTACCACGTTTGCGCCGCAGCTGAGCCCAAGCTCCCTGCCGCGAGGGTCAATCGTGCCGAGTGCGGTTGTTGACGGCAGAAGAACCTTCGGCAGAGCCAGCCGCGTTATACACAGCATAACGCAGGTGAGGCTTAACGTACCCGCAGCGCAGTCCTTAAACTCCGTATCTTTATGCGGTATAAACGGTCCTATGCCGACCATATGCGGATGAAGCTCCTGTAAGAACAAAATATCCTCCGCCAAGTTCTCGTCCGTCTGATACGGCGAACCGACCATAAATCCCGCTCCGACCTGAAAGCCTATATCCTTTAAATCATACAGACAGCGCATTCGGTTTTTAAGGCTCATATCGTCAGGGTGCAGCTTTAAGTAGTGCGCCTCGTTTGCGGTCTCGTGGCGCAGCAAATACCTGTCCGCACCCGCGCTAAAGAATGTCTTGTATACATCGCGGCTGCGCTCACCTATCGAAAGAGTAACGGCGCAATCCGGGTATTCCGCCTTAATTCTTTGAACTATATCACAGATATCGTTATCGCCAAAGCCCGGGTCCTCGCCGCCCTGGAGCACAAAAGTGCGAAATCCTAGCCGATACCCCATATGGCAGCAGTCCAAAATCTGCTCCTTTGTCAGTCTGTATCGGTGCACGTTACTATTCGCGGCCCTTATGCCGCAGTATCTGCAATTATTCCTGCATATGTTCGTAAATTCGATAAGCCCGCGCACATAGACCGAATTTCCGTAGTGCTTCTCACGCGCTTTAAGAGCGCGGCGGCGCAGGTCATCGCTTAATTTTTCGCGGTTTTCGCGTATTATATCAATTACGTCACGTTTTGTAAAATCCATAAATCAATTCCTCTTGTCAAATATTTTACCCGCGCGGTCTAAAATCCCGTTTAAATACGCAAGTGAAATACCGTAGTTGGTTACCGGCACGCCCTTTTGCTCAGCAAGTTCAAGGCGGCTTCTGACCTCTTTCTTATTTATCATACACATTCCGCACTGAATTATGAGGTCGTATTCCGTAATATCATCCGGCATATTATAACCCGTATAATGGTCGTACACCTGAGGCGCATCGGCGCCGAGCCGTTTTTTAATCAGTGCGGGAATTTTCACTCTTCCTATATCCTCGTGCGACGAGTTGTGTGTACAGCCCTCAAGCATCAGGATTTTTGAGTTTATATTAAGTTCCCCTATCGCCCGCGCGCCGCTCAAAAGCTGCCTGAAATTGCCCTTCTGCGCCGCGAGCAGCATTGAAAACGATGTAAGCATAATACCATCGGGCACAATCTCATCCACAACCTTAAACGCCTGCGAATCTGTCACAACCAAATCGACACGTTTAAGCTCACTCAGCGCATCCGGTAAAGTCTTTTCCGTAGTAACATACGCCTTCATATCGTGGTCGAGGCAGTCGCGTATGAGCTGTACCTGCGGCAGTATAAGCCTTCCCTTCGGAGCCTCGCTGTCTATTGGGCAGACAAGAATAAGGCTGCTGCCCTTTGGAAGCAGGTTTCCGATAAGCGTCTCGTCATCTCTTTCCTGCCTCAAAAGCTCCTCTGTCATTTTTTCCCTGAGTTTGTTAAGCCAGCCGTCTGCGTCCTCACCCGCAAATACCGCTTCGGGATATTTACCGCGTACCGTCTCAAGTATATCCTTATCCGCCAAATCGCACTTTGTAAACACGCGTATCAGCGGCATTTTCTTATCTATTATATCGGGAACAGCCGCAGCGTCTCTTATATCGGATACATACAAAATCAAGTCACAGCGGCTTAAAACCTCCTTTGTGCGCGCCACGCGCCTGCCGCCAAGGACGGTATCATCACCAAGACCCGCCGTATCAATCACCGCAACCGGACCGTAAGGTATAAGCTCCATCGCCTTTGTCACAGGGTCGGTCGTCGTTCCCTTAACCTCAGAGACAATCGCCGCGTCCTGACCTAAAAGCCTGTTAAACAGCGTGGACTTACCCGCATTAGTATCACCGAATATCGCAATATGCTTACGCATAGAGAGCGGAGTTTTTTCCATATCAAATCACCTCTTAGAAGATTATGCCCTTTAATTTTACCGCATAGGCGCGGTTTTGTCAATCAACACCGCACAACATTTGCGCTTCGGCGTAGTATATTAGTGATATCGGATTACGGAGGTGAAAATAATGGCTAAAATCTATATCGACCCGGGGCACAACGCAAGCGGCGTTGATACAGGAGCTGTCGGATTTGGGCTCAAAGAGCAGGATATTACCGTACAGATAGGCGTAATCCTGCGCGACCTGCTCACAAAAAACGGTCAGACCGTCAAAATGAGCCGCGAGAGCATAACCGACACAATCTCCGACAGTCTGACGGGCAGCCTTGCCGCAAGATATAACGGCGCAAACAGCTGGGACGCGGATATATTCGTAAGTATCCACTGCAACTCCGCAAATACCAAGGCATACGGCTGCGAGACCTACTGCTACTCGCTCGACTCAGACGGCGGACGCCTTGCAAAATGCGTTCAAAATCACCTGCCCGAGGAGACCGGCAGAGCCGACCGCGGCGTAAAAACCGCTGAGTTTGCCGTGTTAAAGTACACGACAATGCCCGCGATACTCGTAGAGACCGCGTTTATCGATAACTATGACGATAACAAATTTATGGCAAGCGAGAGCGGCAAACGCGCATTTGCCACAGCTATATACAAGGGAATATGCGACTACTTCGGACTTGACTATAATATAGGGGAGGACGGACTTATGAGCAAAGAATACGAAGAACTCAAATCAAAAAATGAGTCTCAGGACGCAATAATCAACGTAATGGGAACAGAAATAAACGAGAACAAGACTGAAATCGCAAAAATCACCGCCGGGCTTGTGCGGTACGACAATATCGACGATATGCCCGAGTGGGCAAGGGAAACGATAAACAAGCTTGTTAATAAGGGTTTCTTAAAAGGCGATGACGAAGGCAAACTCAGTCTTACGCTCGACCAAATCCGCATTTATGTGGTAAACGACCGCGCCGGAATATACGGCGAATAAAAAAATCGGGGCAGCCGAATATCCGGCCGCCCCTTTTTAAATTGCAAAAATGCTGCCTCACGTTGGTTTTCCGCGGAACGCCGAGGTCCGTCGTTCCCTACACACGTGGAGATTTCCGTTTTCGCCAAAATTTATGCTTACCTCACATTTTTTCTATTCTTATATTATCAAGCTGAGCGCGAAGGTTTTTCTTTACGTCCGCGATATATTCGCGCCTGAGTTCGCCGCGCTCTTTAAGCTCCTCGGCGGTAAGACCCGACGGGGTCTTTGCCTTTTTTGCAAGTTCGTTTATCCTCTGAATTTTAATCTGTTCCATATCTTCCTCACAATCCGTTAAAAGCCGTTCGGGTGCTCCTTATGCCACTTCCATGCAGTCTCGATTATTGTCCCGAGGTCGTTATACTTCGGCTGCCAGTTAAGCTCCTTCTGCGCCTTCTCGGAGCTTGCGACAAGTATTGCGGGGTCGCCCGGGCGTCTTAAACCCATTTCCGCCTTAATGTCTATGCCCGTAACCTTACGCGCAAGCTCAACAACTTCCTTGACCGAAAAGCCGTTTCCGTTGCCGAGATTGTATATATTTGACTTGCCGTCCTTGCGCATCTTGTCAAGCGCGAGAATATGCGCGTCGGCAAGGTCTGTTACGTGGATATAGTCACGCACGCAGGTGCCGTCCTCCGTGTTATAATCATCGCCGAATATAGTAATACAGTCGCGCTTACCGAGCGCAGCCTGAAGAATAATCGGAATAAGATGCGACTCCGGATTATGGTCCTCGCCGATTTTGCCGCTTATATGCGCGCCCGCCGCATTAAAGTACCGAAGAGCGGTATACTTTATATCATATGCTTCATAGCACCACCGAAGCGCCTTTTCAACCGCCAGCTTGGTCTCGCCGTACGGATTTGTCGGCACTGTCGGGTCAGTCTCCACAATAGGCACGTTCATTGGCTCGCCGTAAGTCGCAGCAGTCGATGAAAATACGATTTTATCAACTCCGTACTGCTTCATTTTTGTAAGCAGACACAGCGTGGACACAACATTGTTGTTGTAATACTTAAGCGGGTCGCCCACGCTCTCACCGACCAATGAATCTGCCGCGAACTGAATAACCGCGTCAATATCATTCTCGGTAAAAACCTTATCCAAAAATTCACTGTCACGCAAATCGCCGACCATCAGCTTACCGCCGAGCACCGCCTCTCTGTGACCCTTCTGAAGGTTATCCGCAACGACAACGTCCTCGCCCCTGTCCAAAAGCTCACACACAGTATGGCTTCCGATATATCCGGCGCCGCCGCACACTAAAACTGACATAATTAGTCCTCCGTTCTTTCAGATACTCATAGTTTATAACAAAACCGCCAAAATGTCAACCGAAAAATAAATCACAGAGCTATATCACATTAATAATCTCTCTTTTCTTCTTTGCGGCGTAATCATAGGCAATTTTTGTCCCGCTTTTTCGATTGGGCGGCGTGTAGCTTTCATCGTAATAAAACAAACAAAACCTGCTTTTGTCAATCATTTCCCGATTTCTCTCCACATAGGCGGCTCTTCCCGATTTTATCATTCTTTCGGGATAATATGTGTCCTCAAACCCTTCCAATAAGTAATTCCTGTAATCTTCGTTTATAAACGGAAATTCAGCCCTCACATAAACCCTTTTTATGTACGAATATTTTCCCATAAGCTCCGAAACTGTTTTATAGCATAAATCATCAAATTGACTCTTGCTTCCGAAAAGAAAGACCGTTACTTGTCTGTTTTGTATCAAATCTTCTATGGTTTTATATAATCTGCGCCTTAACTCCTCGCTCTCATCAATAAACCTGTGTCCAAAAAAACATACCGTATTATCTGAAATATCACTCATAAAAATCATCTCCATTGCATTGTTTTAAATCCGCCTGTCGAAAAAGTCAATTATGTGAGAAATTTAAACATAAAAAGTTCGTAGGGAGCGACGACTCGGCGCTCCGTGCCAAGCCAATGTAAGGCGCAAACCCACATTATATGACGGAAACCGTTAATTAGCACGGAACGCCGAGGTCGTCGTTCCCTACACACGTTCACTCTATGGTTGTGCTAAATTTAAACTTTTTAGGCACGCTGATATATCGCTTTATTTCCAACATAATATATAATTATATCAGATTTATTCCGATATTGCAATACACTTTAATGAATAATTCCGACATTTTATATTTTATGTAGGATATAATAATATACATTGAGGTGATAAAATGTTTGAAGATGAATTTTCTATACGTTTAGCTCAATTGCGAACCGCAAAAGGTGTAAGCGCAAGAGATATGAGCTTATCAGTCGGACAAAATGCAGGATATATTCATGATATTGAAAACGGCAAAGCAATGCCGTCTATGAGTTCATTTCTTTTTATATGCGAATACTTAAACGTCACCCCAAGCGAATTTTTCGATATAGACAATAAATATCCCGAGAAATTAAATAGTCTAATAACTTTACTCAAAAAATTAAACGATAAACAGCTCGAAAGCATTACCACAATAGTATCCGACCTTGTAAAATAGCACATAAAAAATAACGCCAACCCCGTCATAAGCTGGCGTTATTCTAAACAAAAACTCGCGGCATAACCGTTTGAGGTCTTGCCTTTTTCTATATTTATTATACTATTTATTCAAATTGTTGTTAAGCTAAGTTTATTATGTACTTTTCGGCACACAAAAAGGGGCGGCAATTTGCCGCCCCTTTCTCTTATTTCTTCTTTGAGTCTCTTTTAGCTTCCGCTTTTGCGGCGCCGTTTGCCTTTTTGGCTTTTACTGCGGAGTCTCTCCAGGTTGCCCACAGCGGACCTGTGATGAATACTGATGAGTAGAAGCCGACAACGATACCGATAATAATCGGAAGTGCGAACGCCTTAATCGAAGCAACACCTAAAATCCAAACCATACCGATTGTAAGAAGTGTTGTGACTGTGGTATTTATCGAACGCGTCATTGTCTGCCATACGCTGGCATTGGCGATTTCACCGTAGGTTTCCTTTCTCGAATGACGTGTGTTCTCACGAATTCTGTCCATAATAACGATTGTGTTATTGATAGAATAACCGAGAACCGTCAGTACAGCGGCGATAAAGTTAATATTTACCGACCATCTGAACAATGAGTAGATACCGAGCAGGAGAAGTACGTCGTGTACAAGTGCAACAATAGCAACACAGCCCGATGTAAACTCAAATCTGAAGGTTATATAGAGAAGGATTGCCGCACAAGCGAGGAGCGCCATCCAGAACGCGCTTCTTGCAAGTTCCTGTCCCGCTGAAGGCGAGATATCGTCCATACTCTTTAATACAACACCGCTTGTCAGTTCTGTCTGAGCTGCTTCTGCCTCGGGCTCAGCTGTTGCCGTGGGGTCAACTGTTGCAGCGGGGTCTGCCGAAGCCTGAACAGCAGCTTCGTTTTGAACCGCTTCAGCCGTTTCTACGGGAGCACCGTATTTTGCTTCAAGCGCCGTTGTGATTGTATCCTTTGTTGTCTGTGAGTATTCCTGTCTCTCATCATCAGACAAACCCTTGTCATAACCGATTTTGATGATTACGTCGCTGCCCGACTTCTGAACCGACGACGCGCTCTTGTTTGCACCGAGTGCTTCGCTTACTATAGCTTCAACATCAGCGCTGTTAAAGTCGCTGCTTACTTCATATGTAAGCGCGATACCGCCCGAAAAATCGGTGTCCAAGTTAAAGCCCTGGAAAATCAGAGAAACAATGCTGACTAAACAAAGTACAATGGCAATTCCAAAGAATATCCACTTCTTATTCATTATATTAAACATTATGCCTCTCCTCCTTTCAGACTTTCAGCATCCTTTTTCTTTTTGCCGACGCCGTAAAGCCACGCGTTTCTGACATTCATACCAATCATCTGCTTAAGCAGGAACTTGGTTACGAATATAGCCGAGAACATCGAGATGATTACACCCATAAGGAGCGTCAAACCAAATCCCTTAATTGTTCCCGTACCGAGCCACCAAAGAATAACAGCCGCGATAATAGTCGTTACGTTAGAGTCGATAACCGCCGAAAGAGCTCTGTTAAAGCCTGCGTCAACCGCGCTTCTTACAGTCTTGCCGAGCTTAAGCTCTTCTTTAATACGCTCGAATATTACGACGTTAGCGTCAACCGCCATACCTACTGCAAGTATGATACCTGCAATACCCGGAAGAGTCAGGTTAACGTGGAAGTTCGAGATAAAGATAAGAACAACAGCAACGTAGAACATAAGCGCGATGTCAGCCATAAGACCGAGCAGACGATATACCAAAAGCATAAATATAAGTACAAGTACAAGACCTATAATACCTGCCATAATCGCCTTGCTGAGCGCTTCCTCACCGAGTGTCGCACTTACTACCTTGACCTCATCGGTCTTGAGCGAGAACGGCAGACGACCCGAACTGATGTTCGCCGCAAGCGCCTTAGCCTCTTCGGCTGTGAACTCACCTTCGATAATACATGAGTCGCTGTCTATCTGCTGCTTTACAGACGGTCTTGTAAGAGTGTTGCCGTCCATTGTAATCTCAATAAAGTTCATACCGGTTGAAGCCTGAGCAGCCGCTGTCTTTGTAGCCTCAGAGAACTTCTGCTGACCTTCTTCGGTGAATGACATACTGATGTAATACTGGCTCTTTGAAACGCCCTGGCTTGTCTGACCGTATTCCGACTTAGCTTCCTTAACCTGGTCACCGGTCATAATTGTATTGCCGTTTGCGTCTCTGAACTCAAGCTGCGCCGTAGCGCCGAGAGTTTCAACAGCCTTATCCGAATCCTGTACGTCCGGGAGCTCAACTCTTATCTTATTTGAACCCTGGAGCGTAACGCTGGCTTCGGTATAACCCTGAAAGTCAAGACGCTTTCTGAGCATACTCATAGCCGTTTCCATATCTGCTTCCGACGGATCAGCCGCATCTGCCTTAAACACGATTACGGTACCGCCCTTTAAATCAAGACCCTGAGTAATTCCGTCTGCATCGGTGACGCCCGGAATTCTGATGTTGTCGTTAAAATCAAGGCCGTACAGTCCTACATAGAAAAGTGCAGCTATAACCAAAATGATTGCCGCAAATTTCACCAAACTTCTGGACACTTTTGATTTCCTCCTTTGTATGGGCTAAGCGCCCAATATTTTAAATTATTTTTCAAACATTAAGTACAATATGCGACATAAACCCACAATTATATCAGCATACCGGAATATTATAGCGTTATATTTCGTTTAAGTCAATAGAAAATTTGATTTTGTAAAACAATTCTAAAATATTGTTAGAAAAATTTTACATTAGATAATATATTATAACAAATTTCACTACATCAGCTTAACATCATTTACGTAAAGCTCAAACGCCGCATCTAGGCTCTCTGCGGCGCGGCGGCACATCAGCATACGCGTCATAAATATCTCAAAATAATCGCTGACCGAGGAAATATCGGTGTCTATCTTGAGCTTTAAGCGTATTATCCGCTCTTCCACAGTGACCTCCGACACCTCAGCCGCATAGTTTACGCGGTCGTGAATATCAAAATTACCCGTGTCACGGTTTCTGACGCGGCTGCGTCTGACGTCGGTCTTGTCGGCTATTATGAGCGACGCCGCTACGGCGTTGACGGGCAGACCCGTTCCCTCGTCGTGATTTCCTATCGCTGCGATAATCTTTGAAATTTCAGGCGGCGACACGCCCAGTCTTGTAAGTATGTTAAACGCTATCATCGCGCTCGACTGCGCGTGGTCGGCGCGGTTTATCACGTTGCCGAGGTCGTGCATATACCCCGCAATACGCGCCAGCTCCGCCGTGCGCTTGTCATAGCCGAGCGATAAAAGTATCATATGCGCAACCTTCGCGACGCGCTGAGCGTGCAGCAGCGAATGATTGGTATAGCCGAGCGTACCCAAATACTTGTCGCCGTATTCAAGATAAGTCTTTATCTCTTTGTTTTTGACTATGTCCTGAAAAGTAATTTTGTTATATTCTTCCATATAAATTACTCCTTTATATTTGCTCTCATATGAGATGCCGTCCTAATCGCTGAGCGCTGCCTTGGCATAGAGACTGCACTCGACGCGCTTTTTCATCATTTCGCAGCTGAGCTTGTGCGGCTCCTTCATATCGCCGTTTATCAGGCAGGCGTTCGCCGTACAGCCGCCGCTGCAGAAAAATTTGGCAAAGCAATCCTTGCACTTCGGCTTTGTATATACATTTAAGTCCTCAAATTTTGAGCGCAGCTCGGCATTTATGCCCTTATCATCGTGCAGGCTGCCCATTTTATATTCCTCGTGACCTACAAACTGGTGACACGGGTACACGTCGCCGTTTGGCGCAACCGCCAAATACTCACAGCCGCAGCCGCAGCCCGACAAACGCTTGATTATGCACGGGCCCTCGTCCAAATCAATCATAAAGTGGAAGAAGTTAAACCCGCTGCCGTCCTTTATACGCTTTACATACTCCTTGACAAGCTTCTCGTATTCCTCAAAGATTTGGGGTAAGTCCTCTTCTCTGAGCGAATAATCCGTCTCTGTATCACACACAACCGGCTCAATCGAAATCTGCTTAAAGCCCAAATCCGCAAGATGTATAACGTCGTTTGAAAAATCGAGGTTTTTGCGCGTAAACGTGCCGCGAACGTAATACTTGTCCTGATTTCTGCTCTCCGCCACCTTCTGAAACAGCGGCACAATTCTGTCATACGACCCGCTGCCGTCCGCACGGCAGCGCATTCTGTCGTTGACCTCTTTTCTGCCGTCAATGCTTAAAACTATATTGCCCATATTCTTATTTATGTAGTCAATCTTATCATCATCAAGCAGAATTCCGTTAGTCGTAATCGTGAAGCGGAAATTCTTGTCGTACTTCTTTTCAAGCTCGTGCGCATACTCGACTGTTTCTTTAACTACGTCAAAGTTAAGAAGCGGCTCGCCCCCGAAAAAGTCAACCTCAAGGTTGCGCCTGTTTCCCGAGTTTTTAACCAGAAAATCCATTGCCTTCTTTCCGGTCTCGGCGTTCATAAGCTCGCCTTTTTCACTGTGATACTTACCCTCATCCGCGAAGCAGTATTTGCATCTTAAATTACAGTCGTGGCTGACGTGCAGACACATAGCCTTTATCGGCGAGTCCTTTTTAAGGCTTTTATCAAAATTATAGTCGTCCTCCGACCATAAAAGCCCGTTTTTATAAAGCTCGATTATATCGTCAAGCGCTTCGCCGATTTCGCTTCTGTCATAGTCGTACTTTAAGTCGTCGATAAGCTTAAACCTCGCCTCGCCCGAGTCCGGCTTAAAGCGCTTTACGTTCATAAAATTAATAATATCATAGCATAACTTATCCATTGAATGAACGCAGCCGCTGTTTACATCAAGCGCGATATATTTATCAAACATTTTAAAGGTGTGAACCATAATATCAAAACTCCTTTCTGCCCTTAAAAAACACAAATCGAGCGTCCGCTTAAATGGACGGACGCCCGCAAATATTCGATTTGAATATTTAAGCTAAAAACTACTTATTGCTGTTCTCGCACTTCTGATTAGCAACCGTGCACGAGGTCTTGCAAGCCGACTGACAAGATGTCTGGCACTCGCCGCAGCCGCCCTTGCATGCGCTCTCCTTAAGAACCGCGCTGTTTAATGTCTTAATTCTCTTCATAGTTTTCCTCTCCTTTGCATTTTACAAGATTTAATATAAATAATGTACAAAATTATTTCTCAGCGTCTCTTTTTCTTTTTATTCTTAGCGCGGCGGTTTACACCCATAAATCCGCCGAGACCACTGATTGCACTTCCCGCCAAAAGATCTAATATCATCTCAGGCGAGAAATGTACAGAGTTCCAAAGAACACACGCCGCCGCATACAGCAGAACCGTATACGACAGTCCGGTCAGAATACCGGTCACAAGCCCGTTTTTACTGTTATACGCCGCTGCCTTATAGCCCACGATAAACAGGCAAACAAGCGACACGGCAATAATAATGTAGTTTAAAACCATATCGGGAATGTCGTAAAACACGGCAAGACACGATAAAATCATAAGTATTGCCGAAGCAGTCACAAACCCGAACAGCGCAGCCTTTGCCATAGACAAAATGAGATGCGAAAACCCGCCTTTTGAGTCAAAGTCCGCATTGCCTTTACCTTTGCCCGTATTCTGTACACGAAGCGCACGGTTTGAGCTGTTCTTTCCGAAAACTCCGTCTGTCATACATATACACCCCTTGCAATTTTAATTTTATTAATTTATATGCAAAGAGCGTGTACGTAATTCCAAATTCCAAATTTCGAATTACTCAGCCTTATTCGAATTGTCCTCGGCTTCTTCGAGCGAAGCAACCTCCGCTTCCTTCGCCTTTCCCTCCTTGATAAGACGGGCAAT